>JANLIU010000047.1 GCA_024654305.1 Candidatus Parcubacteria bacterium
TCGATTATTGCGGTAAAAAGAATTTTCCATCTATTCTTACTGAAGATTTGTTCAAAGATGCACTTGGAAATTATCAGGAGGCACTCAAGGAGTATCTGAGGAGTGCGGAAAGATCATTGGATTCTACTGTTGATTCTCTTATTCTCGAATACTAATGTAGGACCTCCGAGGTCCTACATGGAGCTGAGGGCGGCGGAAACCTTGGCAAGGCGTGCGAGGAAAGCCGAGCGGGCGGCGGGAACATTTTCTTCCTTCCCTTTCCACACCTCAAGAGCTTCGTCTTGAAGAGCCCGTGCAAAGGAGAACGTGAGCGGCCACGGCGCGCCAGCTTCGTTGGCGCGCCGTGTTATCGCCGCCAGATTTGCCGTGGCTTGATCCGGCGTCTGCCCGCCCGAAAGGAACACGATACCCGCCACCTGTGGTGGGACGCTTGCGACGAGTGCGGCAACCGTGTCTTCCGCGACTTCTTCGGGCGTATCCTTTTTGCCGCTTGCGCTACCCGAAAGCGCCATCGAAGTCTTCACAATGATGCTTGCGCGGTCAACCGAGTGTTCCGCAAGTACGGAGAAAAGCGTCTGAAACATTTCCTCGATGACTGCGCGCGCCCGTATGCGGCTGTGTTTTCCTTCAAGCAGGATTTCCGGTTCAAGGATAGGAACAAGGCCTGCGGATTGCACTTCTTTCGCATAACTCGCAAGACGCTTTGCGTTCTCATGCAACGCGACGTTGGTGGGCAAGTCATCGCCGTCAATACGAATGACTGCGCGCCACTTAGTGAAGACCGCGCCCTGCTTTTTGTATTGCATCAGCCGCTCGGGAAGGTCCAAAAGTCCTTGGGTGATGAGCTCGTGCGAGCTCTCGGGAAATGGCTCAGTGCCGAGGTCCACTTTTATTCCCGGGAAAATGCCGCGCGCCACGAGCGATTTGGGAAATAATTTCTTATCGCTCCCTTTTTGCAAAAGTGTCTCGGAAAAAAGTATGATGCCGGAAAGATATTGCTCTATGCCTTCCGCTCCGATGAAAAGATCGCGGAACTGCCGGCGCATATCGGCGCTCGTGGAAATACCGTAATCCGCGAGACGCGCGGTCGCCGTGTGCACGCTTTCGTCAGCGGCGAGGATGCCCTTGCCCGGCGCCATAAGTGAACGTGCAATCGCAACGAGATCGGTCATGCCCTCAATTTTAGCACGCAGCGGAGCGGGACAGGTGATTTTTCGGGCTCTCGGAGCGCGTCGGCGCGAGAGCGAGCCGATTTTTCAGCAGAAAAATACGGCGTACCGCAAAAATCACCTGCCCCGCGGAGCATGCTAAAATGTCACCTATGGATTTCATAGCTATCGGCGACACCACGGTTGACGAATTCATCCGGCTCAAAGACGCGCACATCAATTGCGACATTAGTCACGAGAACTGCACCATCTCAATGAAATGGGGCGATAAGATACCGTACGATTTCTCTGTCCTCCTCCCAGGCGTGGGCAACGCGGCAAACGCGGCGGTCGCAGCTTCGCGTCTCGGTCTCTCATCGGCTTTCGTTTCAAACGTGGGGAAAGATCGTTACGGTGAGGACATCCTTGCAATGTTCGCGAGGGAAGGTGTGGACACGAAATATATCGCG
>JANLIU010000049.1 GCA_024654305.1 Candidatus Parcubacteria bacterium
GAGCGATTTTCTCATCATCCTTATACTGGTTGCTATTTTCTTCCTGTACGCGTGGTATATCGGCCGCGGCCAGCTCGTCTCGGTACTTCTCGCGTTCTACTGCGCATATGCGCTCTATGTGATGTTCCCGTATTTGTCGTACCTGCCAACAGCACCGGCGCTAACTGCACTTCTCGCACATGCCGGTCTGTATCTCGGTCTTTCCTTCCTCTTCTTCATCATTCTGCGACGAGTTGTTGTTTCTGATTTCCTCTATATCGGTATCTTTGGGCTCGTTGCGCTCTCATTCTTTGCTGCTGCCTTTCTTATCGCGCTTGCATATCAAGTGTTCCCGGTCGCAGACATATACCGCTTCACACCCGCCATCGACCTGCTTTTCGCGCCGAAAGCATACTTCTGGTGGTGGTTCTCGGCGCCTGCCATCGGGCTCTTTTTCCTCGCTCGGTAACAAGGTGACACCTTACTCCGTAAGGAGTCACCTTGTCCCACATTCCGTGGTATATTTTTGAACATGACACTTGCAGAAGAGTTGAAGGCGCGCGGGCTTGTCGAGCATTTCTCCGCCCCGATAGATAAAATCCTTTCCTCGCAAAGGACCGCATACCTCGGCATTGACCCCACATCCGATTCCATCCAAGTGGGGAATCTTGCGGTCGTGCTCTTCATGAAGCGACTCGGTGATGCAGGCAATAATCTCGTGTTTCTTGTCGGAGGCGGAACCGGCATGATAGGCGACCCGAAAGAGAAGGGTGAACGCCCGATGCTCGAAGAGAAGATTGTCGCCGCAAATACGAAAGCACTCAAGACGCAGTTGAAGAAAATCCTCGGCGGCACATCATTCAAAATGGTTGATAACGCGGATTGGCTCATGAGTGTGAAGCTCGTGCCATTCCTCCGCGACATCGGTAAGCACTTCATGGTGAACGATCTCATCAAACGCGACATTATAAAAAAGCGCCTCGATACGCCGGACGAAAGCATTTCGTATACCGAATTCACGTACGCACTCCTTCAGGCACTCGACTACCTGACGTTGAATGAGAAATACGGCGTCGACCTCCAAATCGGCGGTTCCGATCAGTGGACGAACATCCTTTCGGGCGTCGACCTCATCCGCAAGCGCCTCGGCAAACAAGTGTACGCGCTAGGCATGCCGCTCGTCACTGATACTACCGGAAAGAAGTTCGGCAAAAGCGAGGGCAATGCAGTATGGCTTGACGCGAAGAAGACTTCGCCGTTCCGTTTCTACCAGTTCTGGATACAGCTTCCCGACGCGGGCATTGAGAAATATCTGAAGGTGTATACATTTCTACCCGTCAATGAGATCGATGCGCTTATGGAACTGCACAAGCGCAATCCGGGAGAACGCCAGGCGCAAGAAACGCTCGCGCGGCTCGTGACCGAAATAGTGCACGGCCCCGCAGAGACCGCCGGAGCGGCGGCCGCGACTGACGCGCTTTTCGGCGATACGCCTTTTCACGAACTTTCTCGCGATGCACTTGCCGTTGCGCTCGCCGAGGCGCCGTCGGTTATCCTTTCGCGGAAAGATGTCGCGGACGGTTCTTCGCTCTCTGAGGCGCTTGTTGCAGGCGGCATGGCATCATCCAAGAGCGATGCACGGCGCCTCATTCTCGGGAAGGGCATCACGCTTTCGGGTCAGACCATTGAAGACCCCGACCAGAAAATTTATCCGGGAGACCTCACGCACGGCTATGCGTTGGTGCGCAAAGGGAAGCAAGGCGTCCTCATCCTCGTTTTGAAATAAATCTGTGCGCCGGGAAGGATTCGAACCTTCGTAGGGCTATGCCCGACAGGTTTACAGCCTGTTGCGATTGACCACTCCGCCACCGACGCAATACGAGCGAGTATATCAGTTTCCTATTTTTCTGCTATAGTTTTACGTATGGACGAATTCCTGAAGATGGACATTTTCTTTTTCGTGACGACCGTTGCGGTCGTTGTGCTCGCTTTCTTTACGGCATACGTCCTCTGGCGGTTACAACGGGTACTGAAAAATATTGAACACGTTTCAGAACAGGTTGCGCTCGAAAGCGACATGGTACGGCAGGATATTGCAGAGATGCGCACTGATATCCGGCACGGCGAAGGTCGTCTGAAATCATTGTTCGGTTTTTTGGCAAAGACAGGGAAGCGGACGAAAAAGAAATCTTAATCACTTATTGATACTCATATGGCAAAAACAAAAAAGACGAGTAAGGGAAAAATTGCGGTGGAAATTGGAGCAGGATTGGCTGCTGCCGGTGCCGCCGCGGCCGCGGGCTACTATTTCTATGCTAGTAAATCAGCAAAGAAACATCGCAAGATTGTCGCGAAATGGGCGAATGATCTGAAGAAAGAGGTCGTGCGGGAAGCAAAACAGCTCGAGAAAGTCGACCCGAAGAAAGTCGAAAAAGTCGTTGATAGTGTCATTAGCACCTATCGCGGACTTCGTTCGGTTAATAAAGCCGACCTCAAACGCGCTGCATCAGAACTGAAATCAAATTGGAAATTGGTCGCGCAGGAGGCGCAGAAAACCGCACGTAAAAGCGCATCACGTGCAAAGGTAGTGGGGAAGCGTGTGCTCGCTCACAGTAAAAAGACCGTGAAGAAAATCGTAAAAAAAGCCCAAAAAAGCCGCTAAGCTCATTTCCCGCGTGGTATCGTGCCCGTATGGATTTCCTGTATCGTCGCGTGCTCAAGCCGATGTTGTTCAAATTAAGCCCGGATTCTGTACACGAGGTATTCGTCGCGGTCGGCGAGATGGCGGGGCGATTTTGGCCTGCTCGAAAACTCTTCGCCCTCATCTACGGATATCGCGGCGTCGATATCAGCAAAACAGTGGACGGCACTACTTACCGCACTCCGGTCCTACTCTCAGCCGGATTTGACGCGGACGGACGGCTCACGCGGATACTGTCGTCGCTCTCATTCGGCGGAGAAGAAATAGGTTCGACGACTGCCCATCCGTGCGAAGGCAATCCGCGCCCGCGAATGACACGGCTCATCCGCAACAAAAGTCTCGTGGTATACAAGGGCCTGCGCAATCATGGTGTGGATGCACTCATTGCGAAGCTGAAGCGCACGCCGCGCATACCCGGCTTCGTTATTGGCATCTCTATCGCACGCACGAACGAACAAGCGGCGGCTACTGATGTTGAAGCGGGGATACATGACTATGTCGAGTCGTTTAAGAAATTGAATGCTGCGCACATCGGCGACTACTACACCATCAACATTTCTTGCCCGAATTCATATACCGGCGAGACATTTATTGAGCCGGCACTTCTCGCGCGTCTCTTGCCGCGTCTACGCGAAGTACCGTGCACAAAGCCGGTGTATCTGAAGATGCCTATCAATATTCCATGGGAGCAATTTGCGGAGCTTCTCGATATCGCCGACAAGAATGCGATACAGGGCGTCATCATTGGGAATCTCAATAAAGACTACAGCCATCTCAAACACCCAGAAGATGCCCCAAAAGAATTCCGCGGGGGACTCTCCGGCGCGCCAACATTCAAGCTCAGCAATGAGCTCATCAAGAAGACCCGCGAGAAGTACGGCACGCGGTTCACTATCATCGGTACCGGCGGTATCTTCACTCCCGAGCAGGCGATGGAAAAATTTGCGGCAGGTGCCGACCTCATTCAACTCGTCTCGGGGATGGTCTTCGAGGGTCCAGGTCTGATGAAGAAAATTTGCGAGCGTTACGCACAGAAATGAAAACCCCCGTCAGGGGCGGGGGTTCATGGCACGAAGCCAGAATGAAATTCCGACTACCGGCCATATGCCGATAAAAAAAGCGGTTGTGAATGCGATTCCCATCGCATCCATAGCCGCTTTTTGTGCGGCGCTAAACTCTTCGAGCTCATTCCTGTACATGGTAAGACCTCCGTAGAAAATCTTGCCTCCCGCCCTAACCGTAGCGCCCTGCGCAGGGCTGTCAACGTATGGTATCTTACAACATATGGCTGATTCAAAGCTCGTTCTGGTCTCCGGCGTGAAGCCGACCGGCGACCTGCATATCGGCAACTATTTCGGCGCGATGCGCCAGTTCGTTGACCTCACCAAAGAAGGCCTGCCTGCCGGTCAGGCAGGGAAGTATCGCCCGTTTATCTTCGTCGCCGACTATCACGCCCTCAATACTATCCAGGATGCCGAGGAGATGCGCCGGCGCACGCGCGAGATAGTGATGGCGTACATCGCTATCGGTCTCGACCCGGAAGCGGTCACCTTTTTCAAGCAGTCGGACATACCCGCCCACACCGAACTTTGTTGGATTTTTGACACCATCACCACAATGCCGTACCTCATGCGTGCGCATGCTTTCAAAGACGCTGAGGCAAAAAGCAAAGAGATAAGTGTCGGGACGTTCAATTACCCGATGCTCATGGCGGCCGACATCCTCCTCTACGATGCTTCAATCGTGCCGGTGGGCGCCGACCAGAAACAGCACATCGAATACGCGCGCGATACTGCCGAGAAATTTAATCGCGTCTTCAAGACCGACGTTTTTAAACTTCCGGAGCCGTACATTATGCCGGACGTCGCCATCGTGCCCGGCACCGATGGCCAGAAAATGAGCAAGAGCTATCGGAATGTCATTCCTCTTTTTGCGTCGCACGACGAGCTCGTAAAAGCCGTGATGGGCATCGTGACGGATTCTTCGGGCGGGCGCCCAGAAAACGTATTTCAAATCCACAAGCTCGTCCGGAGCGAGTCGGAACTCGTCAATGTCTACGACCAGCACAAGGGCAACTACAAAGCACTGAAAGAAACGCTCATTGAAGATTTGGAACGCTATCTCGCGCCGATGCGGGCGAAGTATGAAGAACTCAAACAGGACTCCGCCATCGTGGATGACGTGCTCGCGCGGGGGAAACAAGAAGCCCGCGCCATCAGCGAGGCGAAGATGGAGCAGGTGCGAAAAGCGATTGGTGTTGCGTAAATAACAAACAGTGATAGATTGATTTCGGACTTGGGCCGACAACGGGGTCATCGTCCTGCAATGGACATGTATTCCCTGTGGTTTAAAGCTATCCCTTACTAGCGGGAGGGTTAATAGAAGCTGGCACTATCCAAACGTGTGTTGTGGACGACTTCCGGAAGTTGCTCGCGGCATGCCAAGGGTTGATAACAAGTTCTTCGGACAGGTTCGCTAACTGGGGCCGTCTCAGCCCTTGTTGATTTGCTTGAGAAGCGATCGTACCTGTACTGGGGTCCAAAGCGCGCGTGAGAGTTGGAGACCATTCTGACGCGCCACCTATTCAAAAAGCCGTCGCACCACCAGGTGGACGGCTTTTATTTTTATATGTGGTAATTTATAGGGTATATGGAACGAACGCTTATCGGGAAGTTGGGGGAGCATATCGGGAAAACCGTCAGTATTTCGGGCTGGGTGGATGTCCGCCGCGACCAGGGGAAAATGGTCTTTTTTGATTTCCGCGACCGAAGCGGACTCGTGCAGGGCGTCGTTTTGCCGGGAAGTCCCGCTATGGAAATCGCGAAAGATATCCGAAATGAGTACGTTATCCGCGTAGAGGGCGTCGTGAACAAGCGCCCGGAAAAAAATGCACAAGCCGACCGACAGAATGGCGACATCGAGCTCGAAATTAAAGCCATTGAAATTTTGAATCCATCAGATGCCATGCCTTTTGATATTTCAAATGATACAAGCGGGATAGACGAAAGCGTACGCGCAGAATATCGCTACATCGATCTCCGTTCCAAGCGGATGCAGAAGAATATGAAGGTCAGGAGCGAATTCATCCGCCGTTGCCGCGAATACCTTTTCTCTCACGATTTCACTGAGATAGAGACACCACTCCTTACCGAATCCACACCAGAGGGCTCGCGCGACTTCGTCGTCCCGTCTCGGCTCAATCCCGGCAAGTTCTATGCGCTTCCACAGTCGCCCCAGCAATACAAACAGCTTCTGATGACCTCTGGATTTGAGCGGTACTTTCAGATAGCACGCGCCGTGCGCGACGAAGACCTGCGCGCCGATCGCGGATTTGAGCATACGCAAATCGATATCGAAATGTCCTTTGTGACGATGGAGGACGTTATGGCGGCGGTGGAAGATATGGTGACAACTGTCGTGGAAGCAATGGGACACACCATCAAGCAGAAGCCTTTCCCGCGCATCTCGTATAAGGACGCGATGGAGAAGTACGGCGCCGACAAATTCGATATGCGCACCGACGACGACAAGCTCTCGGGCGTGCTCGCGTACGCCTGGGTCGTCAATTTCCCGTTTTTTGAGAAGACCGATGAGGGCGGATGGACCTTCACGCACAATCCATTCTCGATGCCTATTCCGGAGCATATCGAGTGGCTCCTCGCGGGTGAGCACATCGGTGAGATACTCACGACGCAATACGACCTTGTCTGCAACGGTTTTGAGTCGGGCGGCGGTTCCATACGTGCGCACAAGCCGGAGATACTTGAAGCGGTCTACAAAGTGATGGGCTTCAGCGCCGAAGATTTGCAGGAGCGCATCGGGCATATGCTGAAAGCGTTCCGTTACGGCACACCGCCGCACGGCGGCATCGCGCTTGGCGTCGAGCGAAATATCATGAACCTCACCGGCGAGACGATGCTGCGCGAAGTGCAGGCATTCCCGATGACGCGCGGCGGCCAGACGGCGGTCATGAACGCGCCGAAACCATTGACCGACAAACAACTGAAAGAACTTGGTCTCAAGATCGACACAAAATAGATGGACACCGTAACCCAGAAGACAGGGTTTTCCATAAAAACCGATTCGTACGAAGGGCCGTTCGAAGTGCTCCTCGACCTCATTGAGGCGCGGAAACTCCTCGTCAACGATCTCACGCTCGCGAGTATCACGGAGGATTACATTCAGCATGTGCGCGCGCAGGAAGCGTTTCCGGTGGAGGAAACCGCAAATTTCATACAGATAGCCGCGACCCTGCTTCTCATCAAATCCAAATCACTCATTCCGGACTTGACGCTGACCGAGGATGAGAACGCGGACGTTGAAGACTTGAAGCGCCGGCTCGCGGCATATGAGAAAGTGCGTGAAGCGGCGCGCGAGCTTTCTCGCATCTACGGCAGGACCGTCATGGCTGAAGAAGGGGAGCGAGCGCCGGAAGTCGTCTTTGCTCCGTCCTGTGACCTCTCTGCAAAGGCGCTTGCCGAAGCGCTCGCGCGCGTGCTTGCCGCGCGCGAAGAAGTGGAGGAACTTCCTGAAGCGCGTGTGAAGCCGCTTGTCACCATCGAAGAGATGATGGACCGACTCGCGAAGCGTGTGCAGAGCGCCATGACGCTTTCCTTTAAAGATTTCGCCGGCGGTCAGAAAGAAAAGGTCGAGGTTATCGTCTCATTTCTTGCCCTCCTTGAGCTCGTGAAGCAAGGCGCCGTCGCCGCGCAGCAGGACGATACGTACGGCGACATTCGCATCAGCCACACCGCTTCCACCTCCGTCCCGCGGTATGGATAATATGGATCTCACGACTGAAAGAAGGCCAAAACGCGATTGGTGGCAGAAGGGAAGGGCATTTGATCTTTGGTCCATCCCGCATTTTCTTTTTGGCATTCTTATGGCTTTTTTACCGTCTCTCGCAGGAACATCTTTTCTTACGGCGCTCGCTCTTACTATCATACTCGCGATGCTCTGGGAGATATATGAAAAATTCGTTCAGATTAGAGAAACCGTTCAGAATAGCTTGCTCGATATTATTCTACCCATCGTCGCCTTTACGCTGACTTCCTACATACTTCGTATCTATTCTTTTCAATATAGCGACCTGCTGGTCATAGCGATTGCCGTACTGGTTCTCTACACGTTCACCAATATTTCCGGCTGGCTCGCGTACCGTCGTCGTAATCGCGCTTTCAGGTGATGCTCCATCACGCTGTCGAGCGCACTGATACATCCCCAAAGATATACGTTGCCGTAGAGGAGCAGCGCGACTATACTAGAGGGAATGCTCACGCCTCCCGCCGCCGCCCACGCGCTCCTCTTCGCCTCGGGAGAACCGCTTGAAAAAAAGCAGTTAGCGAAGCTTTTAGACATCAAAGAATCGGAAGTCCCATTCGTCCTGAAAGCACTCACGGACTCGCTTAAAAATAGCGGTGTTGTCGTTGTGGAAACTGATACCGAGGTGGAACTCCGCACCGCCCCGGAAGCTTCGGTCATCGTGAAGAAACTCCGCGAGAGCGAACTCGCGCGCGACCTTGGTAAAGCAAGCCTTGAAACGCTCGCGGTCATCGCGTATCAGACCGGCACGACGCGCGGCGAGATAGATTGGGTGCGCGGCGTCAATTCTTCCACCTCGCTTCGTACGCTCCTTATGCGCGGCCTCATCGAGGGCAGGGAAGACGAACGCGATAAGCGTCGCATTCGGTATAGCCTGACCACCGAAGCGCTCGCGCATCTCGGCATCAAGAATGCAACGGAACTTCCGCGCGCTAGAGAACTGAGCGCCGCCGCGGAAGAGGTCATCAAAGAAGAATCGGCGGCAGAAGCATCCGCATAAATTATGGACTCATCCGACTTGCAAAAACTGGCCGAACACACTCGTTCCATGCGTGAGGCCGGCATCGCACTTTTGATTGCGTCAGGATTTCTTGCACTTTTTATTTTCACACCGCTTGGTCCGAAAGAAACGCCTGCGCCTGTCGCGGCGACAGTCATCACTCCCGACGCTTTCGCTAACGTTTCTATTGAAGCAAAAGCGGCAGTCGTCTATGACCTAACGACCAAACAGATCTTGTATGCGAAAAACGTCGATGCGCAACTTCCGCTTGCATCCCTCACAAAACTTCTGACCGTGTACGCGGCGCTCTCCGAGCTTGCGCCGACGACGCCCATAACGATACCTGCTGATGCGACCCGTCTCGACGGACCGCACGCATTCAATGCCGGACAAACATTTGCCCTGAACGACCTCGCCCGACTCACACTAACCGCATCTCTGAATGACGGCGCCGCCGCTATTGCCGAAATCGTTGCTGACCGCCAAAGTCTCTCGCAAAGCGACATGCTCGCCGGCGCCGCCGCCTCACTCGGTCTTTCTCAAACCTACGCGGTAAATGGCAGCGGGCTTGATGTGAATACTGCGATTTCCGGTGGGTACGGCTCCGCGCGCGATCTCGCCCTGCTCGCCGGCGCGCTTGTTGAGCGAGCGCCCGATATAGCTCTCGCAACGACGGAAAGTTCTGCACAAGCGGTTTCGGAAGGAGGCACTTCGATCAAGGTTTTGAACACTGACCCTATGGTCGGCGTTATCTCGCGACTTTTGCTTTCAAAAACCGGATACACCGATCTCGCCGGCGGTAATCTCGCGCTCGTCTTTGATGCGGGCATGGGGCATCCCATCGCGGTCGTCGTACTCGGCTCATCTAAGACAAGCCGCTTCACCGACGGCACGGCGCTCGTGGCGGCGGCGCTCGCACATTTCGCGGGTGTGGCATCCCTTTGAGTACCATGATCACCTCAAACATCATCAAGGTATTCATTCCCGCCACCGCCTCATTCGTAGTGGGAATTCTTTTTGCACCGGTCCTCACTCATTATTTGTACAAATATCGCGTGTGGAAAAAAGTGGCGAGCAAGACGGCTCTTGATGGCACGCCCGCAACAGAATTTGAGAAGCTTCGTGCGACAGTCCATACCGGCACCGAGACTTCAACACCAAGGATGGGCGGCGTTCTTATTTGGGTGAGCGTGACATTCGTTACGGTCGGTCTCTGGCTCCTTGCACGGCTCGTCCCCGTACCGCTCACCGAAAAACTCGATTTCCTCAGCCGCAGTCAGACATGGATACCGCTCTTCTCTCTGCTTGCCGGGGCCTTTATGGGCCTCGTGAACGACCTTTTGGATATCCATCCGTCGGGCGAGCGGGGCGTGCGGTTGCGCACGCGACTCCTCTTTGTCACACTCGTTTCTTTATTCATCGGCTGGTGGTTTTACGCGAAGCTTGGCGTTGATGCTATCGGCATTCCGGGCGACGGAACCTTTACTCTTGGTGCACTTATCATTCCTCTTTTTGTTGTCATTACGCTCGGCCTGTATGCCGGCGGCGTCATCGACGGCATTGACGGCCTCGCCGGCGGCGTCTTCAGTACGGCCTTCATGGCGTATGCCGGCATTGCATATTTCCAAAATCAAATAAACCTCGCGGCCTTTTCCGCAACGCTCACGGGCGCAATACTGGCATTCCTCTGGTTCAACATCCCGCCGGCGCGATTCTGGATGACCGAAACCGGTACTATGGGCCTCACCATGACGCTCGCCGTCATTGCATTCATGACCGACACACCGGGAAACGGCTACGGCATTGCTGCACTTCCCATCATCGCGTTCCCGCTTGTCATCACCGTCCTTTCCAATATCATCCAGGTCGCTTCCAAGAAATTCCGCGGAGGAAAAAAGGTGTTCCGCATAGCACCCTTGCACCATCATTTTGAAGCCATCGGCTGGCCCTCCTATAAAGTCACGATGCGCTACTGGATCATCTCAATCGTCTGCGCCATTGTCGGCATGACCGTCGCGCTTCTCAAATAGCCATGAATCCCGTTAGAGGTCAGGGCCGTAGAATAATTGATGGTATGCTGAACTTGATGTCGATGTATGAAAAACCATTATCAATAATCGTACGGAAATCTTTCCTGATTTCCTACCTCTAACGGGATGAAGAAGTTCGCTTTCGGCGATCGTATGTTCTTTATGCTCGTACTTGCCATCGTGCTTGCCGGCTTAGCGATTTTTTCTTCCGCAGCGCTCGGACTTCTCGCTCGAGAAAGCAGTTCCGTATCGAAAGACATCATGCTTCAGGCCGGCCTCGGCTTCGGTCTCGGATTTCTGGCGCTTCTGCTCGCGCGCGCCATTCCGCTCGTGCAAATAAAACGCTTTGCGCCGTATATCTACGGAGCCGCCATTCTGTTTACCGCTCTTGTATTCATACCGGGAATCGGACTGCAGGCAAATGGCGCCACCCGCTGGATAAGTCTCGGCTTCACGACGGTCCAGCCGTCGGAATTTCTGAAGATCGGTTTCGTGCTTGCGCTCGCATGGTGGCTCACCCCGCGCGCACGGCAATTTTCCAGTTACCGGAATGGTCTTGTTCCTTTTATCGTCATGCTTGCCATTCCGACGGCGCTCTTGCTCGCTCAACCGAATACTTCGACGACCCTCCTCATCATCGCAACCGGTATGGTGATGTACTTCGCGGCAGGCGCTCCTTGGCGCGACTTCGGCATCCTGGCATTGACCGCTCTCATCGGACTCGTCATTATCGCCTACGCCCGGCCGTATGTTTTCGAGCGCATAAAAACATTCATCGACCCGTCCGCTAATTCGCTGTCAAGCGGCTACCAAATACAACAATCGCTTATCGCCATCGGTTCCGGCGGTTTGCTCGGAAGGGGATTCGGACAAAGCGTAGAGAAATTCAATTACCTGCCGGAACCCGACGGCGATTCCGTGTTCGCCGTTTTCGCGGAAGAAACCGGATTTCTCGGCGCAGTGTTCCTGCTCGCTCTTTTCGTGGCGCTCGCAGCGCGCGGCATCGTGATAGCGGGAGATTCGCGCGACCTTTTCGGCGGTCTCATCGCGCTCGGGTTTTCATTCATCATCATATTTCAAGCGTTCATCAATATGTGCGCGATGCTTGGCATTATTCCACTCACCGGCCTTCCGCTCCCATTCGTCTCGCACGGCGGCACGGCGCTCATGGCCATCCTCATCATGTGCGGTTTCATCCTCAATGTCGCGGCTCATCGCAAAGCTTAGCCGGAGAAGGTGCGGTATACTTGGTATATGACCATCGCGTTCACCGGAGGGGGTACGGGCGGGCACTTCTATCCCATCATTGCCATCAGTGAAGCGCTCGACGACCTTGTGCGCGAGAAGCATCTTATTGAGCCAAAGCTCTATTATCTCGCACCGAATTCTTTTGACGAGAAAGCCCTTTTTGAGAACGGCATCGCCTATATCTACATACCGGCAGGGAAGATGCGACGGTATTTTTCACTGCTGAACATCAGCGACTCATTCGTCACGTTTTTTGGGACGATATCGGCGCTCGTCACGCTCTATCGTTTGTATCCGGATGTCGTGGTCAGCAAGGGCGGATACGGCAGCGTGCCGACCGTGCTCGCTGCGCGCATCTTGCGTATCCCCATCATCATTCATGAATCGGACGCGAAGCCGGGCCGCGCAAATCTGCTTGCCGCAAAATTCGCAACGAAGATAGCCATCTCTTTCGAAAGTGCGGCGGCATTTTTTCCTGAAAAAGTACGCGGAAAAATCGCTCGTACCGGCATACCCATCCGCAAGGCGCTTATGCGCATTGAGCCCGAGGGCGCACGACAATATTTAGGGCTTGAAAGAGACATTCCGACAATTCTCATTCTCGGCGGTTCGCAAGGCGCAGTGAAAATAAATGAAGTCGTACTATCGGCTCTGCCTGACTTGGTTTTGACCGCCAATGTTATACATCAAACCGGCCAAGCGAACTTCAAGAATGTTGAATCGGTCTCGCAGGTCATTCTCACCAATTCCAAAAACGCGGACCGGTATCATGCGATCAATTACCTTACCGAAATATCACTCCAACGTGCCGCCGGCATCGCAAACCTCATCATCTCGCGGGCAGGAGCAAACAGCATTGCCGAGATAGGTCTCTGGAAAAAGCCGGCCATTCTCATCCCCATCCCGGAATCCGTCAGCCACGACCAACGCACGAATGCCTACGGTTATGCGCGCACCGGAGCCGCCATCGTGCTCGAAGAAGGAAATCTGACGCCCCACGTACTTGTATCGGAAGTCCGACGTATTCTCGGCGATGCGGCGCTCGCAAAACGCATGGGTACCGCCGCCGCAGGATTCACCGACCCAGATGCCGCGCGTATTCTCGCGAACGAAATCCTCCAGATATCGCTCTCCCACGAATCATGAATTCCGTTAGAAATCTCGTCTATTGATATGAGTGACACAAGCAAACCACCTGCGCAAAGAAAGGTAATTTCTAACGGGATGAACGTCGTCTCTCGTTTCGCTCCTTCACCGACCGGCTATCTCCACGCCGGCAATTATCGTACCGCCGTCTTCGCCTACCTTTTTGCAAAACATGAAGGCGGAAAATTTATCGTGCGTATAGAAGACACCGATATCGCCCGCAGTAAACCCGGATATGAAGCGAACATCTTTGAAGCGCTCGCATGGCTCAAGCTCCCAATAGATGAACAGTATCGTCAGAGCGAGCATCGCGCGCGACACCGTGAACTCCTGGAGAAGCTCGTCGCCGATGATACCGCATATGTCTCGAAGGAGAAGCCGGAGAAGCCGGGGGATAGGGAAGAGGTTATCCGCTTCAGGAATCCGGGCGGTTCGGTCACTTTTACCGACGTCATTCGCGGAGAAATAACGACCGATGTCACCGACCTCGGAGATTTCATTATTGCTCGCTCATTTGACGAACCGGTCTTCCATTTCGCCGTTACGGTAGATGATGCGGACGAAGGGGTCACTCATGTCATCCGCGGCGGCGACCATATTTCGAATACGGCACGCCAGATGCTTATCCAGCGCGCGCTAGGGTTTCCGGTGCCACGGTACGGGCACTTGCCTCTCATTATGGATAGCAATCATAAGAAGCTTGGAAAGCGCACCGGCGCAAAAGCGATTACCGAGTATCGTGACGAGGGGATACTGCCCGAAGCGATGCTCAACTATCTCGCTTTCCTCGGTTGGAATCCCGGCGATGACCGCGAGTATCTTTCAAAGGATGAGCTCGTTGAGGCGTTTGATCTCTCGCGTGTGCAGAAGGGAAGTGCTATCTTTGACGAAGTGAAGTTGTTTTCAGTGAACCATCACTGGATGCGCGCGCTTTCTGATGAAGATTTCCTCGCCCACTTGGGTGATGCAGGACATCCAATGTCCCGTAAGATTATTCCACTTTTAAAAGAACGCGCACAGACATTTGGTCAAGCGCGCGAGATGCTCTCCGGCGAGCTTTCCTTCTTTTTTTCAAAGCCGCATGTGGACCCAAAACAGCTCGCCTCAAAGGAGCCGCGGACCAGTCCTGGAATGACCAAAATGGCCCTAGAAAGCCTTTCTGAGGCCATAGAAGCTCTTCCTGAGGGCGTTTCCAGCGAAGCGGTAAAAGAAGCCCTTATGCCACTTGCTGATGCCGAGGAGGCGAAAGGGAAGGGAGGCCGGGGAGCCGTGTTGTGGCCCCTGCGCTACGCCCTTTCCGGACAAGAACGCTCACCGGATCCTTTCACTATTATTTCAATACTCGGTCCCACAGAAACAATGGCACGTATTCGCACCGCGTTAGATTTGTTAGAAAAATGAGTCGGAGATTTTTTCGTTACGGTTTTTCTGTAGTACTGCTTACTGCCTTTTGTCTACTGCCTACTATTTCACATGCACAATCGGCCGCCGACCTGCAATCGCAGATAGACGCGAATAATAAACAGCTTGAGACGCTCAAAGCGGAGATTGTAAAGTTCCAGCAACAGCTTGATACAATTGGCGCACAGAAAAATACGCTTCAATCGACCGTCAGCTCGCTCACAATCTCGCAACAACAACTCGCGGCGCAGATCAAAGCAACGCAGAATAAGATTGCTTCAGCAAACCTCAAGATCAAAGAACTCACTAATTCTATCGGCGACAAGGAGACACTGATTGTTACAAACCAAGATGCGATAGCTAAAGCGCTCCGCGTCATCGCTGAAGACGAAGAAACGCCGCTTATTGCCACCCTCATTTCCGCGAGTACATTCGGCGAGGCGTGGCTGAAAGTCGATCAGGCGCTACTTTTCAATCGGGCGCTTGCAGAGGATATTAATGACCTGCGCACCATGCGCACTGAACTTGCAAGCAACCGCGACGAGGTGATGGTCGCAAAAACAAAAATTGTTTCGCTCCAGGATGAACTCTCGTTACAGAAAAAATCTATTGACCTCCAGAAGACAGCACAACAAAAACTTTTAGCTGACACAAAGAACCAGGAAAGCACCTACCAGAAAATGATGGCCAATAAAAAAGCCGATGAGGCTGCCTTCGAAGCGGCGTTGTTTGAGCTTGAGTCGCAACTCCAGTATGTCCTCGACCCGAGTCATATCCCTCCTGCGGGTAAAGGGGTACTTCGATGGCCGCTGAGCAACGTGTTCATCACACAACAATTCGGTAAGACCTCTTCTTCCCAACGACTTTACGTTTCCGGAACACACAATGGCGTAGACTTCCGTGCGTCCATTGGTACCCCGGTTCGAGCGGCACTTTCAGGAACGGTACTTGCAATTAACTATGGGTCGGTACCAAATTGTCAGTATGGAAAGTGGGTGCTCATTAGACATCCAAACGGTCTCGCGACACTCTACGCGCACCTTTCCGATATCAGCGTACAGAAAGGAGCCGTGGTCTCTACGGGACAAGTCATTGGGTTCTCCGGCAGTACCGGCTACGCGACAGGTCCCCATCTTCATCTTGGCGTCTATATCGCTGAAGCAATTTCGTTCAAACAATTCACTTGCTGGAATAAATCGGTCGTAACTATACCGGTTGCGCCACCAAATGCGTATCTCGATCCGCTTTCGTATCTTTAATAATGCACACTGTAGATTCCGCAGGAATTCCTTTTAAAATCTGAAGCATATCCGGCAGCGATAGTGCTATACAACCGGCGGTAGGAGCATAGTTCGGTCTCGCGATATGGATAAATATCGCGCTCCCTTTGCCCGGTACTGCCGGATCGTCATTGTATCCAAGCGTCACGACAACATCGTACAAATCGTCCTCTCTCCACAGCTTTTCGTGGCTCGCGGGATACGGCAATGAGATTTTTCTGTTGTAACGCGGGTCGTTGACGTCATCGCACCATCCGTCGTTCTTTCGGATGGCGAAGACGGGAAGATGAGTTGCCGGCATCGCTACCTTATCGGCTCGGTACAATACGTCTCGAATCGGAAAACACCCCTGCGGCGTCGCTTCGTCACCTTCCGTTTTATTCTGTACCACACCGCCTTTTCCAAGAGCACATTTGAATTCTTTACCATTCCAGGTAAGGATTTCTGACGCCGAAACGGAAATGATATCCATATATTTAAAACTATATCAGTTCTTCGTATCTCTAGTACGCCAAAGAAGCAGGGAAGCATAGGTGCGGTGCGGGGACCATTTCTCCGCTATCGCGAGGAGTGTTCCGCGCGGAACGTTTTTCGGCAGATCGTAGATAGCTTCCATCGCGCGGACAAGGCCGAGGTCACCCGGCGAGAAAACGTCAGGACGGCCGAGCGCGAACATCAAAAACATTTCGACTGTCCACGGACCGATACCCCATATCTGCATGAGTTGTTCCGCGGCTTCCGCTTCGGAAATTTTTTTAAGCAAAAGTAAATCAAGCGAATTATGTTCAATAGCTTTAGCAAGTTCTTTGAGCGTTTTTATTTTTGCGCCCGATAATCCCGCGGCTCGGAGAGCCACGGGGCGAACCTTTAAAACCACCTTTACCGTCAGTGTGCCGCCGCAGACCTTCTTCACGCGTGCAAAGATCGCATCGGCCGCAGCCAAACCGAGCTGCTGTGAAATAATAGTTGACACCAATGATTCAAATAATTGTGCGTGTGTCCGTTTTGCGCATAGTTGCAATGGCAGGGAAGTGTGGTGCCGTAATGTATGGGCATAGAAATGCTGGTCCACGCGCTTCAAATGCTTCAATGCGGCAACCTTTCTCGTCATGCCGAGATACTAGCACCGGTCTATTGCCGTTGTATAATGCCTGTATCCATGTCCATCGTATCTCTCATCAAGCTGGTCGTCTGGGTGTTCGTACTTCTGCTTGCACTATCGTTCTTCGGCATCTCCATCCAAACCATTGTCAGTTCCCCAACCGGTCAGGCAAATTTCAATTACATCTACTCCATCCTTCATCAATTGTGGCAATGGTCTACCTTCTGGATCCGACCGTCAGCGTAAGCGATATTCTAGAGGCTGGACGCAAGATTGTGCGGTATGTTCAATGCGCAAAATACGATTGTGCAAACGCCCGTATACTCGGGCATTCGCACAATCGCTGGGATCTTTTGCGCACATAGCCCACAGGGCTATGTGCGCAAAAGATATAATGTGCGCACTACAGCTAACCACTCCCCTCTAAAAGAGCCCTATTATCAGAGCTCTCATTTTTTAAGCGCAATGATGATGACCTGACATAGGCTGATAAGGGTGCTCATAAAACCGGTCCAAAATGCATAGATCTGAAGTTTGCCCACAAAATTTTGTTTCCGTCTCATAGAAGAAAGGATATCACGCTTCCCTTTCGTCTTGTACAGGGAAGTGTTCAAAAGTTGCTTCTGACTGTAATCGAGTCCCATATAAATCAGCAAGAAACATTCGAGACGATATACTCGTACGCCTCATCGACCGAATTAACGAGCGCGTAGAGCTTCATATCCGCTTCATCAATTGCCGCATGTTCCTTATAAACCGTTTTTTCGATGAAGCCAAGTAGGGGCTCCCAATAGTCCTTTCCGAAGAGCACGATAGGGACTTTACGAATTTTTTTTGTTTGTACGAGCGTGACGATCTCGAAGAATTCATCAAGCGTACCGAAGCCGCCCGGAAAATACACGTACACTTCAGAGGAATACGTCAACATTACTTTCCGTACGAAGAAATGGTCAAAGCCGAATTTTTCAGTGAGATAGGGATTGTAAGTCTGAAGCTCCGGCAAATTGATATTGAGCCCGACTGAAGCACCCCCGGTTTCAAACGCTCCTTTGTTTGCGGCTTGCATGACACCGGAACTACCGCCCGTCACAACGGCAAAACCTTTCTTCGAGAGCCGAGAGGCCAACTCTTCGGCATTCTTGTACGAATCATCCCCGAGTGTCGCTCGTGCACTGCCGAAGAAGGACACGGCAAGACCGTAGCGGCGGATGATGTCGAACCCTTCGATAAATTCCGACATGATCTTGAACACACGCCATGACTCAATTTTTTTCGGCTTGCAGACAAGAAGCGGGCGGTCTTCCGGTTCCGGCATCGTTCGTCCTCCTTCATGCACCACTTGTACGAGCTGTTCCGTTGTCTTATGGATGGGCGGTACGTGAGGGGATGTGTCGCGCGTCAGATCCTCATTCATGACTCAATAATATCAGAAAAAATTATTTACAATTTGCGGCAAGAGCATAACCTTCCGCAACTGCTAATTCCGCTGAAGCGAACCACACTTTATTTGCGGGAGATATGCGATCCGCTCCCGCGCACCCGGCTGGATAATATTTTGTCCCGTTTATTGAAGCAATGAACCCCGACGTTTCAGTCGGGGCCCCGACCCCTACGGGCGTCGGGGCTGTCACGGCGGGGGAGTCTGCGGGTATAGCACTGCCCTGCTCTTGTCCCGTGAGGTAGCCCAATCCAAAACTTGCAGACGAGGTGAGTACGAGAACCCCCAGAATGAGCATATCAGGGGGTATTCTGGCCAGGAATCCTTTGCATTTTCCCCGCGCTTCTGCTATAGTCATCAAGCAACACTATACATTATAATTTCTTATGGCATCAACGAAAGCAGGCGGCTCAGCGAAAAACCTTAACACTTCAAACCCGAAATACCTCGGCGTGAAGCTCGCTGACGGCGCCGCCGCCCGCCCGGGTATGGTCATCGTCCGCCAACGCGGTACGAAAATAGAGGCCGGCAAGAATGTGCGCGTCGGCCGTGACCACACGCTTTTCTCCATCGCGACCGGTACCGTCTCCTTCCGCACGCGCCGCAAGACCAACTTCACCGGCAGGATTATCCCCAAGAAAGTCGCCGACGTCATCTAATTCGCGTTTAACGTGTCGTTCCAGTAGTAGACGAGTATATCTTGCCTCACTTCCCCATCCGGAAATTTTCCGAATGTCGGATGATGTCGAGCAACCACACGCATTGATGAATCGTTGCTGATAGCAGTCTCGCTATCTATAAAAAAGCCAACGTGTTTATGTTTTCCTTTGGTGCCGTCGTCTTTCTTCTTGTAACCCCAGAGAATAATCGCTCCTTTCCGAGGTTCAGTAATTTCATACCAGCCTGATTTTAATATATCCTCAATTGTGCCCACAACTGTGGTGTGCCGCTCCTTGATGAGACCAAATAAGTACAAAATGCTCGTTACATATGTTGCACAGGAGAGGTCGCCGTCTTGGAGCACATCAGCTGTTTTATCTCCAATGCGAAAATACAGATTCCGAAATAAATTTGAGCCGATGCTGTTCTCAATAGTTTTCAGGTATGAAAGAAAGATATCAAGCTCTGGCTTTTCTACCATATGAGAACTACTCTGTCTCGATAGTAATGGAGAACTTCCCGAACGTTTCGCCCGCAGAGACGGGAATGTCAAACGTGCCGAGTTCCTTGAACGGCTTTTCGAGCTTAATGACGCCTTCCGGCAGATCGATATGGCCTTGCTCCTTTGCGGCCGAAATAATCTCCGGCTCCCCTACCGCATCATACAAATGTCCTTTCTCATTTGCCTTTACGCGTATGACGATGCGCGCATCTGCGAGAGAAGCGATATTTTGCGCAAGAAGCGTAGCGTCGAGAACGGAACGGTCCGTTACCTGCTTGCGACGCGTTTCGGCCTCTTTTTTCGCAACGGTCGTCGCGGCAATGGCGAGCTTCTTCGGAATAAGGAAATTCAGCGCGTAGCCGTCCGAGGCTTCTATTTCCTCATGAGCACGCCCCACATCCTTTACATCTTTAATCAATATAACTTTCATAACCCCACCCTATACTATAGTTTGCCCGGAGTCAAAATCTATTGAACGCATTTTCTCGTGTCTGAGATAGAAAAACCATTTCCCAAACTCAACCGCAACAATATTGAGCATACCGACGGCCACAACGCCCAAAAGCCAAAACGGTGGCAAAGCTACGGTATCAAATATAGATTGCAAGAACGGTGCATAAATAGCCATTCCCATAAGGAAGATGCCGATGCTCACTCCCACGATCAAATATGGATTTGAGAAAAACGGGTATTTCAAGATGCTTTTCTCCATGCTTCTCAGTGAGAATGTCAAAAACAGCGTGTAGCTTCCGAAGCTGGCGAAGATAAATGTTCTAACAATATCCTCAGGGAACCCAAGCCGCAGAAGCGTCCAGTACAGTACAAACAACAAAGTGCTCGTGGAAATGCCGATAAATAAGACCAAAAACTTCATCAAAGGATTGAAAAGACCTGTCGCTCCGCTGTGCGGATGACGAGCCATTCCGTCAATGTTTTTTTCAAAAGCGAATGCAACTGCCGGAAAACTATCTGAGAAGAAATTTACCCATAAAATTTGAAGTGCGTTGAACGGAAGTACCAATCCCGTCGCAAGAGCACCCCCGATCAGAATGAGTTCATCAGCAACCGATGAAAGCAGATACACCAATACCTTCCGGATATTGTGCATAATCTGCCGTCCTTCTTCTATGGCGGCAACAATCGTTTCAAAATTGTCGTCAAGCAACACGAGGTCCGCAACATCCCGGGCAACCTCGGTTCCCGAACCCATAGCAATGCCAATGTCCGCCTGTTTGATGCTCGGGGCATCGTTCACGCCGTCGCCCGTCATCGCGACAACTTCCCCCGTGCTTTGCAATACCTGCACGATCCTCATCTTGTCGAGCGGCGATACTCGGGACACGACGCGCAGGGTCGGCAGGCGCTTCTTCAGGTCGTCGTCCGACAGCAAACGAAGTTCTCGCGCATCGAGCGCATTGTCTGCATCGATATGCATGCCCACTTCTCTGGCGATTGCTTCTGCCGTGCCTCGATGATCGCCGGTTAGTATCATCGTCCGTATTCCTGCTTCTGCAACGCGACGTATCGCATCTTTAGCACCTGGCCTGATAGGGTCATGGAGCGTTAATAAGCCTTCAAAAGTAAGATGAGAAAGCTTCAAATCTTTCGAAAAGGCGAGGTCTTCTGTCGCTTCGATCTCCTTCGTCGCAACACCCATCACCAGCTCGCCTGATCGAGCCAGAGCATCTATCTGTTCCAAGATTTCTTCTTGCTGTACCGGAGAGAGCGTCGCGTGAGAAACCAGAATGTCTGGTGCGCCGAAAAATATCAGCACATGCTTCTCGCGGTCGCGCGCAAGCGTGACAGAGAATTTGTTCACCGCATTGAACGGCAAAGAACTTAGAACCGACATCTTCTGCGCGGCAATGCCGGCCGTGATGCCGCGCTCTGCGGCTGAGCGCACGAGTGCCATTTCAAGCACGCGACCGTTCATGCGCCACTCGCGCGGTTGATCATGCGGATTCTCAACGAGAACGCTCGTGTTCAGAAGCGCCAGTTCGAGCAAATTCTCCTCGCTCCTTCCTGCGATCGAGATGACCTTATTGAGAGTCATCTTAGCTTGCGTGAGCGTCCCTGTCTTGTCGGTCAGGATCACTGTCGTACTTCCGAGCGCTTCTGCGGCGACCAGTCTTCTCACCACGCCTTTTCGGCGAGTCATGCGCTGCACGCCGACCGCCAAGATGACTGTCATTGCCACGGGCAGACCCTCTGGAACCGCCGCGACAGCAATCGCTACCGACGTAAGGAACATCTCTGCATATGAATACCCGAGGGCGATGCCGGCGCCGAAAATGACCAGCGTCAATGCGCTAAGAAAAGCACCGAGCTGTATGCTGAATACCTTGATCTTCTTTTGGAGCGGCGTCTCCTCCCGGCGCGAATCGGCGACTAATGCCGCAATCTTCCCGAGCTCGGTAGAAAAGCCTGTGCGGCACACGATCGCCGTGCCGATGCCTTGGGTGACCAGCGTGCCGGCAAAGACCATCGAACGCTGATCGCCCAACCCCGCCGACGCGGCCGATGGCTCGACCGACTTCGATACCGGCAGCGATTCGCCCGTGAGAATCGCTTCATCAATCTGAAAATCATTGATGAACACGAGCCGCGCGTCCGCCGGCACGCGGTCGCCCTGCATGAGGCGCAGGCAATCTCCCGGCACGACGTGCGCGGCATCTATCTCGCGCTCGATGCCGTCGCGAACGGCTCGGGAGCGCTGTTTCAGATAGGTCTTCAGTTCTGCAAGGGCTTTTTCAGCCTTGTATTCTTGATAGAAACCGAGAATGACATTGACAAGGACAGCGGCGAAGATGAACAGGGCGTCGCGGTAATGGCTGATGAAAAGCATCACGATGCCTGCGAAGAACAGAATCATGATGAGAGGGCTTTTGCATTGACCGATGAGGATGGAGAGTCCTGACGACTGCTGCATCTTCTCAATCACATTCGGACCGAATGTCTTCAATCGTTTCTCGGCCTCTTCTTCCGATAGCCCGTGTTCGATACTAGTGTGCAGCTCGGCAACGACGTCCGCTACGGCATATGTCCAGAAAGGGATCGCCTCTGATCCGACGAATGTCTTCTCTGGCTTCATACGGTTTGAGCAATCAGGCCAATCAACACGATCCCTGCAAAGTTAAAGATGAACGAAAGCGGAATGAACCATGCCGTCCGTATCTTAGAAAAACCGAAAAGGCCGATTCCAAGTTCGTCAGGAAAGGGCGAAGCGATTATTAAGCCTCCTACGAATAGTGACACCCAGCGGAACAACCGCAGTTTGAAAAGTGCTCGAACCCTTTTCCCCAGGTGCCGTTGCCCAAATAGCTCAAGCAAATGTCCGGAAAATTTGTCTCGGACGAACCGGAAGATGATCAGATCGCCCACAACTGCCCCCGCCGCCCCGAAAAGGGCCACTGGCAGTAGTGCTTGCACGTGAGCAATCTCGCTGAATGCAACTATTGCGGGCGCTGTGGTGAAAATCGAAGTGAAGAATAGCCCTGCGATAAAACTCCCGACGAACCGAAATCCTTCCGTCGACGCCAGAATCTCCGCCACGATACCTGTTCTCACCATGATTGCGGCGAACGCGATGCTCGTGGCAATAATCAGTATGTCATGCAGAAGAAAACCATTCGTGCGACCCGGGGTATTCATTCAAGAAAGTATACCAGCCCGCCGCGCCTGCTCACTTCCCTGTCGTCAAGAATTGAATGGCGCGTGCGGTTTGCGGATCTTTTTTGGCGGTAGCATCCGCTTGGGTGAACGGCACGGTAATGTCCGGCGAGACACCGTTGCCCATAATCCAATGCCCGGCGGGAGTTATCCAGCGTGCAACCGTAATCTTGAGCGAACCGCCGGCAAGATCAAGGAGCGTCTGTACCGAACCTTTTCCGAACGATTTTGTGCCGATTAACTTCGCGACATGCGCATCTTGCAGAGCGCCGGCAAAAATCTCAGACGCGGATGCGGAACCGCCGTCAATGAGCACGACAATTTTTGTTCCCGCGGGTACGTCGTTGTAGCCGAGGCTCGTGTGTACGTTATTCGACTCCTTGCCGCCGAAGTCCTCGGTTACGACCGTCGCGCCCTTCGGAAGAAAATGACTTGCGATGTCCACCGCCGCATCCAGATACCCGCCCGGATTACCGCGCAGATCGATAATGAGCTTTTTTGAGCCGGATGCCACAAATCGGTTGAACGCCTGATCAAAAAGACTTGCGGAATTGGAGGTGAATTCATAGAGCGCGATGTGATACACGCCGCTGTCCTTATCAATGCCGTCATCAGTCTCCGGCACCTGGATTGTTTCGCGTACGATAGGAATTTCCTGTGCTTTCCCGCCGCGTATGATGGTGATGACAACGGTCGTGCCGATGGGACCGCGTATCTGGCTCACGGCCTTGTCGGTCGAAATGCCGTCCGTAGATTTGCCGTCGATAGCGACAATCTGATCGCCCGCCTTGATGCCGGCGGCTTCCGCCGGCGTTCCCTTCAAAGGCGCAATGACCGTGAGGATACCGTCTTTCACATCAATCTCCATACCAACGCCGGCGAAACTGCCTGAGATGCTGTCGGCAAAAGCCTTTGCCTCTTCAGGCGGGAAAAAAACGGTATACGGGTCGCCATATGAGGAGGCGAGCCCGGAGATAGCGCCCAATACCCGTTCTTTGCTCGTGGGAAGCGTGGACGACGCGTGGGTTATGACGTAATTGGTATTGAGCGCATTCCACGCTTTCCAAAAATCCGCCAAATCCGTGCCCTGATCCGGCGTTGCATCAAGACCGTCCCCAATAAGCGGAATGTGCGTGATAATTGCCGCAGTGGTCGTACCACTACCGGCAACCGCAAGGCCCGCGCCGAAAGCAATCGCTGCAACAAGCGCGAACGATACGCCACGTGCCGCGATGCTTCGACCGCGGTGATATGCTTCTCGAGCATCCATTCCGTGGAGTGTAGCATAGGTATGGTATTCTAGTCATATGATATTCCGGTACGAGTATCCAGGCGGTGTGTGGATTGATCTTGAACAACCGAGCGCCGATGAAGTTCAGCAAATCGCTCGAGAATTCTCCATCGATGAACGCATCAAAGCCGAGCTGGTCTTCCCCACCCCGACGCCGCTGGTCGCGCAGGACGAACGGATGGCTCTTCTGGTTCTCCATTTCCCCACACACGAGACGGATGGCGGCGAAACGAAAAGCCAGGAGGTGGATTTCGTCGTCGGCGCTAATTTCATCGTGACCGTACGGTACGATGTCATCGTACCGCTCCACCATTTGAAGAAAATCCTTGAAACACAGCA
>JANLIU010000055.1 GCA_024654305.1 Candidatus Parcubacteria bacterium
TGAAAAGCTCATAGCGTTAAGCCACACGGAAGTGGTTGTGCAGGTGAATGGCAAGCGCCGCGGCTCAATTACGCTTGCCGTGGATGCTGCCGAAGAAGATGCATTAGTCGCGGCAAAGGCCCTGCCGACCATTGCGGCCATCCTCGGCGGGAACGAGCCGAAGCGGGTGATTTACGTGCCGGGCAGGATACTGAATCTTGTCGTGCCCCGTTAGAGACCCGTTATTTGATTGCACAAGACCCGCGGACTTCGACATTGTCCACCTAGCGGAGTCTCTAATGGGGTGGTATAGTCCCAAGCATTGGGGCGGGGTTGACTTATTATAAAGCGTTTGCTATAAATTAGAACACATGAAAAAGGCAAGTTCGACCAGCAAGAATGGAAAGGCGAAAAACTCGCCGTCCGCTTCGTTTTCCTTTGACAGTGCAGTGCTTGCCAAGCGCCTTCTTGCCGCGGCTCCGGAGCGCGCACGTGAGGTTCTTATCCGTCGTTTCGGGCTCGGCACGAACTCCGAGCGCGAGACGCTTGAAGCCATCGGCGACCGTTCCAGCATCACCCGCGAGCGCGTGCGTCAGATAGAGGCGGCTGGCCTTGATGCGGTGCGCGCAAGCAAAGCTTTTAAAGATGCTTCCGGCGCATTTGAGGAAATCGCGAAATACATCCACTCGCTCGGTGCTATCGTGCCCGAAGAGACGCTTCTTTCCGCGCTCGGCAAGGACGAAAAGAGTCGCAACCGTTTCCGCTTTTTCCTCATGGTCAACTCCGCATTTTTTCGCGAACGCGAGACGAATGATTTCCTCGCACGTTGGCATGTGGATAGCGTAACGGCAAAACATATTCACAACGCGCTCACGCGCCTCTATTCCTCGCTTTCCGATACTGAAGTGGTCAAAGAAAGTGAATTGCTTGACCGATTTCTTGATGAATTGAAAGAGGTCAACGATGCCTACAAGAATGAAGAGGTATTGAAGCGTTGGCTTTCTCTCTCCAAGCATATCGGCAGTAATCCGCTCGCCGAATGGGGCCGCACGACTGCACCGGCCATCCGCATTAAGGGTGTGCGTGATTATGCCTACCTCGCGGTGAAGCGTCATGGTGCGCCGATGCATTTCTCCGAAGTTGCCAAAACCATCGGCACGCTCTTTTCCAAGAAGGCGCACATTGCGACCACGCACAACGAGCTTATTAAGGACCCGCGCTTTGTGCTCGTGGGCCGCGGACTCTACGCGCTCACCGAGTGGGGTTACAAGCCTGGCGTCGTGCGCGATGTCATTCGCGAAACGCTTGAGGAAAAAGGTCCGATGAAGAAGGAGGAGATTATCAAGCATGTGAAGAAGGCTCGTTTCGTCAAAGACAATACCATTCTCGTGAACCTGAACGACTCACGCTATTTCAAGCGCATGAAAGACGGTCGCTACGCAGCCGTTTGAATTGATTAATGCACAGAAAACAGGCGGCGCCCTGCGGCGCCGCCTGTTTTTATTGCTATACTTGAGCCATGTCATCGTTCGATTTGCTGAAGGATAATACGTTAACGGAAAAATTCGGTATCCGATTCGAACCGTGGCCGCTCATCATACTCGGCGTCGTACTGCTCGCCGTAGCGTTTATATTTATGCCGAGCGCAGTGTCTCTCGCTCTCTCCATTGCACTTTTCCTCGCGCCTTTATGGCTACCGTTCCTTCTTGTGGGAGGCGCCGCCGCGCTCTGGCTCGTGCTTAAGCGCTCCGAATTTATTGCCAAGCAGAATTATATTCTGCTGGAGATAAAGCCGCCACGCAATCTGGTGAAAACGCCGCTCGCGATGGAAACGTTTCTCTCAACTCTTCATCAACAAGGGGGTGAGTCTACGTGGTATGTGCGATGGTTCAAAGGCGGCATACGCGCATACTTTTCTTTGGAAATTGCTTCGTTTGAAGGTCAAGTACATTTTTTCATCTGGACCCGTTCCAATTTCCGTCGTCTCATTGAGGGACAGATGTATGCGCAATATCCGGGTGTGCAGATAGTTGAAGCTCCCGATTACACCCGACTTATTTCGGCACAATCGCCAGAATGGAGTGTGTGGGGCTGCGATTTCAAACATACGGGAAAAGACCCTCTTCCGATCAAGACATATATTGAATACGGACTGGATAAGGTGCAAAAAGAACCGGAACAAGTTGATCCGCTGGCAAATCTTATTGAGTTTATGGGCTCCATAGGGAAGGGCGAGTATCTCTGGCTCCAATTCGTTATTCGTATGCACAAAGGTGAGAAGTATCACAAACACAACGCAAAAGGCGATGTGTGGACATGGAAAGATGAAGCGGATGAACTGATAAAGGATATCCGTTCAAAAACGCGCGAGACATATATTGATATAGTCAGCGGTGAAGAACGGCCGGGATTTCCGAATCCGACCAAAGGTCAGATGGAGAAGATGTCTGCGATAGAACGCAGTATATCAAAGCAAGGTTTTGATGTTGGAGCGCGCGGCATATACCTCGCGCGTTCGGAAAAGTTCAACCCAATTATGATCACGCATATGATCACACTTTTTAAGCCATTCAGCACTGAGGGATGGAATGGGATACGAGCAACCGAATGGATGATGCGCTTTGATGACTATCCGTGGGAACTCGGTGTGGAAAAAACAAAAGAACGCTATCGGAGGAAAATGGTGGAAGCGTATCGTCGTCGCCAATACTTCTTTGATCCATTCACCTATGGTTTGTCGGCTGATGGGACAATGGTGATGAGTACTGAAGAACTTGCGACGGTGTATCACATTCCGTCAAGCGCTATCGGGACGCCGGGTCTCGCACGCATCCAGTCGGCGACGGGAGAAGCGCCGCCGAATCTGCCTACCTAAGCACACATGGATCCCGTTAGAGACAAAACATCAAAAATGTTTGCCGACTCGCATGCGAGTCGGGTCTCTAACGGGATGGATTTATTCAGTCGGCACATCCCGTGGGCAGTCGCGTTTGCGCTTGCACTTTTTATCGTTGGCGGGTATCAGCTGTTATTCGCGCCGCCCGCCGACTTTCCATCGGGAAGCATCGTGAGCATTGCGCGCGGAGAATCAGCACCGGACATTGCCGCGCAACTCGCTTCGGCACATCTCATCAAACATCCGGGCATTCTGCGGGCCGCCCTCCGCGTTAGCGGAGGGAGCGCGCGCATACAAGCAGGTGCGTATCTTTTCAATACTCCGGAAGATCTTTTCACCATCGCCTATCGCCTTGTCGCGGGCGCATACGACGTTCCGCCCGTGCGCATTACATTTCCCGAGGGAGAGACCGCACGCGACGATGCAGCGCGCATAACGGAAGAATTGCCAGATATTTCTACGTCTGATTTTCTTTCAAAAGCACAACCCTACGAAGGGTATCTTTTCCCCGATACCTATCTTTTCCTGCAGTCCGCGGATGCCGATTCCATCGTAAAAACGATGCGCGCGAATTTTGATGCGAAAACTGCGCCACTTGCGAGCGAAGTGAAAACGTCCGGACATTCGCTCTCCGATATCGTCATCATGGCGTCGTTGGTGGAAAAGGAGGCGCGTACCATTGCGAACAAGCGCATCGTGGCCGGTATACTTTGGAACCGCATCAAGCTCGGCATGCCGCTGCAGGTAGACGCGGTCTTCGGTTACATCTACGAGCGCGATACCTATTCACCTTCGTTCGCCGACTTGAAAGTCGACTCTCCGTACAACACGTATACCCACAAAGGGCTTCCGCCGGGGCCCATAGGTAATCCGGGTCTTGAAAGCATCGATGCGGCCCTCCATCCGACAAAAACCGATTATCTCTATTACCTCACCGGCAAAGACAACCTCATGCATTACGCGACGACCTATGCCGGCCACCAAGCCAACCGTAGGAAGTATTTGAATTAGACAAACAAGGCGCGCAAGCGTACGCTCTGTCTCGGAGCGATCGAGAGATCGCTTGTTCTATTCAACCCACCAATTCTCGAAAGGGGAGGAATCATGATCGACACGTTCAAGAAGGCAACACCTGAAGCGCTGGAAGCCATTCGCGATGAAATGAAAGTCCGCTGTACCACAGAGGTCTTTCTGCTTTTTGCGCTCGGCAGTCAGTTCGACCATCTCATCTTCCAAGCGCTTGCGAAGCTCGGCGTCTACTGTCTCGTTGCTGATCCGGCGAAAGTAACCGCCGCGGATGTCGAATTGTTGAAACCCATTGGAATCATCCTGTCAGGTGGTCCGGCTTCCGTTCACTTGGAACCGCCGCCGTTCGACTCGAAGATTTTCGATCTCAACATTCCGATACTCGGTATCTGTCTGGGTTTCCAGATGTGGGCAAAACACATCGGCCTGACCGTTCGGAGTGGAAGCAGACAGTTCGGCGTCCATGAAGCGACGGTCAATGTACTCAGTCCGCTCTTTGCGAACTGTCCGCAACTCACGCAAGTACTGCAAAGTCATGGCGATGAAATTACCACTGATATCGACCGATTCAAAATGCTTGCAGTGTGCGGTAACTCAGTCGCAGCAGGTCACTCGCGGAACCTATGGGGTGTTCAATTTCACCCCGAAGTGACCGAAACGAAAGACGGCCAAACAATCTTCGAGAATTTCTGCTTCCGGATTTGCAACGCAAGGGACCGTTTTCCAGCGCCAGATATCGCGAAACAAAAAATCGAGAAGTTGCGCAGCGAGATTGGCGATAAGAAAGTCCTTCTCGCCCTCTCGGGCGGTTCGGACTCATCGACGGTTGCGTATCTGCTCAAGTATGCGACGCGGGGCAAAGAACAGCTTCGCGGCGTCTACATTCGCGGCATCGATCGCCCGGATGACGAGGAGTTCGTTCATAAGTATTTCGGCGATCAGAACTGGATCGATCTCGTTATCGTCGATGCTACTGATCGCTTCCTCGCGGTGCTTGCAGGCAAGACGGGCATGCGAGAGAAGCGGCTGGCCATGCGCGAAGTCTACAAACCGGTGCTCGAAGAACAAGTTCGGGCATTTGGTGCGGAGTTCATCGCGCAGGGTACGCTCTACACCGACATCTCGGAAAGCGGCGGAGGGCACGACAGCGGCGCACGGAAGGCAAACATCAAGATCCATCACAATACGAATCTCGGATTCGCTTTTCCGGAACTGATGCCGCTTTCCGACTGTGTGAAAGATGGCGGCCGGGACATCGGCCGAGAGATCGGTGTACCGGAAGAACTGCTCGTCCGACATCCGTTCCCTGGACCAGGGCTGGTCGTAAGGATCGAAGGCGAGATCACGCCGGAGAAACTCGCAATGGCGCGGCAACTCGATGGAATTTACATCGAAGAACTGCGCAACGCCGGGCTCTATGAAAAAGTCTGGCAGGCAGGGGTCGTGGTAACGAGGTCCGAGCACACCTACACCGCCGGCGACGATGCGGGTACGGGTTCGGTAATCTGCTTTTGGGCGGTTTGGAGCGTCAATGGCTTTACTGCCCAAGCAGCTGATCTCCCGTTCGACTTTCGAAAGAACTTGGCTCGACGTTTCGGAAACGAGGTACACGGCATTGGAGCCGTCGTGTATCGCGATTCGGATAAGCCACGTTCG
>JANLIU010000062.1 GCA_024654305.1 Candidatus Parcubacteria bacterium
CACGGAACTTTGTTGGATTTTTGACACCATCACCACGATGCCGTACCTCATGCGCGCGCACGCATACAAGGACGCGGTCGCGAAAGATGCGGAGATAAACGTCGGAACATTCAATTATCCGATGCTAATGGCGGCCGACATCCTCCTCTATGACGCTGCAATCGTGCCGGTGGGCGCTGATCAGAAACAGCACATTGAGTACGCGCGCGACACCGCAGAGAAATTCAATCGCGTATACAAAACGGACGTATTCAAACTTCCCGAGCCGTACATCATGCCGAACGTTGCAGTCGTGCCCGGCACCGACGGCCAAAAAATGAGCAAGAGCTATCGGAACGTCATCCCTCTTTTTGCATCACACGACGAGCTCGCGAAGGCGGTGATGAGCATCGTCACCGACTCCTCCGGCGAGCGCCCTGAGAACGTATTTCAGATACACAAGCTGGTGCGGGATGAGGGCGAGCTCGGACTCCTGTATGAGGAGAATCGCGGTAGCTATAAAATACTCAAAGAGACGCTCATCAATGACCTTGAGCGCTATTTCGCACCGATGCGTGCGAAGTATGAAGAGCTCAAACAGGATTCGAGCATCGTGGACGAGGTGCTCGTGAAAGGGAAGATAGAAGCTCGTGCCATTAGCGAAGCAAAGATGGAGCAAGTGCGCAAGGCAATCGGAGTTGCATAAATAACAAGCAGTGGTAAATTGATTTCGGACTTGGGCCGACAACGGGGTCATCGTCCTGCGATGGTCATGTATTCCCCGTGGTTTAAAGCTATCCCTCCTCGTGCGAAAGGGTTAACAGAGGCTGGCACTGTTCCAAACGCGTGTTGCGAACGACGACCGGAAGTTGTCCGTGGTATGCCAAGGGCAGATAACAAGTTAATGGACAGGTTCGCCGTAGGGGCCGTCTCAGTTCCTACCGATTGCTTAAGGCAATCGTACCTGCACCGGGGTTCGGAAAGCGCGCGTGAGAATTAGAGACAGTTCTGACGCGCCACCCATTCAAAAAGCCGTCGCACCACCAGGTGGACGGCTTTTATTTTTATATATGGTAATTTATAGGGTATATGCAACGCACTCTCATCGGGGAATTGGGGAAACATGTCGGCGAGACGGTCAGCATCTCCGGCTGGGTAGATGTGCGTCGCGACCAGGGGAAAATGGTCTTTTTTGATTTCCGCGACCGCTCGGGCCTCGTGCAAGGCGTCGTCCTTCCCGGAAGTGGAGCGATGGGAGCCGCGAAAGATATTCGCAACGAATACGTGGTTCGCGTGGAAGGCATCATCAACAAGCGCCCAGAGAAAAATGCTCAGGCTGACCGACAGAACGGCGACATTGAGCTCGAGGTGAAAGGTATTGAGATTTTGAATCCGTCGGACGCGATGCCGTTTGATATCTCGAACGACACGAGCGGCATTGACGAGAGTGTCCGTGCCCAATATCGCTATCTCGACCTGCGTTCCAAACGGATGCAGAAGAATATGAAGACCCGAAGCGAGTTTATCCGCCGCTGTCGAGAGTACTTGTTTGCACACGACTTCACCGAAATAGAGACACCGCTTTTGACCGAGTCGACACCGGAAGGTTCGCGCGACTTTGTCGTGCCGTCCCGACTGAACCCGGGCAAGTTCTACGCACTCCCACAGTCGCCCCAGCAATACAAACAGCTTCTCATGACTGCTGGCTTCGAACGTTATTTCCAGATCGCTCGCGCGGTGCGCGACGAGGACTTGCGCGCCGACCGCGGTTTTGAGCACACGCAGGTGGACATCGAGATGTCTTTTGTGACGATGGAGGACGTCATGGCGGCCGTGGAAGATATGATGACGACGGTCGTGGAA
>JANLIU010000064.1 GCA_024654305.1 Candidatus Parcubacteria bacterium
CAATTATTTGCGTCATTAGTGCGCATTGTTATTTCGCAACAGCTCGGTACCGCCGCCGCCCGCAGTATCTTGGGGCGTGTCAAAGAAGCGTGCGGAGGGCGTTTAACGCCAGAATCGGTTCTAAAGACGCGCGGAACGATATTTCGTAGGGCCGGTCTCTCAAGCGCAAAAATTAAGACAATTAAGACGATTGCAAAAGCAGTAAAGAATAATTCGCTTGATTTATTGTCGTTAAAGAAAATGCCCGAGGCACAAGCCGCAGAGAAATTGACAGCGATATGGGGGCTTGGTCCCTGGTCGGTTGAGATGTTCTTGATGAATACACTCGGCCGCCCCGACGTCTTTTCACCAGGCGACCTCGGTCTCATACGTGCGATGGAGGCTATCTACGGCCTTCCGAAGGGTTCTTCGCGTGAAGTACTTCTCGCAATAGCGGAGAAATGGGCGCCGCACCGCACCTACGCTTCCCTGCTCCTCTGGCGCACGCGCAATAAATGATTTAGAGATTCGGAAACTGATAGATATACACACCGCCCGAATGCTCCACTACAGTATCGGTATCAGTCACTGCAACCCGAGTGATCTTATTACTGAAGAGACCTTCATTGGTGGTGAAGAGGCTATATTTGAGTGTCAACATGTTCAATCGGATGAGACCATGATCCGTTCCGATCCAGACGATATCCGGATGCAGACTATTAAAAGCGTAGTTAGAAAGATGGACAGTCTGGTCGTATGAACCGAACGGACTCGTCCGTGACACCGGATTGAACTGAATCCTGATGTCGGTGGATGAAGCTGTACCACGTTGTACGGTAAGAGTTACTACACCGTTCTTTGCTTTGGGGTCGAAAGATATCGTATATGACCCGTCTGCACTTTCCCCCGAGTATTTAGAATATTCATTTGGGATGAGGTCAGACGAGAATGTAGTGGTACTCACTCGCTCAAGCGATTCTTTCGCCACATCGAGTTTGTATCCTTGGTACTCACTTCCAGCAAGGGTGTATTTATTTTCGAATAGATAAATCTCGTCTAGACTATTCCCGATATGATATGCAGATGTTTGTACGTTCTTGAGTGTGGCGGTAAAGTCTATGGCGCCGGTATCGAGGGATATGACGGTAGAGCTCGCCGTCAGCTCTGGGGGGCACTCCATATCGCACTGCGCCAGATTGAGCGCGACTACTTTGCTGCCAACAATTTTTGCTACGTTTACAGGATATGACAGAAGTGTGCGGGAAGCATTCTTTGCCACGTCATATGTTATGAGACGATCACTCGCGTTCAAGAGTACGTCTCCTCTATGCGCATCTTGGAGATTCACATTGATTAAGCCGAATCTCGCGTCAAACGCAGTGAACGGGAAAATATCAAACTTGTTCGATCCATCTAGAGGAAGTATACCTATCACATCGCTCGACTTCGCTCGGCTGCCCGTTTGTGGGTATAGAATCATTCGATTTTTCAACTGATCGAGGTTCATACCCAATGTCATTTTTCCGAAGGTATCTATAGAGACACTATTGTTAGCGAGCATTGCAGGATCCAGGAAATCACGTTCGACGCCGGTATCAATGTTCAGTTCTTTCGGTACGCCGGCACTAATATAGTAGGCATGATTGCCCTTGAGAGAAAAATTGGTCTTACCCGGATCGGATTGTCGAGAAGCAAGCACCGATAGCCATGCATCTTGTGCCGCGTCGTAGCTGTATATATTTCCACTTTCTTCGACCACTGCTCTCTCGCCGTCTGCTGCTGCCCCATACGTATCAAAGCGCGAACTCTGTAATGCCGCAGCGAACTTTTCATATCCCCATGACTTCCACGTCCCGGTCCCTTTATCAAGTCGAGCTACACCTCCGCCCGTAAAGGCATTAGCACCTATAGTCACCCACACATATCGACTATCAACATGGAATACGACAGGTTGTATCGAGGTGCGCGGCCGGGAGCTCGGTATTCCCATTTCTGATTGAAACGTATCGATCCGGCCGGATGAAATGGTGAGTTTGTTTAGGCCATAAAAAGTGCCTATCCATAGCACATCTGCATCAGACGGGTCTGGGGTTATGAGGATATTGTTATTACTCACAAGCCCGTTATCTTCCGTGTATCGCTTCATCGCTCCAGTGTCCAGATTATATTCCAGGACCCCGCCTCCCTGAAGACCGATGAAGAGACTGCTCCCTACACGGACAAGATCGGTTATATCAGTCTCATGAATTCGCCGAGAGTAATCGACAATTCCTTTCGTCTCCACATTTATTTGCATGATCACCCCTGCATAGTTGAAGAGCCAGAACAAGCGGTTGTCGGTTGAGTCCGGCTCCACCCCTCTGATGTCAGAAAGATTTGGGAAATCAGCGACGACCGACACGAGGGATTGTTTTCCCACGCCAGCACTGCTTATTAACGCATCCAGATGCAGATACCCCTTGTACGCCGCGAAACTTGTTATACCCGTCGCGAGCACCAATGCCATGCCAAGGAACACCCAAAGAGATTTCTGAGAGGAATATTTCTCATCGCTTGGACTGACGGGCGGCGGCATCGTGTCCATAGGTCTGAGTATAACACCGTGTGTATACAAGGATGTCTACAGATACGAAAGCGGGTTGAGGTAGGCGTCCAGCGAGGCGACCGGCATGAGCGCGTTCTCACAGCGGGTTCCGGAGGTGCCCTTAAACTGGCCAAGCGTC
>JANLIU010000076.1 GCA_024654305.1 Candidatus Parcubacteria bacterium
TTTTTTCTTACACAAATCTTTTTTACGCGCGATAATTACATTCAGAAACGTTTGTCCTGAACATTGTTGAAGGATGAACGGGTCGACATATCAGCTCACCTATAATTGCAACCACCATGGCAAAAAAGCGAAAGGCCGCAAAGAAGGCAGTCAAGAAGACAAAGAAGCGCAAGGCAGCAAAGCGCCGCGCGTAGTTTTGTACCGCCTGACGGCAGTCAGGAAAAGAAAAATCCCGCTTCGGCGGGATTTTTCTTTTGGTGCCGAGGATTTCAAATTTTGGTATACCCGAGCACTCACTCCAAGGAACTGGGTATCTGAAATATCGGTCGTAGGCGCGGCTACTGGTTATAGAGTGAGTGCTCGGGTATACTGCCTGTCAATGCTCGGGCTCTCGCACTTTTTCTCAAAGAACCAATCCGCGGCCTTCTTGAAGGCCGCGGCACCGATTGTGGTGGCGGTAAATAAGGTCTCGGAAGAGCTCAAGGGTCATTCTGATGAAGCGCTCCGCGCACGTATCGAGGAAATCCGCGCACGAGCAACGGCTGCCGGTGCAACCAGGGATACTGACCTGCCCGAAGTATTTGCGCTCGTGCGCGAGGCGTCGCGTCGGACGCTCCGCCAGCCGCATTTCGATGTACAGCTTATCGGCGGGCTCGCGCTCCTTCGCGGCAAGATTGCCGAGATGCGTACCGGTGAAGGCAAGACGCTCGTTGCCACGCTTCCGGCGACCTTTCACGCGCTTGCGGGCAAAGGTGTGCAAGTGGTGACGGTGAATGATTATCTTGCACGCCGCGATGCCGCATGGATGGGGCAGGTGTACCACTATCTCGGCCTCACGGTCGGCGTGGTCACCTCCGTCGGCACCTATCAATACGACCAATCGCACGTGGAAAAGAAAGAAGATGCCGAGCGCGATGTCGCCGGCTCATTCAAAGTCTTTTACGATTACTTGCGGCCCGTAGAAAAGAGGAATGCCTATGCATGCGACATCACCTATGTCACCAACAACGAACTTGGGTTCGATTATTTGCGCGACAACACTGCGTACGATGCTTCACAGATCGTACAGCGCGGGTACCATTTTGCCATCATCGATGAAGTCGACTCTATTTTAATTGATGAAGCGCGCACGCCGCTCATCATTTCGGGCCCCACAGGCGATTCACAAAATCTCTACGAGCGCTTCGCCGGCATCGTGCACGCCTTGAAAGAGGGAGAAGATTATACGATTGATGAGAAGCAAAAGGCCATTCAGATAACCGAAGAGGGAATGCATAAAGCCGAGGCGGCGCTCGGTCTGGAGAATTTGTACACCGAAGGAGGGGTGAAATATGCACACCACCTGGAGACCGCAGTGCGCGCGAAAGCGCTTTTTCAGCAAGATAAGGAATACGTCATTCGTGACAATGAAATCGTCATCGTGGATGAATTCACCGGACGGCTCCAGCCCGGACGCCGCTGGTCGGAAGGTCTCCATCAGGCGATAGAGGCGAAAGAAGGGGTAAAAATACAAGAAGAAACGCGCACGTATGCGACGGTGACGTTCCAGAATTTGTTCCGTATGTACGGCGGGCTCGCCGGTATGACCGGCACGGCCCTTTCTTCCGAAGAGGAGTTTTATACCGTGTACGGTCTGGAAGTCGTCGTCGTGCCGACCAACAAACCCTCCGCGCGTAAAGATTTTGACGATCTGATTTTCCAGACGTCCGCAGGGAAGTACCGCGCCGTCGCGCGTGCGGTAAAAGAGCGACACGAGAAAGGTCAGCCGGTGCTGGTGGGCACCGTTTCCATTGAAGACAACGAAACCGTCAGCACCTTTTTGCATGACGCCGGCGTTCCGCACGAAGTGTTGAATGCAAAGAATCACGAACGCGAAGGCGAGATTATCGCGGAGGCAGGAAAAGAGGGAAGAGTGACAGTCGCGACGAACCTCGCCGGACGCGGCGTCGACATCAAGCTCGGCGGCGCGCTCGCGACGGCCGAGCAACGTGCATCGGTTCTGGAAAAGGGCGGACTCATGGTGGTGGGCACCGAGCGCCACGACGCGCGCCGCATCGATAATCAGCTTCGCGGTCGCTCCGGCCGCCAAGGGGATCCCGGCGAGACGAGATTTTTCGTTTCTCTGGAAGACAAGCTCATGCGTGTGTTCGCGTCGGAGACTTTGAAGAATGTAATGGGGAAGTTTGGCATACCGGAAGACGAGCCCATCGAGAGCGGGATGATAACGAAGTCCTTGGAGACCGCACAAGGCCGTATTGAGGGATTCAATTTCGATTCGCGCAAGCAAGTGCTCGCCTATGACGACGTGATGAATACCCAGCGTCTCGCCATGTATGCGCGGCGCCGCGCCGCGCTTCAGGGCACCGATATCGAGGTAGAGGCGCTCATACGTGCTCTTCAAGGCGATGGGGAAGCGGCGAGCGCCGCATTGAAAGTGAAGAAGGCAGAATTTGGCGATGCGTTCGTCCCGCATCTGCGCCGGCTCCTCCTGCAAGTCATTGATACCTTCTGGCTGGAGCATTTGGAAACGATGGACTATTTGCGGCGCTCTGTGTCGCTTCGTGCCTATGGTCAGAGGGATCCGCTTATCGAATATCGTCGGGAAGGGTTACAGCGGTTCCGCCAGCTCGAGGAAAACATTCGCGCAGCAGTCGCTGAGGCGTTGCCTCGTTTGCAAAATGCGGACGATACACGCATCCGCGCGGAAGAAGCCAAGACGCGTGCGGCACTTGTTGCGGCGGGGAAGGAAGAAGGTGCTGCTCCCACGCCAATTAAAAAAGTCGGCGGACACGGTCGCAACGACATCGTTACCATCAAGAAAGGCACCGAAACGCAATCATTAAAATTTAAAAAAGCCGAATCGTTCCTCGCCGACGGTTGGGAGATAGTTTCTTAAGACTCATGAGTACAGTCGTTATTACTGGTATAGGGAAGGGTATCGGGAGGGCACTCGCAGAAAAGTTCGTCTCTGAAGGATTTAATGTTATCGGCACCTCTCGTTCGGGGAAGACAGATGTCGCAGGAACACTTGTATTTGAACTCGATCTCTCAGATGCTGAGAGCATCAAACGCACTGCACATGCCATTCACGCAGAAGTTCCCGTGATAGATATATTGATAAATAATGCGGGCGTATTGCTCGATGAGGATGAGACAACTCTGCGCCCCGAATTACTACGTGGAACACTTGAAGTGAATCTACTCGGAACTGTTGCTTTCACTGAAGCTCTCAAGAACTATATCGTACAGGACGGACACATTGTGAACATATCTTCGACCGCCGGGTCTCTCGCGCTTGCGGATGGCTCTGCTAGCCACTTCCCGCACCACTATCCGGCATACAAGATCTCAAAGACGGCGCTCAACATGTACACCCGCACGCTCGCCGTCGAGCTCAGTGGGAAAGCGATCGTTTCTTCTGTTCACCCCGGCTGGGTGCAGACCGACATGGGCGGACCGGAGGCCAACATAACGCCTGCGGAAGCGGCAGAAGGCATTTTTACTGTAGCGATTTCAGCACCGGAGACAGGGCAGTTCTGGTTCAAGGGAGAGAAGCTTCCTTGGTGATTGCGTAGAACAGTCGTTGCATGACGAAATAAAACACTACCATATATGGTAGTGTTTTATTTCCGGATTATTTCCGGAGTATCTATTTCGGCTCGGGGAAGAGGAGGAAGTGGAGCGGGTATCGTCTTTTGAAGCGGAATAACATACTCGTCGCGTACTTTTTCTTGAAATCACGTCTCCCAAATTCTTCCTCCATGGCCGCAATCGCTGTCTCATATCCTGGCAACTGGTCTTTCAGCCAGCGTCGTATGCGTTCAATGGTGGCATAACCCGCGCCGGTTCTCTTCCGGATTTCGTCCGCGGTTTCATCCTGGAGAAGTAACCGCGCAATAAGGATGCGCCGTCCGAGCATGATTCGTTCGCTTTCGGTGAGGAGGTCACGCAAGAAAAGCTTCATAGCCGCTCGCCCGCGCACCGTGCCTGCCGCGGTGTAAAGCGCGTCAAGCGTGGCAATGCGTTCTTTTTCACTCAATTCTTTCATTCTTTTCTTCATATGTAGAATACTACCATATATGGAAGTGTTTTAATGCTTGTGTGGTGTGGATGTGATAGGGTGGGGACATGGCATTTGTTGATGAAGCAAAAATATATGTAGAGTCCGGAAAAGGTGGCGACGGCGTCATCCGCTGGCTGCGCACTAAAGAGTCCGCGCGCGGCGGGCCCTCCGGCGGCGACGGCGGCCGTGGCGGGGACGTCATCCTCGTCGGTGTGCGCGATCTCGCCGCACTTTCGCTTTATCGCTATGAAAAGAAATTCAATGCCGAAAATGGCGAAGCGGGAAAAGGTGAATTGAAGAAAGGTGCGAATGGCGAACATGCCATCTTGAAAGTTCCTGTTGGCACTATCGTGCGCGTAGTACAGACGGGCGATGAATATGAAATTACAAAAGAGGGAGAAGAGATAGAATTATTTCATGGAGGCAAAGGCGGGCTCGGCAATGCTCGCTTCAAGAGTTCGACGAATCAGAATCCATTTCAACAGACGCTCGGTAAGGCAGGGAAGGGTGGGGATATCGAATTGACCCTCAAAATCATCGCGGATGCAGGGCTCATCGGCTTGCCGAACTCCGGGAAGTCTTCACTCCTCAATGCGCTCACGCGAGCAAAGTCTAAAGTAGGCTCATATCCTTTCACAACCCTGGAACCGAACCTCGGCGAATTCTATGGCTACATACTCGCAGACATCCCCGGTCTCATTGAAGGAGCCTCGTCTGGAAAAGGTCTCGGAATTAAATTTCTTAAGCATGTAGAAAGAACAGGAATCTTACTGCATCTTGTCTCGGCTGACCAAGATGACCTACTCGCGGCATATGGGGAAGTACATAAAGAGGTGGAATCCTTCGGGCAGGAGCTTACGAAGAAGCACGAGATCATAGTTCTTTCTAAAACGGACCTTATTTCGCCTGCGGAGCGCGATATAAAGATGCAATTGCTGGTGAGCGAAACCGGCAGGGAAGTGCTTTCGGTGTCGATACAGGAGCCGGAATCGCTCAAAGCGTTCTCTGATCGCCTTTCAAAGATACTCAAGGCGTAAGCACGAAGCACGAAATCCGAAATTCGAGACAAATTATAAATAGAAAACAGGCAGAAAACGAAGGAAAGGACTGAATTGTTTATGATTTAGTATTTCGGTGCTTGTCTCGAATTTCGAGCTTCGGATTTCGTGCTTTTTAGACAATCCTGCGGTACTCTAAAGGCAATGTTCAAACCTACTATCGGCCTTGAAATCCACGCGGAGCTCTCGACTAAAACAAAGATGTTCTGCAATTCCGCGAACGATCCCGACGAGATGCGGCCGAATGTGAACGTGTGTCCCATTTGTCTCGCACACCCCGGTACGCTGCCGGTCATCAATAAAGAGGCCGTGCGGCACATTTTGCGCATCGGCACCGCGGTGGGCGGCACACTTTCCGACTTCACCGAATTCGACCGCAAGAGTTATTTTTATCCCGACATTCCGAAGGGGTATCAGATAAGTCAGTACGAACATCCGCTCATCCAGGGCGGCGAGCTCGCCGGTGTTGCCATTACGCGCGTGCACCTTGAGGAAGATACGGCGCGCTCGATCCATGCGAACGGAAAGAGTCTTGTCGATTTCAATCGCGCCGGCATTCCGCTCATGGAGCTTGTCACTGAACCGGTGATAGAAGATGCGGAGACCGCGGGACGCTTCGCACGCGAATTGCAATTACTCCTGCGCACACTCGGCGCAGGTGAAGCGAACTTAGAGAAAGGGGAGATGCGCATCGAGGCGAACATTAGCGTCGCTAAGCACGAAGCATCAAGCACGAAATCCGAAACAAATTCTAAACTAGGGACCAAGGTGGAAGTGAAAAACATCAATTCATTCCGCTCCGTTGAACGCGCCATTGCGTATGAAATAGGGCGGCAGACGGCTCTCGTAGAGGGCGGTGGGAAGGTGGTGCAGGAGACGCGCGGATGGAACGAGGCGAAGCAGGAGACCTTCCACCAGCGCTTCAAGGAGGGGAGCGCCGACTACCGCTACTTCCCGGAGCCGGATCTGCCGAAACTATATCTGAGCGAGATACTGGAATTTTCATCCGAGACGCTGCGTGCCTCGCTGCCGGAATTGCCGTGGGAACGCCGCGAGCGATACGCGCAACTCGGTATTAAGACGGAGGATATCGAATTTATCATCGCCTTCGGTGCACGCGGAATATTTTTTGATGCGGTCGTACAAGAGCTCGGCGGCGGACGTGAACTTGCGGTGCTTGCGGCGAATTATTTTATATCTGATTGTGCGGGAGAATGTGGCAGCGCTACGCCAACTTCATTTGCAAAACTCATACGGATGTTCGACTCAAAAGAACTCTCATCGCGCGGTGCTAAAGATGTACTGCTTATCATGATAAAGCAGGGAGGCGATCCGGAGACCATTGCGAAAGAGCACAATCTCATTCAGGTCCATGATACTGGGCTACTTGGCACAGTTGTGGACACTGTGCTTAAGAATGAAGAGAAGGCGGTAGAGGAATACAAAAGCGGGAAGATAGCAGCACTGCAGTACCTTGTGGGGAAGGCAATGAAGGAAAGTAAGGGTGCCGGAAACCCTGAAGCTTTGCGCGAGATATTCCTCGCAAAGCTAAACTCGAAGCACTAAGTACGAAATCCGAAATAAGCACCAAAATTTGAATATTTAAAATTTAAGATTTGTTTCGGATTTCGAGCTTCGAATTTCGTGCTTTTGGACCCTTGTGCACAGCTCTTCCAGTCCAGCCAAGATATGGTTATACTGCGGGCATGGATGAGATACTCATAGGCGAGAAGAAATACGTATCGTCAAAACAAGCCGCGAAGGTGACCGGGTATGCGAAGGATTATGTTGGCCAGCTTTGTCGCGAGGGCAGAGTGCCGGCACGGCTCGTCGGGCGCAGCTGGTACGTGCTTGAATCAGCTCTCCATGACCATCGTTTTGGTAATCCAAAGAATGAAGCGATAGAAGATAGTAGGCCTACTACCTGGGAGTCTCCCCGCTATGAGGCCTCTGACGCGGAAAATCTGCCCTCGGTAAATCGTTTGCGCGGAAGTGAGTCTTCTGAACTCACTGACGATACGCAAAAGGAAATTGAAGTGGCACAACGTTTGCAGGATAGCTGGGCGGCATGGTTCGATCGTTTTGATCATGCCACAGAACCGGCGGTAATCGCTGTAGCGGCACCGGAGAAACCGAAAGATGAGCCTGTAGAGACGACCATAGAGATAGAGCCGGAAGTGAGTATACCGATACGCACCGTATACCAGCCTCAACAGACTATCCAAGAAGAAATTAAGCTGGACAAAGTGGGAATCCAACTCCCTAGCGTAGAGAAGGAAGTGAGGGTTGGCGGCGGAAGAATAATGAGAACAATGCAGATGTTTGGAATAGTGTTCGCGATGGCAATTGCGACTATTGCAGTAATCGGTAGCGGATATGTAGACTCATACGTGCTCTCGAATAGACAAGCCCAATTAATTGCAGGTGTAGCAGTCTACAATAAATAGTTTATATACAGCGTTTCTCGTCTCGTATAGACGCGATACATTTTTTATAAAGTGAATCACGAAGAATACTAAGGATACAGACTTTGGAACAGGTAATTTGTGTAAAATAACAAGCGAAAGACTTTTTAATATACGCCCATTTCCTTCCTGGGCCGCGTATAGGTCCATAGGGCGTTTCTTGTTCTCCAAGCGTTGAAACGGCTCTCACTATACAATCGGTCGCTAATGGCAAGTTTCGCACCCTAGCCGAAAACGACTTTTTCGCGCCCTTTAGGGAGCGTGTTTTGAGGTCCTTATGTGGCAATTCGTTTGTCTGAATCTTTTATGCAAACGGAAAATTTTTAAGTAAATCTTATCCACAGACGATATGAATACGAGCGGGTAAATGTGAGGTACTATCTAGTTAATTCGGTTATCCGACATGAACATTCCTCATTCAAAAAAATTTATCGGGACGAAGGAAGCTTCTGAACTTTCCGGGTACAACCCCGACCATCTCTCAAGGCTTGCTCGGTCGGGAGAAATTGAAGCGGTGCGCGTCGGACGCACCTGGCATGTTGAGCACGAATCGCTCATGTCCTTTTTGAGAAAGCAGGGTCGGCAAGCGAAAGAAATTGCGGGATATATCTCAACGAGAGAGGCTTCCAAGCGGTACGGATATAACGCGGATTACCTGGCGCGCCTCGCGCGCTCGGGCGAAGTCGTCGGTTCCCAGGTCGGGCGTACATGGCTGATGAATCGGGAATCGCTTGATTCATTCTTCAAGCGCCAGGAGGAACGCAAGGAAGCGCGCTTGCGAGCGCTTGCGCGCGCGCGCGAAAAAGAATACCTCCTTCATCAAGGCGTCCAGAAAGACTTTGCTCGCCAAGAACCGCGTGCGAAAAAAATAGTCCCCTCCACTCCGGCGCGTCCCGCGCCCCATGCGGTTCCGCAGAGTCCGTTCACACCGATAGTGAGTCCGTATGCGTTTTCGTACCGAACGTCAGTCCGCGCATTTGTAGTGGCGCTCTTCGTAGTTCTGTCCGGCTCAGTAGTGGCGCAATCCGGGGTTGTCGGGCAACTTGCCAGCGGAACGGCCGCTGTCGCTCACGAGTTTTCTGAAGGCCTCGGCAAAACGTTCGGTGGCGTTGCCGGACGTTTTGCCACACGAATAAAAAGCGTTGCCGAGGGACTTCCCTCGCGTCACGTTTCTACAGAGAGAGGCGCGGGTATGTCGGCATCCCTGCGAGAGATTACGCTCCCTGATTTCCATGTTCCAGCAATTGTTACTGAGCCGCGGACTTCGGCACCTTCGCTTGTGGCCGAAGGAAAATCAGTAATGAACGGGTGGCGGTCGGATGCGATTGGCGTGTTTTCTTTTCTCTCCTCGCCATCTCAAATGATGCGCTCGCTTGCGGGGCTTTCGCACATGCTTATCCGGGCAGACGTTAGCCTCGCATACGGAATCGCCACGGCGGCGCCGGAAGTAAGCGCCTTTACCCTTCGTAGTTCCAGCGAAGTAGTGCACGCCACCGTCGCCCTCATCGGTGGCGCCGCCGCCCAACTACCCGCGCTCGCCACCGCGGCGTACCTCCGCGCCGCCGAAGCGCCTGCCGAGCTCGCGCCCCGCATCGCGCAGGCGGTCTTCGACGTGGAATACGCGGGCGCCACGCGCTTCGTCGCCCTCACTGGCGCGGTGACCGAGCGGTACCTCGCGCTCGTGCACGGGACAGGCCGAGTTGCATACGAAATGGCGAATGCCACAGACGGA
>JANLIU010000036.1 GCA_024654305.1 Candidatus Parcubacteria bacterium
CACCTCCACACGGTCGTTGAAGACCGACATCAATTACACCACCGCGAGCTCGAGCGAGGACATGCTCAACCAGCTCGTTAATCTCAAGGTCGCCACCTACCGATATACCATTGAAAACCAGCAGGACCCGCTCCGCATCGGCCTCATCAGTGAAGACACCAGAGACATCGCCCCCGAAATCCTCTCCGCCGACGGCAAGGGCGTCGACCTCTACAAGTTTGCCACCTTCACCCTCTCCGGCGTCCAAGCGCTTGCCGCCAAGGTCGAGATGCAGAACACCCGCCTCACCTCGCTTGAAGAGCGCATGGCGGCGCTCGAAAGCGGGGCCATTTCTACTGCGAGCGGCTCGCCGCTCGCGCTCGGCTCTTCGACACTCGCCTCCGCCCTCGAGGGCTTCGGTGTGCTTATCAGGCAGGGCATCGCCCAGTTCAATACGCTCGTCTTCCGCCAGCTGGTCGCCAGCTCGGACGCCGACGGCACCAGCTCGGCCGGCTCGGTCGCGCTCCTCGCCGGCAACACCGTCGCGCAGGTGACCAATGCATACGTTCTCCCAACTTCCAAAATCTTCGTCACTTTCAATTCGCCGGTTACTGGCAGCTGGTGGGTGAGCGACAAGTTGGCGGGCTCCTTCCGCGTGGTGCTCTCGGAGGCGCAGGCGACCGACGTCTCCTTTGACTACTTCCTCGTCCAGACCGAAGGCCAAATCGCCACCTCAACGCCCCAGAATATAGAAAATGGAATATCGAATATAGGCAATTCAAATACAGGGGACACGGTTGCGCCCGTGATTACGCTACTCGGCGACAATCCGCTCCACCTCTCGGTCGGCGGTACGTATCTAGAACCCGGTGTCACCATCCGAGATAGCGCCGGCGGCGCCATCAGCACCTACACCACGTTCGTCAACGGCGTACAACAATCAGACGCCGCTTCCGCCATCAGCACCGGCACTGATGCAACGTACCTCATCACCTACAAAGCCACCGACGCGGCAGGGAATACGGCGACCGCTCAGCGCTCGGTTATCGTCGGCGCCGCGGACGGCGCCGCGAGCGGAGCGAGCGGCGATTCTTCCTCAACCGATACGACCGCACCGGTCGTGACGCTGAACGGCGCGGCGGTGCTGGAGCTCACGGTCGGTGACACCTTCACCGACCCGGGTGCCACTGCAGTTGATGATGTCGATGGCGCGCTCACGCCGGTCATCGGAGGAACGGTCGACACCGCGACCGCTGGTTCCTACACGCTGACCTACACCGCGACCGACGCGGCGCTTAACATCGGCTCCGCCTCACGCCTCGTCACCGTCCTCGCTTCCACCTCTGCTCCTTCTGAACCAGCACCAGCTCCAACAACCACATCCGAACCTGCTCCCGCTCCTTCTGACACTTCTTCCTCAACAACCTCAACCACTTCTACGGATACCTCCTCCACAACCTCATCTCTAGCTCCTTCTGACACCACCACTACTACTGATACCACTTCTACTACAACTTCAGAACCAGCTCCCGCTCCCGCTCCTGAACCTGCACCAGCTGTCTAATCCACTTGGCGGTCCAACCGCCAAGTACGCAGTGCTAGAATAAAAATTAATGAGCACAAGAAAAGACGCTTTTTCGGACGGAGAATACTTTCATATTTTCAATAGAGGGGTCGATAAGAGAATTACTTTTTCTGACGAGCGCGACATTCGCAGATTTTATAAGAGCATGGTCGAGTTCAACGCAGTAGATCCCATAGGAAGTCTTTATGAGAAATCTTTCGACCAACTTGGCGGTCCAACCGCCAAGTCAGAAGAAAAGTTGGTTAATATTATAGCGTATTGTCTTAATCCAAATCATTTTCATCTTATTTTGCAGCAGGTGAACGACGGGGGTATCAGCGAATATATGAAGAGGCTAGGTGGCGGCTATACTTGGTATTTCAATAACAAATACGATAGAAGCGGTTCGTTGTTTCAAGGAAGATTTAAGTCAGTTCATGTTGATTCCAATGAATACTTATTGCATGTCAGTGCCTACGTAAATCTAAATGATCGCGTCCACCAACTTGGCGGTCCAACCGCCAAGTTGGTGGAGAGCGTATCGAGCTGGAGCGAATATACGGATCATAAAATACAAGGGATTTGTGAGAAGGAGATTATTCTCGGTCAATTTAGAAATAAAAATGAATATGAGAAGTTCGCACGATCTTCTTTGGAATCAATTATAAAAAGAAAGGAGGATCTGAAGGATATCGGAGATTTTTTACTCGAATAACCACTTGGCGGTTGGACCGCCAAGTAGCGCACTTGAGTTTTGGCGAAGCTGCTTCTGCAGTAGTGGTATACTTTCGGTATTGAGGTATCGAATGGTCTTGAAGTCGTGATTCTTTAATTTCTTAATTCTTTGCATATGGCAATTCGAGTGGCGATAAACGGGTTCGGGAGGATAGGGCGGGCTTTCGCACGGCTCTCGCAGAATCGCGGGATTGATATCGTCGCGGTGAACGACCTCGGTTCTCTGGAAAATCTCGCATATTTGCTGAAGTTCGATTCAGTGTATCGCCGGGCGCCTTTTGAAGTGGAAGCGAAAGACGGTGCGCTCGTGATAGACGGCAAGGAGGTGAAATTTTTTTCAGAAAAGGATCCGGTGAATTTGCCGTGGAAGGAACTCTCAATCGACGTCGTCGTCGAGTCGACCGGATTTTTTACTGATTATGCAAAGGCGCAGGCGCACATTGATGCGGGTGCGAAGCGTGTGGTCATCACAGCTCCGGTGAAAGGCGAGTCCGATATCGGTGCAACGGTGCTGATGGGACTGAATGAGGAAAAAATGAGCACGTGCCAGATAACGAGCAATGCTTCTTGCACGACCAATTCCGCGAGTCCGCTTATTGCGATACTCGATGAAGCCATCGGCATCGAGAAGGCAGTGCTCTCCACCGCGCACGCATACACCGCGTCGCAGGCCATCGTGGACAGCCCGTCGAAGAAGGATATGCGAGAAGGGCGGGCGGCGGCGATGAATATCGTACCGACTGCTACTGGCGCGGCGACGGCGGTCGCGCAAGCGTATGCGCCGCTCGTCGGGAAATTTGACGGTATCGCACTGCGCGTGCCGGTCGTCGCCGGCTCGATTGCCGACATCACGTTCATCGCCAAACGGGCGACGAGTGCGGAAGAGGTAAATGAGATACTGCGCGGCGCGGCTGCCGCGCCGCGTTGGGAGGGCATCTTCAAAACGACCGATGAGGAACTCGTCTCAAGCGACATCATCGGCGAGCCGTATGCTTCTATCGCAGACCTCGGGATGACGCGCGTGGTGGACGGCACCCTCGTGAAGGTAATGGCCTGGTACGACAACGAGATGGGATACACGGAATCGCTCGTACGCCACGTTTTGGCTGCTGCCAAAACGTGACGAACGAGCGGTATATAGTAGTTAGAATATAGTATATGGCTACATACTATCTACCACATACCGTATACTAATCTTATGAAAATCTACTTCGCTGCTGATCACGCAGGATTCGCGCTCAAGAACGCGCTCATTGAGCACGTGCGCACGCGCGGATACGAGGTGGAGGACCTCGGCGCGTTCTCGCTCGATGCGGACGATGATTATCCGGATTTTATGACGCCCTTGGCAAAGCGCGTCGCGACGGAACCGGACAGTTGCGGCATCATCGTGGGCGGAAGCGGGCAAGGCGAGGCGATGTGCGCGAATCGCGTTCCCGGCATTCATGCCGCGGTATTTTACGGTCCTCGGAGTGTGACGATCTCTCTCGATATTGAAGGCGGTCACTCCGAGGACGGCTACGACACGGTGCGCCTGCCGCGCCGGCACAATGACGCGAACGTGCTTGCCATCGGTGCGCGCTTCGTCTCAGGAGATGAAGCCGATGAAGCGGTACGCATATTCCTCGATACACCCTTTTCCGGCGCGCCGCGCCACGCGCGTCGTCTCGCGAAGTTTTAGCGATATACTATATATGAGCATTGTCGTACCGGCCGTGCTTCCTACTTCGCGAGAAGACCTTTTGGAAAAGCTCGCGCTCTTTGCGCGAATCTCTTCGGTGAGCCGCATACAAATAGACGTCGTCGATGGGCGTTTCGTTACGCCGGCGTCGTGGCCATACACCGCACCGGCGGAATTGCAGGCGATGGTCAAGCGTGGCGAGATGCTTCCGCGGCTTGATTGCCTTGAATATGAAATAGACCTGATGAGTCTCGACGCCGAAGAGGCGGCCGCCTCCTGGCTCGCGCTCGGCGCGACGCGACTCACCTTTCATGCCGAGACTGCGACCGACCTCCCACAGCAACTCGCGGCGACGCGCAAAAAATACGGCAGTGTCGTTTCCTTCGGCCTCGCACTCAACATTGCGAGCGACCTCGCCCTCATCGAACCGTGCCTCGACGACATAGAGTATGTGCAGTTCATGGGTATCGCGAAGATAGGCCGGCAGGGGCAGCCTTTTGATAGGCGCGTATTTGAGAAGGTGCACGTATTCCGCAATCGCCATCCGGACATTCCTGTGCAAGTGGACGGGGGCGTTTCTCTGCCGTCTGCGCGGCAGCTCATTGCGCTCGGCGTTACTAATCTCGTCGTCGGTTCCGGTATTCTGAAAGCCAAAAATCCCTCTGAAGCCGTCGCAGCATTTGAGAACTTGCAAGGCCCGTACGGGGTCTGAAATGCAGAATATAGAATATAGAATAGAGAATCTGGCCTGAAGTCTAAACTTGGTACTGTATACTACTGATATGGCGCTTTCCGAAGCAGAAATACAAACGCTTGAGCAACACGCACGCGACATTCGCGAGACTATCATCCGTTCGCTCGTGAATGCGGGGAGTGGGCACACCGCAGGGCCGCTTGATATGGCGGATATTTTCACTGCATTTTATTTTCATATTCTCAATCACGACCCGAAGAAGCCCGATTGGGAGGAACGCGACCGGCTCATACTCAGTAATGGACACATTGCTCCGGTCTTGTATGCAACGCTCGCGCACGCGGGATATTTCCTCGTGGAGGAATGCCTGACGCTCCGAAAATTTGGCAGCCGGCTGCAGGGGCATCCGGAGCGCTTGCGCCTGCCCGGACTTGAAACGACATCGGGGCCCCTCGGCGAAGGGCTTTCGCAAGCGGCCGGTCAGGCTTATGCCTTTCGCATGGATGAAATGATGTCGGGACGTACTACGTCCCGACATGTGTACTGCCTCATGAGCGACGGCGAACAAGAAGAGGGAAATACATGGGAAGCGGCAATGTTCGCGGGGAAAAATAAACTCCACAATCTCATCGCAGTTATGGACCGCAACAATATCCAGATAGACGGTAATACGGAGGACGTGATGCCGCTTGAGCCGCTTGCCGATAAATATCGCGCGTTCAATTGGCATGTCATAGAGGTGAACGGCAACGATATCCCCGCGTTCATCGCGGCGGTGGAAGAGGCAAAAGCGATTGCGGAAAAGCCGACCATCATCATCGCGCACACCATTGCGGGGAAAGGCGTACCGGAAATTGAGGGCGATTACCGTTGGCACGGCAAGCCGCCGACGAAGGAAGAGGGGGAGCGATTTCTAAGAGAGATACAGAATGTGGAAAATAGAATGTAGAATATAGTATGAATCCATATTCTAATTTCAATATTCTATATTCTGCTCACTATGCTTAATCCAGATGCAAAACTTTCAGACAAGATATTTGCGGACGACATTCCGCAGGCGGCGACGCGCGACGGCTTCGGGACTGGCTCGGTGGAAGCGGGGAAGGCTGATGCACGCGTGGTGGTGCTTTCTGCAGACTTGAAAGAGTCCACGCGCGCGGAGCAATTTGAAAAAGAATTTCCTGAGCGATTTATTGAAATGGGCGTTGCAGAACAAAATATGGCGACGGTTGCCGCCGGCATGGCGGAAGCGGGGAAAATCCCGTTCATCACGAGCTATGCGGCATTTTCTCCGGGACGTAATTACGAACAGATACGCACGACCATCGCGCTCAATGCTATGCCGGTGAAGATATGCGGGATGCATGCGGGCGTTTCTGTCGGTCCCGACGGCGCGACGCACCAAATGCTCGAGGACATCGGGATGATGCGCATGCTGCCCGGGATGATAGTTATTTCTCCCGGAGATGCAGAGGAGGCGCGCAAAGCAGTAATCGCGGCCGCAAAACACGACGGGCCGGTGTACCTGCGCTTCGGTCGCGCTGCGACGCCGACTTTTACCACCGGCGAAACACCATTCTCCATTGGAAAGGCGCTCGTGCTTTGGAAATCGGACGCGCCGAAAGTCGCGATACTTTCCACCGGGTCAATGAGCTATGCGGCGCTCGTCGCAGCCAAGGTACTCGCCGAGGGCGGTGTGGAGAGCATCGTGCTGCATATTCCCACAATCAAACCGCTCGACGGGCAGGCGGTGCTGGAGGCGGCGAAGCGTGCGGGCTGCGTCATCACCGTGGAAGAACATCAAACGGCGGGCGGTTTTGGCGGCGCAATTGCTGAATTTTTAAGCGAATATCATCCCGTTCCTCTCCGGCGGCTCGGCGTGCAGGACATGTTCGGACAGTCGGGTGCGCCGGACGAGCTCTTACAGCACTACGGGCTCGATGCTCTCCACATAGAGGAGAAGGCGCGCGAGCTCATCCGCTATATACTGCAGTCATGAATCCCGTTAGAGGTCAAAACCGTAAAATGACTGATTTTATACTAAACCAGATGATGGGATGCAAAAAATTATTATCGATAACCGTACGGAAATCTCCGATTTCCTACCTCTAATGGGATGAAAGACAAGGTAAATTCCTATTTTGCCACACTGATTCTCCTCATCGCGGGCCTCGGCGCCGCGTGGCTCATTTATCATCTCGCGACCACCAACACGCTCAAAAATACCGTGAATGGTACCGGCACCGGCATCGGCACTGAAGCGAGCTACAGTCAACTGCAGCAATCAATACTAAAAAATTAGAGCGGGGTTACCGCGTATGAGGACGGCGCGTCGGCGAGATATTTCAGGAGTGCGTCGCGCGTGAGCAATCCTTTTTGTGCACCTATTTCACGCACGACCGACATGGAATTCACCGGTCCCCAGAGCAAAGCGTCGTGGAGCGAATAGCCCTGTGCAATGGCGGTGACGAAGGTGGCGCTCATCGCGTCGCCGGCGCCCGTGCGGTCGTAGGCCGGCTTCGGGTCCGGATACATCGGGACTTTGAGCATGGCCATGCCGTCAAAAGCGTATGCGCCGTTCGTGCCATCGGTGATGAGTACTGTCTTTGGACCTTGCGCACGCATCATTTCGAGCAGTGTCTTCATGTCGGTCTCGCCGGTCTCCAAAATGGTTTGCGCTTCTTCTTTGTTGCAGGCAAAAATTTCCGTAGCGGCATAGAGCTCTCTCAATTTTTCCTTACCCATTTTTATCTGGTAGGTACCCGGCTGGAAGGCGAACTTCGTTTCCGGATGTTCACCGAGCCATGCGGCAAGTTCGGTATGAAATGCTTCAGTATTTTCGCCGGTAGACGAGAGATAGAGCCATGGGGGCGCTTCAAATCCTTCCGGAATACTGTACGGATATGCTTCGTGCCGGATGAGAATGGTGCGTTCGGCTTCGTACCAAAGGACATAATGATGATTCGTCGGGATGCCGTCATTCACCCTGATGTATTTCGTATCAACGCCTTCTCGAGCGAACATCGCGAGAATATCGTCTCCGTAACGGTCCTTTCCCACATTTGAGACGAAACCGGCTGAGAGACCGAGCCGCTTGGCGGCAACTGCGGCATTTGCGGCGTTGCCCACACCCGGCACGAGGACGGAAAAATCGTAGGGAATCTTATCGCCCCATTTCATCGAGATGGTGCAGTCTTCGTGATTAAGGTTGCAATTAATGTGCGCGTCTTTGAGCCGGATGAACTCGTCAACGGTCGTGTCGCCGATAGCTATGAAGTCCATATAGCGACCAGTGTAGCACGCGAGGTATGCGAATTTTCCACTCGCTCGAGGCACTGCAGCCACTCGTGGAAAATTCGCATACCTCGCGTGCTAACATTAAAAGCATGACCGATCTAGTTGCGATTGCACGTTCGCTCTTCGTCCCCGGCAAAGGCATCCTCGCCGCCGACGAAAGTGTGCACACGGCGACCGCGCGTCTCGCGGACTACGGGATTCCCGCGAGCGAGGAGATGCGCCGAAAGTTCCGCGACCTTTTTATCGGTGCGGAAGGCATTGAGCACTACCTTTCCGGCATCATTCTTTTTTCCGAAACGCTTTTGCAGAAGGGAAATGACAAGAAGATTTTTCCCACGTCGCTTGCGGCGCGCGGCATTTTCCCGGGAATAAAAGTCGACCTCGGCACTGAACCGTTCCCCAGCAGTCCGCATGAGCTCATCACCCAGGGGCTGCTCGACCTCTCTGAACGGTTGGTGCAATACAAAAAACAAGGCGCGGTCTTTACGAAGTGGCGTGCGGTCATTCGCATCGACGGTGATGAGTTGCCCACCAATGTCGCGCTGCATGAGAATGCGAAGCGACTCGCGAGTTATGCGAAAGAAGTGCAGTCCGCAGGCCTCGTGCCAATTCTCGAACCGGAAATCTTGCTTGAGGGAAAACACAGTCGCCTGCGCGCGCGCGCGGTCATCGAGGAAACTTTGCAAACACTTTTTTCCGTGCTTGATGAGCACTCAGTCGATCGCGCGAGCGTCATCATAAAAACCTCGATGGCGCTTTCGGGCGGCGCGAGCGGGAAGAAGGATACACCCGAAGAAGTCGCGGAAGACACGGTTGCAGCACTGAGCGCGAGCGTACCGCCGCAAGTGGCGGGCATCGTCTTTCTCTCGGGTGGGCAAACGCCGGATCAAGCCACGGCAAATTTGGCGGCGATAACGAAGCGCGCTCGCGGAGCGGGCGCGCCGTGGCCACTCACTTTTTCCTTTGCGCGCGCCCTTCAAGACGAAGCGCTTGAAATATGGAAAGGGAAGGAAGAAAACGTTCCCGCCGCCCGTGCCGCTTTCCTCACCCGCCTCGCCAAAGTCTCCGCTGCCCTCTCTTGAAATCATTGCGGGATAAAGGCGAATACGGTATAGTGCGCCCACTATGCTTACGCTTACGGTAGAGAAACGCCTGACAACACAGGCAGATGGGAAAGTTGGCGCGCCGGCTTTGCGGCGCGCGGGCTCTATTCCTGCGGTCGTGTATGGCGCGCATCATGCTTCGACATCTATTACCGTTCCCGCCATCGCCTTTGAAAAGGTTCTGCGTGAAGCCGGCGAGGCGACTATCGTATCCTTGGCGGGTCTCGGCGAGGCACTTCCGACTCTCATCCACGAAGTGGACCGCGACCCGCTTACGAATCATCCGCGCCACGTTGATTTTTATGCAGTCACTAAAGGAGAAAAAGTTGAGGTCGCCATACCACTCGAATTCGTCGGTGCTTCGCCAGCTGTGGAAGCGGGTGCAAATCTCGTGAAAGTTATGCATGAAGTGGAAGTGAAGGCGGACCCAATGAATCTTCCGCACAACATTGAAGTCGATCTTTCTCTACTCAAAATTATCAATGACCAAATTCGTGCAAAAGACCTTGTGCTTCCCTTGGGCGTTGAGCTTATGAGCGAACCCGATGAAGTTGTCGTGCTTATCCAGGAAGTCGTCGAAGAGAAGGAGGAAGTGATTGCACCGGCAGACATCGGCTCAATCGAAGTCGAGAAGAAGGGTAAGGAGGAAGAAGGCGCTCCCGAGGTTGCTGCTCCCGAGGAAAAGAAATAATTTTGGTATACTAAACAGATGTTTCGGAAGACCGTTATAGCGGTTATTTTGCTTTTCACCCTTTGCTCGAGCGCAATTGCTCTCTCTCAACATTCGGTGCAGGCCCAAGACCTCACGTCCGAGGAGCGCATTGCGCTCCAGGCGCAGTACGACGAACTGCAGAAAGAGATCGCCGTACAACAGCAAATCATCAAGGATACGCAGGCGCAGAAAAATACCCTGCAGGGCGATGTGACCCTCCTTAATGCTAAGATTAAGGCGGCACAGGCGCAGATTGATGCGAAGAACATCACCATCAAACAGCTCTCCGCGCAGATAGCGAAAAAGAATGTGGTTATCGGGCAGCTCTCGGACCGTATTCTCAGCGGGCAAGAATCGCTCGCGTCAGTACTCCGCCAGACCCAGATGTTGGATGAGTATTCGTTCATCAGCGTCGCGCTCGGCGCACAGAGTGTGTCCGGCTTCTTCATCGACTTGGATGCGTTTACCTCCATCAAGACCGGCCTGCAGAATCTTTTTGCCGATATTCGCGCCACAAAGGCACAGACCGAGATCGAAAAGGCCGATCTCGCGATCAAACAGAACCAGACCGCCGATGCCAAATATGTGGTCGAGACACAGCAGAAGCAAATTTCCTCCGATAAAACACAGAAGCAGCAGTTGCTGACGATCACGGCGAATCAAGAAGTGGAATATAAGAAAATTCTTGCCGATAGGCAGGCGAAGGCCGCCGCGATACGCGCCGCGCTGTTCCCCTTGCGCGACGCGGCGGCTATCCAGTTCGAGGATGCGCTCAACTTTGCGAAGGAGGCGCAAGCAAGGACGGGCGTCCGCCCCGCGCTCATCCTCGCGGTGCTGACCCAGGAGTCGAATCTCGGGAAGAATGTCGGGCAATGCTTCCTGCGCAACACCATGACCGGCGCGGGCGTCGGAAAGAATACCGGCACCGCGTTCTCGAATGTCATGGCGCCAAACCGCGACGTGCCGCCGTTTCTCGACCTCGCCCAAAGGCTCGGTTTCGACCCGCTCAACCAGGTCGTTTCGTGCCCGATAGCGAGCGCGGGCGGCTGGGGAGGCGCTATGGGACCGGCCCAGTTCATCCCGTCCACCTGGAAACTGTATGAAAACCGGACGTCAAACGTCACCGGGAATGCCGTGCCGAATCCTTGGGCGGCCGAAGACGCGATAGCGGCTATGTCGGTCTATCTCAGCGACCTCGGCGCAGGAGCGGGAGGGTATACTGCCGAACACCGCGCGGCCGCGAAGTATTATGCGGGGAGCAAGTGGGCTACCGCCGGCAGGGCATACGGGAATAGCGTCCTCGCCCTCGCCGCGTCCATCCAGTCCAATATCGACTTCCTCTCGAGCAATTAAAGTCGGGGGTCGATTGGGTTGACAAAATGTTTGATTCAAGTATTGTAGTGCTCGGAAGTGAGCGAGCAGGACGGGCGTCTTGCTCAATGCGGTTCAACAGAAGGAGGACCTTGTCATGAAAATGCATTTCGCTGTCGCCGTTTTTTCGTTGGCCTTGGGTCTCGGCATCGGTTTCGGCATCAATCAACCGGCACCAACCGTCGTCAAGGCACCCGTAGCCGTCGCTCCGGCGCCTGCTCCAGCAACGTCGCCTGCTGTGCTGCTGACTTCAGCTGCGGTCGATTCAATTATGTTCGAATCGATGTGGACGGCCGGCGGGAGCGCCTACCGCGATGCGGTACGGACACTCTCCGACACCTACGCGGCGAAGATGGACAGCAACTGCAATGCGGAGTTCAGCGTTCAGCCAGCGGTCGCCACCTATGCCAGCTTCGTGCCGGCGGGCGCGGAATCGGTGTTTGCCGCGGCGGTCAAAAAGCAGGTCAGAGCACGGGCCTGCCAGAAAATGAACGGCGCGCGCTCGGTCGCCATTCTGCAATCTTAGCCAGCCCACCACGGGCTCGGCACAAGGGACACTTCGTGTCCCTTTCTTTATTTCTTAAAAATATTGACAAATACGTGCAATCGTGTATTACATAACGCAGAGCAAGAACAGGACATTCCGTCTTGTTTCTTGTCGTTCTATCCACAGAGGAGGATTCACCATGCGTAAGTTCTTGCAGTTGTTGTCCGCTGTCGTGGCTCTTGCCGTGGCGGTTCCCGTCTTCGCACAGACGTACGCCGATGAAGCAACCGACTGGGGTGTCAAGCCGACGAGCCGGCTCGAGACGAATCACTATCACTCTAAAACGCCGACCACGGTGCCGGGAGCGAAGACCGTGACGACCGTCGAGCTGAAAAAACTGCTCGACGGTCCGAACCCGCCGCTTCTGTTCGATGTACTAAAAGGGAGCAGTTTTGTCATCCAAGGAGCGATATATCTTGGGTTCGACGCCGGGGACGGTCGGGTCTACGTGGCGGAAAAGGCGCGATTCGCGAAGATGCTCCAGGCGGTTACGAACGGCGACAAGAACAGGCAGATGGTGTTTTACTGCCTAAGTTCCCTCTGCTGGCTCTCGTATAATGCCACACTCCGTGCAGTCGGCGAGGATTACCGAAACGTCATGTGGTACCGCGGCGGGGCTGAGGCTTGGAAGACCGCCGGGTTCCAGTTTGTCGGCGCTCTGCCGTACGCTTGGTGAGGTGCGGCTTCAAAAAAAGGACGCGTTCGCGCGTCCTTTTTAATTTTCTATCTTTCCCTTCGCGCTGAGTAAAACTATCCACACATGCTTCATTGTAGGGAAACCCCTTTCGTGCGACCATATATTAAATAACTTTATGGTCAAAAAACTGATTAAGGGCTCTGTATATCTTTTTGCATTTGCGTTGGTAGCGATATTGTCGCTGTTTGCGGGAAATAAGGGAGGGTATGTGCTCTCGACTGCAGATTCAGGCGGCGTACCGGTAGCGCATGCTGACGTGCCGGACCCATACTACGACCAATACGCCGGCGCCGCCGGCGCCGGCGCCGGCGGTTGTGGCGCCGGCGGCGGAGTCGGCGGATGCGGTCCATAGCAAGATGCAAAAAGATATTCTCATCTGGTCTGTAAGCGCGATTGCGCTTCTTCTGGCGTCAGGAGGCGCTTGGTATTATTACGCCAGAACACCCGGCGGAGCCGTGACCCAGTATCCGGTGAGTAATACGCCGGCCGTGATATTGGAAAAGCAAAATCAGGAATATGCGCTGGCGAAAAACTACCAAAAATCCGGAGACTACAGTTCAGCGCTCAAGTCCTATCAAAAGGCCCTGACCGAGTCGCAGGACGCTTTTCAGAAAACTCAAATAGCATTTAATATTGCATATACGAACGAGCTGTTAGGAAAGTATACGGAGGCGATTGCTCAATTTAAGGCGATTACCGCCGATACATCCAATTACGCTATCGCGCGCGCAGCCTCTATCCAAGATATCGGGCTCATGTACTACACCTATTCAGGGAGTACTACGCTTCAGACTATCGTCTCGGAGACTTTCAAAGACCCGCCTTATGATTCTTTCAAGAAGGCCGACGATTTGAATTTAAATATGGCGTATATAAAATTATTTGAATACGCCGCGAGCATATATCCGCTCGCTAACAGTGAGGTGCGTATTGCGTACGGGTATGTAAACGAACTTCTGGATACGTTCAAGGGCGCGACGACGACTCCGCAGGGAAAGGAGTATCTATCGATTATTACTCAGAGCCTGCAGGCGACGGGTAGGGACCTCGTGAGAATGAAAGATGTTCCCGAAGAAAGAACCCTCATACCGGAAATTCTCGTGCGGGAGGGGAAGACGTTTGACCGTCTCGCCACACTTGGCGTCGTTGACCCACAACAAGCCGAGCCGTACTTCCAGAGTGGGATGCAATACGCCGGCACGTTAGGTGCTAAGCCGGGGAATTTCCACGCACTCAATTATGCTTTTTTCCTTGTTGACCGATATGGAAACGAGAGAGCGGTTGATATAAAGAGTCTTCTTACGCCGTTTAGAGTAGGCAACGAAGCAGAGATTTATTCTATCGTTATTGATTTTTATAAAAACACTCGTATTAACCCAGTCTCCGATAAGAACAGGAAGACACTCGTCAAGCTGGGTCAGATGGACCAAGATTTCGAGCTCTATCTCATCTCGCTCGGATGGAAGCAAACTGACTTTTAAGATACATGAGGAACATTGCGGCGCGCCTCAGCGTATGCGCTCTTATACTTAGTATCGTCGCGATTTTCTCGGTGCCGTCCTTGACGCTTTCTTCCGGAGATATTTTCTTCGGCGGAGTAAAACCGCTTTACCATGTGCGGGTAGCCCAATTTTTTTACAAGCGTTCGGCCTACCCTTTATTTTCTAAGCTCCCGCCGCGCTACGCACACCATCAGTTATCACGCACCTATTTTATACAGGGCCGCCTGGGAAGCGCTTTAGACGAAGCTAAAAAAGAATTAGAAATATATCCGGATGATACGGCGACGTATTACCTGCTCGGGCTTACGTACGGATACATGAATCGTGAACGCGAAGCGATAGATGCTTTCTCCGCATACATTGAGACGCATCCGGGCACGTGGGCCGGAAGAAATGATAAGGCGTGGCTTCAGTTCCGCATCGGCGACATTGACGGAGCGTTACAAACGATAGAGCCGATTGCCGATACCTTCAGAGACACCGCCTGGGTTCAAAATACGTACTGCGCGCTCTTGATGAACAAAGAAAGATTTGCCGATGCGGAGAGAGCCTGCCTCTATGCAAAAGAGGCGGTCGATACGATGACGGAAAAAGACTGGGGGCGCGCCTATCCGGGGAACGACCCGAGAGTGTATGGTACGGGGCTACAGGCGATGAGAGATTCTATAGAACAGAATTTAGAATTGATACATAAGAAACTCGGTGCCCAGGTCCTCTAGCGGTGTGTGCATAACTAGAGCGCACGAGGACGCCATTGGTAGTACTATGAACTAATCATCGGCTATGAGGCATACCCTTCTTCCTGACCATAGTTCGGCCGATAAGAGAAGCATTGCGAAGAGCTATGCCTTTCTCAGTGCGGCGATGCTTGCGTTCGTCTTTTTATTCTTCGTGACTCGCGGAGCCGTGCCGCAATCTTCGGAATTGGCATACCTTGAGTACTCTCCACTCGGACAGAGTGCCGGTTCGGTGGTGCCCGCCAGTTGCGACAGCGTTCCTCCTACGGACCATTTCCGCGACGATTGTTTTCCCACTTCGTGTGTCGTCTCGCCGACGAATCCAAAAGTGGGCGATACGGTCACCTGGAGCGTTGGTCCGGTTGATATAGAGAGCGTCAAATACCCTGGGGGGAGTTACGTTTATAAGGCTTATTTTGGAACCAATCCGGTGTACACTGCAAATCCGGATTCAGGCAAATGGGCACGATATCAGACTTCCACAACGAAGGTCTATACATCTCCCGGGACGCAGTATGCAACGCTACTCATTACTCTCAACTTTCTCGGTTGGGGCGGCTTTGTAGAAGAAAGTTGTTCCGTCGAGATTTTACCGGCTCGTTTAAAGTGCGGGAGTGCCGCCGGACAAGCTACATCAGTAAAACCAAGTTTAAATTTGTGCCAGACCGGCGAGGCAAGTACCCCAGTTCTCATGTGCTATGACGAAGGTGATAATGAATGGGGTTTATGTTCAGATCGCTATTTCAGGAACGGCAATGACGGTCAGAAATGGGAGTGGAACTGTCACGATAATATTTCTGCCAATACAGTAGGTTTATGCTCTGCTCCTTATACTTCAAGCCCCGCAACGCCAATCACGCCAATTACTCCAGTCACTCCGACACTACCATCGACATCGGCGCCAACCGCTTCCATTACCGCGAACCCATTGTCCGTCGCGTACAACGGCCACTCGACGCTCACCTGGAGCTCGACGAACGCGACGAGCTGTACGGCCGGTGGCGACTGGTCCAACCTTAATCCGGATTCTGGAACTCAGTTCAACGGAGAAGGACTGACTGATTCGCTCATCACCGACACCACCTTCACCTTCCAGTGCACCGGCCCAGGCGGCACCTCGCCTCTGAGCTCGGTGACGGTGAGCGTATTGCCGCCGGTCTGCGAGAACGGCGCGAACGACCCGCCGGGGTGCAGTCAGTGCCCGGACGGCCAGGCCTTTATCGGCCAGTCGTGCGACGTCTGTGAGAACGACGGCTGTTCCTCGGGACCGGTCGGCGGCGGCACGCCGTACAATCCGACTGGCTCCCTGGTGTGCAATAACGGTGCAAACGACCCGCCGGAGTGCAAGACCTTTACGCCGACGGCGACGCTCTCGGCGAACCCGAAAATCGTTGACGTCGGGCAGTCCACGACACTCACCTGGGGCTCGGACAATGCCACGTCCTGTACGGGTTCGGGCTTCTCCACCGGCGGCGCCACCCAGAGCCCCTCCGACGGCGCCTCAAGCGGTCCGCTCAACACGCCGGGTACTGTGTCGTTCTCGCTTACGTGTTCCTCCGACGCCGGCGGCACATCACTTCCCGCTTCTGATTCGGTGACGGTTCTGGACCCGTCTGCCTTCATGACGGTCAGTCCGGCGCGCGTCCCGAAAGGCTCGCCTGCGCAGGTTTCCTGGGGCGCAAGCGGTGTCTCCTCCTGCGTCGTTACCGGCCCCTCGGGTATGCTCGCGAGCGGTGCCTCGGACGACACCACGTTCTCGTTTCCGGTCGGTTCTCGGGAGGTCGTCATCGAGGGGCAGTCCACATTTACCATCACCTGTCAGACGACCGGCGCGCCGTTCGTTCGTTCGGCGACGGTGAATATCCTGACGATATTCGAAGAATTCTAGGGATTTTGCGTTCTCCGTCCTGGCGTGCTATCATCCGCGCAATGAAAAAGGATATCCATCCGGCGGACTATCGCCAAGTCGTTTTTGAAGATATCGCCTCGGGCGCGAGTTTTCTCATTGGCTCGACCATAGCGACGACCGAAACGACGAAATTTGAGGGCAAGGAGTACCCGAAAGTGACGGTGGAAATCTCCAGCAAATCGCACCCATTCTATACGGGCGAAGACCGCACGCTTGATAAAGCAGGAAGGGTAGAGAGGTTTAAGCAGAGAGCAGCGAAGAAGAAATAGATATCACGTATACTGGGGGTCATGGAGTACTCTCCAGAATTTAAGAAAAACTTTGCCACCGCGTATCTTGCGGAGGAATATGAGCGCCTTCTGAAAGAGGCGGCAGATGCGTTGGATGCGGCCGGAACAGACACTGATTTGAAAGTCATGGCGGAAGAAGAGACCGTTCGGCTTCGCTCACGGCAAACCGCTATCCTCGCCGAGATAGAACAGATACTCTCCAAAGAAAAAGAAGAAGTCGCGAAACCGGTCTCGGTGGTGATGGAATTGCGCGCGGGCGCGGGTGGCGACGAAGCCGGCATTTTTGCGCACGACTTGAAAGAGATGTATCAGAAATATGCCCAACAACGCGGATGGAAAGCGCGCAGCATTGATGACCTCACGCTCGAAATTGCCGGCAAAGATGCCTACGACGCGCTCCGCTATGAGACCGGCGTGCATCGCGTCCAGCGTGTGCCGCTCACCGAGAAGTCCGGTCGCATTCACACATCCACCGCTTCCATCGCGGTGCTTCCTATCCGCGCGAAATCAAAGATGGATATCAATCCGTCCGATATCGAGATGGAATTTTCTCGCTCGGGAGGCGCAGGCGGGCAGAACGTGAACAAGGTGGAAACGGCCGTCCGGCTCATTCACAAGCCCACCGGTATTGACGTGCGCTCTTCAAGCGAGCGCAGCCAGCTCGCGAACCGCGAGAAGGCGATGCAGATACTTGTCGCAAAACTGGAGTTTTTGCACGAAGAAGAAGAGGCGAAGAAACATGCCGCGGAGCGTAAAGCGCAGATAGGCACCGCCGACCGTTCGGAGAAAATCCGGACCTATAATTACCTGCAGGACCGCGTCACCGACCATCGGCTAAAGGAATCCTGGCACAATCTGCCGAAAATCCTTGCAGGCGACATCGATGAAATCATTCAGGCGCTTAACCTTGCATCTGCCGCGTAATTCGGGTAAAGTGGCTCCATTATGACTGACGTGCAGGGAACGACAGAACTGAAGCGCCTCTTCGACACAGGGGCGCATTTCGCGCAGGTGAAGAGCCGGCGCCATCCTTCTATGAAGCCCTATCTCGTGGGCACCAAGGGACGCCAGGAGATCATTGACCTCGTAAAGACGACTGAGCAACTCGAAGCGGCGAAGAATGTGATGGCGGCGCTTGCGAAGGAGGGCAAGACCGTCGTTCTCGTGGGCGGGAAAGTGGAAATTGCCGCGCTTGTGAAGAAGGCGGCACTTCACATAGGGCAGCCGTATGTCGCCGCCCGATGGCTCGGCGGTACCATTTCCAATTGGACGGAGATAAAGAAGCGGGTGGACCGCCTCGCAGAACTCTCAGAAGAAGGTGCTGCAGGTGCGCTCGCAAAACAGCACACGAAGCTCGAGCTCGTGATGATAGACCGCGAGAAGAAGCGTTTGGAACTTCGGCTCGACGGCATCACGACGCTGACCAAGAAGCCGGATGCGCTCTTGGTCGTTGACACCAAG
>JANLIU010000038.1 GCA_024654305.1 Candidatus Parcubacteria bacterium
AGAACATATCGACAGTCTCGCCGCCTCTGATAATGCCATCATCATACTTGCGCCAAAACTTGCCGCCACGAAAGCGAAGAAGTTTATTGCGAAAGCGAAAGTCGAATACAAATATGACAAGCCCGCCGCGTTTGAGGACAAACGCGGATTCAATGCAAACCTCGTGAACGCGCTCGCTACCCGTTCGCGCGAGAAGCTATGGTTAGAAATTAATCGCGCCTTGTATGCAGGCGATGCTCCGGAGATGTTGCATGGTCTCCTCCACTGGAAGGCGCGCGATCTAATGGAGAAAGGCAGTCGTGCGTGGTCGTCTAAAGAATCGCGCCAACTCTCGCTCGCACTCATCAATCTCCTCCAGAACTCGCGCCGCGGCGGTCTCGATCTCGCCCTTTTGCTCGAGCGTTTTGCGCTATCAGTTTAAGTGCCGGGCGCGCCGCTAATTTTTGGTATTCTGTGTAGAGAAACCTGAATGTTTCGGGTGATAGGAAAGGAGGTGAGAGATGAACGATGTTCCCAGAGAACAACATTTGAACGAACAGATTTCGGCCCTCCGCCCCAAGCTAAAGAGCTGGAAGCGAGTGCTTTTTATCTGCATTCTAGGATTCTTCGGCAGCCTGCTCATACTGACAGCGTGCGTGTCGGAGAGGCCCTCCGGTATGTCGCCCGTGGACGCGTACGGGGTATCCCCGCTCTTTTGTCTCCTTTTTATTTCGGTGATGGTGGTTATCGCCGGTTGGATGGTAGAGGAGGTTGAGAATCGCATCCATAAAGCGAAGGCAGAAATCCGAGACATGCACGAAATCGACGGATGACACGTACTAATTTCCCTCGCGGCCGCCTCGTGCGGCCGCCTCTTTTTGGCGGCGGCAGTGCGCGATGTGTTCGGAGCATCGCGCTTTGTTCGCTATCGCCCCGAACGGCTCACACGGGGTCTGAGCCGTTCAGAATGGCGGAGATACTGGTGTTTTTGCGCCTATACGGCATCGGTAGTGCAGTGAGAGAAATGATGGTCGTACTGATGGTTGAAATTACGAACCACCGTATGGTACCATATAAAGGGAGTCGTCGAAATAAGTTAGAGATGATAGTGTGCGATTAGAAAATATACATGCGCCCGTAGCTCAGCTGGTAGAGCAGCGGCCTTTTAAGCCGTTGGTCGATGGTTCGATCCCATCCGGGCGCACATGAACAGTTGGAAGGAGAAATGCATAGCTTTGCGTAAACAAGGTCACACCTTGCCAGAAATAATTCAAATGACAGGAAAGCCGAAATCTTCGGTATACGGATATATACGAGAAATCCAACTTAGCCCGGCACGACTTCAAGGTATACGAAAAGCGTCAGGGGAAAGGATTAGAAAGTTTGCATTAGCAAGAAAAGGTAAGAGTGTACGTTCTTTCAAACAATTTGAGGAATGGAATATGGAGAAAGTCTCATTAGTTGCACATCTTCTCTTTGATGGAGGTGTGTATCCTGATAGTGGATGTACATACAATAATCGTAGCAGAGCCTTGATAAAGCATGTTGAGAAATGTATGCACGCTGTCTATGACTTTGAGCCGACTCGATACACCAATCCGCTAACTGGAGTATCGCGAATTAGTTATCACAATGTCGCCCTTGCTATCTATATGAAAGATAAAGTTCGCAAGCTACTACAGAATATATACAGTTTTTCTCCTAATCTTAAAGGTGAGTTTGTGCGGGCATTTTTTGATGATGAAGGATGTATAGATTATCGTCCAGAGAAGAATAGACGAAGCATTCGTGGCTATCAGAAAGATATAGAAATACTTCGACTCATCCAGACACTCCTTAAAGATCTCGGTGTTGAATCAAGAATTGTTTTACCAAACGAAGTAATTATTGTTGGGAAGGAGAATCTTTTGCGATTTAAAAAGGAGGTAAATTTTTCTTCAGGCGTGTATATGAATGGAAATCGTTCAAACAGCAGGTGGAAAAAACATACAGAGAAGAGAGAACTGCTCAAGCGAGCGATACAGTCATTCAAAAGCTAGTAGCTGAATGTATCAACTGTTTTCCCTCGGTCGTCGAGAAGTTTTACGATCTCGTGCCGAGTGCGCCACAAAGGATCAGTACGACCGAGGTATATGCGCCATGTCGTACCATTAAAGTCCGAATCATTCCTGTGAGTATTGACGCAGCCGTTGTAATTCAGATGCGTCTCTAAAAAGCTTTGGCAGGTATCTGATAGATTGGAAGTTTGAGTAAGCGCTACCTGGCAGCGTGAGAGCGTATCGACATAGTCGATGCAGGAGGGGTCATGAATATACGGCGTACCGTAGAAAGAAGAAAGCTCATTCGATGCCGACGGACAGTTCTGAGGTAACGATGGATAGAATTTTTGGAAGGTACCGAAATACCCGATGCATTTATTCTCGCGAAATGAGGCACCGACCGGTGATTCACCTGAAATAATGAGCGCACGATCGCCCGGCTCAAGCACGATGTCCTCCATCGCATTCACTACGCCCGAGGTCGGAACTCTCGTACCTTTTGGAATAAGTTCCGCGTTATAGGTCGCTCCACTCTCAAGCGTCCAACCGGTGATCTTTACCGATTGGCTCGCGTTCTGCGCAACGGAAATCTCAACATATTCGCTTTTGGGGTCTGACGAACTGGCGTTCGAGACATAATGGCTCATTGAGACAATGTTGCCGTACGCGGAAGGAGGAGAGAAGGAACCGCCACCACCGGAATAAGAAGAGATGGGAGGAGCTTCGGTACTCGTTTGTACGCTTCCGCCGCCCGACGACGAACCCGGCAGAGAAATGTTCGTGCCGCCGACACCGAATGCCGCTCGCGGGAACTGCAAATATGTGCCGCCGCCGAGTTCTTGCGGTTCAGCGAGCCGGGGACCCGTAAAGGCCAAGGGATGCAAAGGTCCGCCGGTCGCTATCCAGATAAGGAAAATAAAGACGAAAATACCTATGAAAAACCACGCGTCATGCATCTCCATACGGCAATTGTATCAAAATTTCCCCAGAAGTCGTACCACCCGGGCACTTCTCATTTCCTAACTCGCTCCGCTCCTAAGGAAATGAAGTCGCTTGAGTTCTTCGCGGACAACGCTTGCATCGCTCCATGGAATTTTCGTTCCGTGCGGCCCCATGATGAAAGGGTCGGTGCCTTTACCGGAAATAAGTACCGCATCGCCCGGGCGCGCCTCCCTTAGCGCAGCACGGATGGCTTCTCTCCGGTCCATGACGATATCCGGTGTGCGTTTCATTTCGCGCGTCATCGCGTCCACAATAGCGCGAGGGTCTTCATCATAGGGGTCCTCATTCGTGAGAATGACTTTTTCACACGCTTCATCTGCAATGCGGCCCATCTCCGGCCGCTTCCACATATCGCGGCCGCCGCCGGTGTTTCCGAGAACACAGATCTTTCGTTGCGTTCGAAAGGCCTCATACAGCGCGCCGAGCGAATCCGGCGTGTGTGCGTAATCCACAATGGCAATAAAATCTTGCCCGGCCTCAATGCGCTCGCAGCGGCCGCGGACTACCGGAAGCGTCGAGAGCGCTTCGGTACAGGTGGAAAGCGGAATGTCGAATGCTTCGCAAAGTTTGATGGCGGCAAGTGCGTTCATTGCATTGAATGTGCCGGGGATGGATAGAGAGAAGTGCGTGCCGGCGTAGTCGAATGCGATGCCGCGGTCATTCGTAGAGAGATTTTCAAGTTCATGCGCACTGAACCGGAGCGCCTTTGAAACGTTTGAAGATAAAAAAGAATTACTTTCCGGGACATCCGCATTTGTCACCAATACCCGCATATGTTTGCCGGAACGAACGAGCGCATTGACGATTTCTCGCTTGGCTTCGACGTAATGTGCGAAAGAGCCGTGCCTTTCAATATGTTCGCGCTGAATATTGGTCACGATGAGCCCATCAAGATACAGGAACAAATGCCGGTATTGCAGGACGCTTTCGGACGTTATTTCGATGACGAGATGCGTGCATCCAGCATCGAGCGCCTTGCGCATGAATGCCTGCGCAAAACCCCGTCCGGGTAACGTCATTTTAAAAAGGTTCGGTTTGGAATCGTCTTCTATCGCGAATCGAATAGTCGAAAGAAGAGCCGTTGTGTATCCGGCTTTGCGCAGAATTGAAAAGACCATTTCGGCAGTCGTTGATTTTCCTTTTGTTCCCGTGACGCCGATGATGGTGAGCTTACGGGCAGGGAAGCCATAGGAGAACGCCATCACCGAGGCGAGTACACGATGATAGAGCGGGCGTAGTGGCCGTACCAACCACTCGGGCACTATTTCTTTCAGCACGCGAACGATGCGATCGATCAATCGATACATAGTTATCCTGCAGAAAGTGCAGCCTTAAGTCGAGCATCTTTTCCGATCATATCTTCCGGAATTGATTGCAGTGCCTTACGCGCTTCGCGCTCGGTGTAGCCGAGTGCGACAAGTGTGTCGAACACTTCGCCGTCGGCGTTGTCGTGCGAGCGGGGACCGACCTTGTCGGCGAGTTCTATGAGCATTTTCTCCGCGCTCTTTTTCCCGAGCCCCACGACCTTCGTGAGGTACGCGAGGTCGCGTTTTCCGATGGCGCCTTCGAGCGCTTCACGCGGCGCTCGGCGGAGCACAGAGAGTGCGGTCTTCGGTCCCACACCTGAGACCGTAAGAATGAGTTCAAAAAAATCCCGATCGGCGACCTCGGGGAAGCCATACAGCTCCATGCCATCTTGTTTGACGGCGAGGTGTGTCGCGAGCCGTGCTTCATTACCCACCGAAAGCATGTTGGGGGCGCTCATACGCACTTCGATGCCGAAGCCGGCAACCTCAATGACCGCGCTTATCGGCCCTGTTGAGAGTACCTTCCCGCGAATCTGTCGAATCATAGAACTATCGTACTACCATTTGCCAGAGAACGGGAGATAGCGTATATATGAAAGACACATGGCAATCACCAGTTCCGCA
>JANLIU010000060.1 GCA_024654305.1 Candidatus Parcubacteria bacterium
GGCACGCAAGCATCATGGGCAGATGCGCCGCGAGACCGAACCCTTGCCGTATATTACGCACCTTTTTTCGGTTGCGCTCTTGGTCGCAGAAGATGGCGCGCACGATGATGTGGTCACTGCGGCGCTCCTGCACGACACGATTGAAGATACCAGCACCACGCGCGAAGAGATTATCGCGGCTTTCAACGAACGCGTCGCTATTCTGGTTGAGGCAGTGAGTGAAAAAAAAGAAAAGAACGGTGAGAAATTAAGTTGGAAGGAACGTAAGACGCACTACCTCGCGAATCTTGAGACCGCTCCGAACGATGCTGTGCTCATCGCTATCGCTGACAAGATAGACAATATTGAAAGTAAGCTCGAAGCGTTCGAGAAAGAGGGCGATGCGCTCCATGAACGTTGGACACAACCACCCGAGGAATACCTTTGGTACCACAATGAAGCACTCCGCATCGCGCAGGAACGTCTGCCCGAACATCGGCTCACGAGGCGTCTTGCCGAAGTGCACGCCCGGGAACGAAAAGCTTTTTTGTAGGTTTGGAGCCGATTTGCTACAGTGGATGTCTATGGCACGCCGTTTTGCGACTCGAGTGACTGTTTCGGGGACAACCTTCGTGCGTGAGCTTGACGGTATTCTTGAATACCGTCTGAACACAAACGGCCTGCAGATTCTACTCACTCAAGACCCAAATGCTCCGGTGGCTGGGTTTATGGTGACCTATCATGTCGGGAGTCGAAATGAAGCTATCGGCTATACAGGCGCTACACACCTTTTGGAGCATCTTATGTTCAAGGGTTCAAAGAATTTCAATAAAGAAAATAAGAAAACTATCTGGGAGATACTGGAGACAAAAGGAGCGCTGGTGAATGCGACGACGTGGAACGATCGCACGAATTATTTTGAGGTAATGCCGAAAGAGCATTTAGGAACGGCTATTACTTTGGAGGCCGACCGTATGCGCCACGCGCATATCCGCGAAGAAGACCGCCAGTCAGAGATGACGGTCGTGCGCAACGAATTTGAGCGCGGAGAAAACAACCCGATGGAGGCTTTGGACAAACAGATATGGGCGCTTGCGTATGAGGCACATCCGTACCATCACTCGACGATCGGGTGGCGGAGCGACATTGAGAAGGTGCCTATCGCCCGCCTGAAGCAATTTTATGACGATTTTTATTGGCCGGACAATGCGACGGTCTCTATCGTCGGCGGTTTTGACGTGAAAGAGGCGCTCGCGATGATTGTGAAAGAGTTCGGGAAGCATTCGAAGAAGAAAGGCGACTATCTCGCAATGTATACCGAAGAGCCGAATCAGGAAGGCGAGCGGCGAGCGACAGTCGCGCGCGCGGGTAATACCGACCTCGTCGGTATTGCGCACAAGGTTCCAGCGGCGGTGCACTCAGACATTCCGGCACTCATCATCCTCGCTCTCATTCTCGCTGATGGGAAGACGAGCCGGCTGTATCGCACACTCGTCGACTCCGCACTAGCAATCGATGTGTCGACGAACTGCTACCAATTCCACGATCCTTCGCTTCTTATCACTTATGCCACGCTCGCGTCGCGCACACCACATCAAAAGATTGAGGAGCTGGTCAAGGATGCGTATCGCGCAATTGCTCTGAAAGGCGTTTCGTCGACCGAGCTTAATCGGGCGAAGCGCAGTATCCGCACGTATATCGCATCGCTGCGCGACGGCCCCTATGCCTTTCTTTCGGCTCTTAACGAACAAATCGCTGCCGGAGACTGGACGCGCTTTGTCACATTCCCAAAGAAGCTTGTACAGGTCAGCGCCAAGGATGTGCAGAGGGTCGCGCGGCAGTATCTCATCGACGACCAAAGCACGGTCGGCTGGTTTAAGGCGCTTCCACAGATATGAAAAAACAAACATACGGAGCGCAAGCATTTTCTATAGTCGAAGGAGGAAAACTCCTTGTTGCCCCGACGTCTGCAAAAGATGTTGTCGCCGTTGAAGGAAGCGTCCTCGGTGGCTCCAATCACCTGCCGAAGCGCTGGGATGTCATCCCCAGCCTCTCTGCAGAATTGCTTGATGCGGGTACGAACAAGAAGAAAAAAGGGGTCATCCGCGGTGCGCTCGCTGACCGCGGTATCTCGCTCTCCTTTAGCGCTGGAGGCGACCGGACATTCTTTTCCGGACAGTGCCTCCCCGAAGACCTCCCATTCCTACTCTCCACAATCGCAGAATGCTTGGGCGGAGCTCATTTCCCCGAAGCAGAAGTGAAGGCCGCCAAGGCCCGTGCATTGGGTAGCATTGCTGAGCTCAAGACCGATACGAATATGCAAGCGAGGATTGCGCTCTCGCGCATTCTCTATGACACGGCGCACCCTAATTTTTCCCGCACGCTTGAAGAAGAAGAGACCAGCATACGCAGCAGTACTCGCCGGAATCTTCTAGACTTCAGGCATAAATTCTGCCGTGACGGGCTTGTGCTCGCGGTCACCGGAGATGTGAATGCCGGTACGGTACGGAAGGCGGCCGAAAAAGCATTCGGAAAACTTCCCGCAAAGGGATTTGCACCCCTCGCAAAGCAATTGAATAAAAAACCGAGTGCATCTGCAGAAAAACTCATCCCGATTCCCGATAAGGCGAATGTGGATGTCTTGCTCGGCGCGGCGCTCCCGCTCCACAAGAGCGACCCGCTTTTCTATCCGGCCTATCTTCTCGCCGAGATGCTCGGCGGAGGCTTTGCATCGCACCTTATGATGACCATACGCGAACGCGACGGCCTGACCTACGGCGTCTACGCGACCCTGCGGGGGTTTGATGGTGCTACAGACGGGTATCTGCGCATCTGGGCGACCTTCTCGCCGGAGAAGTATACGGAAAGTGTTGCAGCCCTGCGTAAGGAAGTACGCACCTTCTTTTCTACCAGCATTACTGAGAAAGCGCTCCTGAAGAAAAAAGAAGAAATCACCGGTTCATATCTCGTGGGACTCTCTACCGCTCGAGGCCTCGCTCGCATACTTCACCAGTTCACCATTGATGGACGCGACCTTGCGTTCCTCGCAGAATATCCGGACTATATTCGTGCGGTCTCGCTCGCTCACGTGCGCGCGGCGGCCAAACTCGTTCCTCTACACAAACTTTCATTCGCCGCGTCCGGAACTTTTCCGAAGATATAATTGAGTGCTATTCTTTTTACTATGACGGTCAGCGATGTACGCAAGCGGTATCTGGACTTTTTCGCGAAGCGGGGACACACCGTCATCCCTTCGGCGCCCATCGTGCCGGAGAACGACCCGACTACGCTTTTTACCAGTAGCGGCATGCAGCCACTCGTCCCGTATCTTTTGGGACAGGCGCATCCGGAAGGGAATCGCCTCGCCGATTCGCAGCTATCGTTCCGCGCCGAGGACATCGAGGAAGTGGGCGACAATCGCCACACTACCTTCTTTGAGATGCTCGGAAACTGGTCCCTCGGCGATTATTTTAAACAGGAACAGCTCCCGTGGTTCTTTGAGTTCATGACGAGTGCAGAGGAAGGTCTCGGTCTCGACGCTGACAAATTGTACGTAACGGTTTTCGGAGGCGATAGAGAAAGCAAAATGCCGGCGGATACCGAGTCGGTGGATATTTGGAAAAAACTTTTTAGCGAAAAAAATATTAGTTGCGACTTCGTCGAGCTCGACACCGAAGAGAATGGCGGGGAGTTCGGCATGCAGGGCGGGCGCATCTTCTCCTACGGCGCGAGGAAGAATTGGTGGAGTAGGGCAGGGGTGCCGACGAAAATGCCGCCGGGAGAGATCGGCGGCCCCGACTCGGAAGTATTTTATGACTTCGGGACTCCGCACGACACGAGATTCGGCATGTACTGCCATCCGAACTGCGATTGCGGGCGATTCGTGGAAATTGGCAATTCGGTTTTTATGCAGTTCATCAAGAACACGGACGGTACGTTCAGCGAATTGCCGAAGCGGAATGTGGACTTCGGCGGCGGGCTTGAGCGCCTGAACGCCGCGACGCACGAGAACCCTGATATTTTTTCTATCGACGTTTTCGATGCGGCGCGTGAGATATTGGAGAAGCGTTCGGGGAAGAAGTACAGCGACGAAGGTGTAACGCGTTCGTTCCGCATTATCCTCGACCATATGCGCGCGGCTTCGTTCTTCATTGCTTTCGGCATCCGCCCCGGGAATACCGAGCAGGGATACGTGCTGCGCCGGCTCATCCGCCGTTCCATCCGTGAAGCGGATAGGCTCGACATCAAGGAAGCGGTGCTCGCGGAAGTTGCGGAGGATTATGGTATTGCGTATGCAGACGCGTATCCGTTCGTGCAGGACGCGGCGAAGACCATCCGTGAAGAGCTGGAGAAAGAGGAAGCGCAATTCCGCACAACGCTCACGCATGGCATGCACGAGCTCGAGAAGATGGGAAATTTCATCGACGCCTTTATGCTCTACACCTCCTACGGATTTCCGATTGAACTCACCGCGGAGATCGCGAAAGAGCGCGGCATAAAAATTGATCTAGCGGCGGTGCACGAACAAATGGAAAAACACCAGGCGCTTTCGCGCGAGGGCGGAGAGCGCAGGTTCGCAGGCGGTCTCGCCGACCAGGCGGAACAGACTGTGCGCTATCACACGGCGCATCATGTACTCCTCAAAGCCCTTCAGATGGTCCTTGGAAAGGATGTGCATCAGCGCGGCAGCAATATCACAAATGAGCGCCTGCGCATCGATTTTTCGTACGGACAGAAAATGACGCCCGAGCAGAAAGCGGAAGTGGAGAAGATCGTGAACGAAAGGATCGCCGAGGCGTTGCCGGTCATCCGCACCGATATGAAAAAAGAAGATGCGGAAAAACTCGGCGCCGAGCACGAATTTGGCGCCACGTACCCTGATATTGTTTCAGTATATTCCGTCGGCCCATTGGATAATGCATTTTCAGTAGAGTTTTGCGGCGGCCCGCACGTGAGCAACACGAGCGAGCTCAAAGGGACATTTAAAATAGTGAAAGAGGAAGCCTCCTCCGCCGGTGTCCGTCGTATCAAGGCGGTATTGCAATAAAACGCATTTGTTGTAGGGTCAGCTCGGACCCTCATTTTTGAAAGGAAAGACAAATGGTTCCTGCGTACATCTTTTCCAAAGAATGGCGGGAAGGGAATTTCCTCATCCCGGCGGATAAGACCTTTCGTATCGAATTACGGCAAAAGTTCGAGTTCTACTCTCGCATCGGGATCATGTTCAGACCGGAGAACGCTCAGGTAAGGACAGTCCTGCTTGCGCGTCTCGCGGCCATCGAGGCGTACGATTCCGTACTGGCGAAGGCAAAAAGGAAATGAAGCCGGACGAGAAGAAAGGGCGGGTGTAAAATGATCGCAAAGTCATTTTGCGCACGCCCTTTTGTATTTCACCTCAGCAAAGCAATGTTAGAATGAACCCATGAGTTTCTTTGATAATTTCTTCGGCAAGAAAAAATCAGAGTCGGTCGTACTTGTTGATATCGGTACCGGCTCGGTTGCCGGTGCGTATGCGCACTATACGGAGGGCGAACAACCTGTGATTCATTACACACGGCGTCTTCCCATCGAGATACGAACGAGCGAGCCGCATGAAGATGCGATGTTGCGCGCGCTTGCGATACTTGGAGACGCGCTCATTCGCGAAGGCGCACCAGTGCTTATGCGAGCGACCGGTAGCGGAAGCGTCGACACCATACTTGTCTCGGTTGATGCACCGTGGCAGAAGACATCCGTGCGCACGGAATACTTTGAGCAGAAAGACCCGTTCATTTTCAACAAAAATATGGTGGGGGCGGCGCTTGAGAAGACCAGTGTTGCACCGGCCGGACAGCTTCTCGTAGATGAAAGCATCATCGGTACCATCCTCAACGGCTACGAGACGAAAGACCCATACGGTAAGGAGGCGCGTCGCGCCTCAATCGTTATTTTGACTTCGCTTATTGACGAGAAAGTTGCGCAAGGAATCCAAAAAACCCTTCGCGGTCTCTATCACACCAAAAATATCTTTACAATTGCCGGCAGTTCGCTTCGCTATCAAGCCATGCGCATCGCATTTCCTCATGAACGCGACGCACTCATTCTGGATGCGACCGGACCGCTTACTTCAATCGCGCTTGTGCGCAGAGATTTGCTTGTAGATGTCGTTGGAATCCCCGTCCATAAAGCCGGCACAGCTGTGTGGCTAAAAACGCTCACCGATGAATTAGCCGCGCTGGCGCAGCGATTTCCGCTTCCGCGCACCATTTTCTTGCTTGCACGCGAGCCGGATATAGTTTCTATTCGTGAGACGCTTGATGAAGCGGAGCTCGGCAAACTCTGGCTCTCCGACAATCCACCAAAAATAGTTTCCGTGCGGGGAAGCCACCTCGTTGGTCTGATACGAGAGACAGCGACCGCACCGCCGGACATATCGCTTCTTCTTATGGCGTTGTATTTCCAGCGGCGCTCCGTAAAGGACTAAACAAAGTGGACAATAGCCGGCAGATACTTTTTACGGGGTGGTATACTAAGGGACATGCGCAAACTTGATGACATTATTCCGCCGTCCCGTCGGAGAGAAACGGAACCCCTTAACAATTCAGCCGGCCGCCAAACACTCGATCTTTCCAATAGGCCTTTCAAGTTTCCTACCAAAACGCTCGTAGCGGTCGTCGTCGTCGTCGTAGCTTCTATTGCTGCCCTTTTCTATTTTTCAAGTGCCAAGGTTGAAGTGACACCGAATACGGTCTCCGCCGCGGTGCAGAATTCTTTCACTGCAAATCAGAGCACCGGCACACTGCCGTACGAGATCATCACGGCGCAGAAGATAGCATCTCAGAGCGTTAAAGGTAGCGGCACGAAAGTCGTGAGTACTACGGCATCCGGAACTATCACCGTGTACAACACACAAGCGAACGCGCAGAGACTCGTTACAAATACGCGCTTTGCCACGCTCGCAGGGCTCATCTTCCGTATCCGTACGGCGATTACCATTCCGGCGGGCACCGCCGCAAAGCCCGGTAGCATAACAGTGGCGGTCACTGCAGACAAAGCCGGCGATTCCTACAATGTCGGTCCCACTTCTTTCACTATTCCCGGATTAGCGGGAACACCGCAGGCGAGTCAAGTGTATGGAAAATCGAGCGTTGCAATGGCCGGGGGAGCCTCCGGCAATATGCCGGTCGTGGACGCTACGGCAGACGCACAAGCGCGCATTGCGCTCATGAATGCGCTCGCACCCGACCTCGCTTCAAGCATTCAAGCGCAAATACCGTCCGGCTATGTGCTTGTACCGGGAGCCGCTACGACCACCTATCAAGAACTCACTCCCGCACCCTCGGAAACGACCGGTATGGTTGATGTAAAGGTGCAAGGGACCATCACGGCAATCGTCTTCCCGAATGTCGCGCTCGCAAAGGAGATAGCCAAATCGGTCAGCGGCCTCGGCTACCAGGGCGAGCCGGTGACGCTTGCTTCTGCGAAAACTGTAGAACTCACGGCGCCTTCAGGACTTCCGGCGCCAGACGCCGCCTCGTTCACCTTTACGCTCTCCGGCACAGCCTCGCTTATATACAACGTAGACCCGACGCGCATCGCGGCAGCCGTGAGCGGAAGAACTCGTGATGCGGCTAAAGTAGCGCTCAGTGCATACCCGGAGGTCAAGAGGGCGGTCGTCGTCCTCCGGCCATTTTGGCGGCAGACCTTCCCCCAGGAC
>JANLIU010000018.1 GCA_024654305.1 Candidatus Parcubacteria bacterium
AGGTTCCTTGTGCGCTCCCTCCTTGTGCGAGATCTCCGGTATTCCATGTGACCGTATGGGACGCGTCATTGTACGAAAATGTACCCGCGCCGGTAGTGACATCGGTGTAGGAAACATAGCTCGGTAAAATTGTGGTGACGGTTCCGCCGGCGATAGCGCTTCCGCCACCACGCACGTTCAAGATGATTGAATACGTCGTAGTCTGATCGGCTTTCGGCGGAATAGGACCAGTATTACCCAATGGTCCCGAGCTATGGAGCGAAGACACGGCGAGCGTGATGGCGGTTGCGACCTTTACGGTCTTTGACACGGAAGAGCTGACTTGCTCCGGCACATTCGTTTGGCCCACGCGCGTACCGGAAACTGAAATGGTGAAGGTTAAGGATGGTGCACCGGTGAGTGCGCCGGAGGGAAGTGTTGCGAATGTGAATGTGCCGATGCCGGAGGCGCCCGGAGCCAAAACCGCGAGAGCCGGATCGGTGTCCCGGCTGAAAATGATTGTATGGTCTAATGAACGATAAAAACCGCTCGTGGTCTGAATGCTGTTATAGTCAACTGCCGAACCGGAAAGTGCGATGGCAACCGTTGCATTGGTGACACTTGTCGCAAGCGTATTCGCATATGAAATAGTGGCGCTCTGGCGGCTTCCGGACGTCACGACAAGATTTGCGGATGTGTCGCCGTTGAGCGCAAGCGTCGTATTGATGAATGGCGCCGCGATCGCAACGGTCGCATCCTGCGTCATATAGACGACCGCGGGCGTCTGATCGGTCGATGTGTTCGCAGTCCCGACCGTGAAATGGAACACGCGCTGCTCTTTATCTTGCCCGATGAGCGTCCCGGTGAGCGTCACGTGTTTGCTCGCACCGGGAGCAATGGTGCCAAGAAGAAAACTCGAATTGTTGAGAGGAACGGATGACGAGGTGGCAAGGAATCCGAACGGGAACACACCCGAAAGAACTACGTTAGTGAGCGGCACGGTCGCGTTGCTGCGGACTGTGAGCGTGAATGTGAGCGGTTTTCCGGAGACCGTTTCGGAGAGCGTATCGACCGTTACCGAGAGCGGTGTTGAGGACACCGCGAGCGCATACGAAGATTTCTTTGCAAAGACCGCGTTTGATCCGGCTGTATCGTAGGAGAATGAAACCGGCAGGGTGAGCGTCTGTCCCGCTCCCCCGAATATCATTGCCTTTACCGATCGCGTCACGACCGCGCCGCTCGCAAGCGTGCCGAGATTTTCCACATAGCGTGGATACGATTGCAGTACGTTATCTGCATTTCGTGTGCCATTAGGAAAATCTACCTCGATGGTGGCGTTGTCTATCGCTACGGGATTTTTGTTCGTGATGGTGATTGAGAACGGAACGGTATCGCCGCCCGCTATCGTTGTCGGACCCTGGATATCAATCGTGACTTTGTCTACTGAAACCGTATTACCGCCAAAGTAGAAAAAATATCCGACGACACCAAGTGAAATGATAAAAAAAAGAAACGCGGCCATAAAAAATACCGTGGCGAGACGTACGTGCCGCACGCCGCGATACGCGACCGGCGGAAGAGGGTTCTCCTCCCATGCGTGCGGCAAAGACGGAAGGCTCTCTCCGGCGAGCGGTGAGCGCTTTTCTCTCGGAGCGGTTCCCGGTTCGTAGAGGCGCCTTCGCGCGCGCTCTAACGAGCCAGTGTCGTCTTCAGGGGAAAGAGGCATCAAACGTAGTATATCAAAGCCCTGAAGCGTCGATACCACGGTTGATGCGCGTCAGGTAATTCGTGCGGTCTTCCGCAACTTCAACGAGCAAGGACAACGTGAACTCCGATGCACCGCCCGGTATCATTCCCTCGTCGAGCCCGAGTACGGCGAGCATGCGAATGGCAATGAGTATTTCAGCGGCTTCATGTATATCTTCAGGAAGATCCGAAAGTGCATGGAAAAATCCGCGCATTGCCTCGAACAATCCGAGGGTATGAGCCTCGCCCGTTACAAGTCGGAGCAAGAGGCCGGAAACGCGCGCCGCCCGGCGGCGCGCGGCGGCATTCTGGAGTTGTTTGAACCAATTTTCCCCGAGCACCGCCCCGGACAAGCGCCACCCTTCTCTTCCCCGCACAAGCACCACGTCGCTCTCGGCATAGGTCGCGAGTGCGGCGGCAAGTTTTCCAGGTTTGCGCACACTTTGCGCGAGCGCGCGCACAAGTCCGAGTTCAGGCGTGAGCAATACCACAAATGAACTTGCCTCGCCGACCGGCGAGCGGGCGAGCACGATGGCGCGCGTTTCGTATTTATGCCTCATCCCGTTAGAGATAGGAAGCAACTGCTTCCTTATCCAGGTTGACGCACCAGCAACTAATTGACCTCATATGGAAATAATACCTTTATTCGTTTAAATGTCTTCCGTAATCTCTAACGGGACAAGTCGCGTGTTACATCAAAATGTACGAGACCGGTCGAAAGCGTCGCCGAATACTTTCCCTGCCTACCGGCAGGCAGGCTTCCGTCCGATATGACGGTGCGCACGATATCTTTCGGCGACAATCCTTCCGACTTCCTCGCTTCGGCAACTGCGCGCGCGAGTTCACGTTCGTCGCCTTCCTTGATAAGTTCTGGTGTAAGCACTGTATCGAGTGTGAATTTATTGCCGGCGACTATCTTCTTTACATTCACCTCTTCGGCGAGAACATGCGCAAAGACGGGCGACAGCGCACTTGGAATGGTTAATGTTGCCAGTGGCTGACGGACTTTTATATTCGCTTTTTGCCGGAGCATGAGCGCCTCAGAAGCAAGAGTCCGCACAATGAGCATTTCTTTCATAAGCGCAGCATCTTTATTCATTCCAAAAAACTTGTTGAAAAACGGTACTTTTACTTCCGGCCAATCGGCAAGATGCACGCTCTCCGGGTCGTTTTCATTTTTTACTTTTGCATATATGTCCTCAGCGAGGAATGGGGCAAAAGGTGCGAGGAGAAGTGCCGAATTTCTGAGCACATAGCGCAGTGTTTCAAGCGCGGCTTGATCACCTTCGCGCATGCGTTCTCGCGCACGGCGCACATACCATTGCGACAAGTCCTCACACAAAAGTGCGATAGTGCGCGTCGCTTCATACGGACGATAGCCGTCCATCGCAGAAGTAACCGCCACCGCCGCATTGTCCACGCGCGCACGCATCCAGCGATCAAGTACGGTCTCCTTGTGCGAGACATTTTTTCCGCCGGAGGCGGATCCGCCTCCGGCGGAGAAGAGTTCATAAAACTTTGTGCTGTTCTCTAGCCACGAGAGAACTCGTGCCGCTTCTTTTACTGTTTTCTCATCGTAATTTTTTGAATCACCCGCCTGCGTTACGCTGTACATCCAAAAGCGGAGCGTATCAACGCCCCACCGTTCAATTTCTATCCATGGGTCAACCACATTCCCTTTTGACTTACTCATCTTCTGCCCCTCGGCATCGAGCAGATGCCCGAGCGAAATGGCGTTCTTGAAGGAAGCGCCCCGACCATAGAGCGTTCCGACCGCAAGCAGCGTATAGAACCAACCGCGCGTCTGATCGATTGCTTCGCATATGTAATCGGCCGGATATTCGACTTTCTTCAGGAACGTTTCGAGTGATTCATTCCCGCGCTCTTTTGCCGCTTGAGCGAATGGCATTGCGCCGGAGTCGAACCACACGTCCATCACTTCTTTCACTCTTCGTAGTTCTGTACCCTTCTCTGATACCAAGACCACGTCGTCGATGTACGGCCGATGTAAGTCGAGTTCGTAATCGTCATTGTGCGGAAGCGGGACGAATGGAATCTCTCGGAATTCTCCAGGACGTACCACAGAAATCGTTTCATCGACAATCCTCTTTGAGGCAGAACGCCCGGAACCTGCGATTACCGTATTGAGTGACTCAAATGCGATTCCATGTGAGACGATAAGTATCCGCTCGTTGCTAAGCGAGCTCTCAATCTCATACAGGAACGAGCCAAACCGACGCTTCGCGTCGAGATAGCTTTCGCCTCCCGGAATCGGGTCTTCAAAATTGTGTGACGCTCGAAAAGCAAGAAATTCGTCAAGGGAATTCTTCTTATCAAAATCCCCGAATTTGAGCTCGCGTAACCGCTCATCGTAGATGATATTTTCTTTTGGAAAGCTTGCGGCCTCCGCAATAATTTCCGCCGTCTCACGCGTTCGTAAAAGTGGCGAAGCATATATTTTCGTAATACTTTTCGTGACGAACTGCTCTGCACTTGTCATTGCGTCATGCTTGCCTTTCTTGGTAAGACCATTCGTCGTTATACCATTGGAATCAAAAAACTTATTCTCATTCCCTTCGGCTTCCCCATGCCGCATGACGAAATAGGTGTTGCCGGACTTCTTTGTATGCTTCTTTAGCATCTCCACCGAATCAACGACGAGCTGTTTGCTCCCGTCGGCGCTCTGCCAGACCGGTAGCGGCGTGCCCCAATAGCGCTCGCGACTTATCGCCCAGTCTTTCGCGTTTGCGAGCCACTCGCCCATACGCCCCTCGCGGATATAGGTCGGCTCCCAATGAATCTTTTTATTCTCTGCGACGAGCTTCTCGCGCAGGTCACTCATCCGGATGTACCACGAGTCGCGCGCATAGTAGATGAGCCGCGTCTTACAGCGCCAGCAGAAGGGGTACGTGTGCGTGTACGATTCTTTTTTGAAAAGCAGACCGCGCGCCTGAAGGTCTTTCAAGATTTCGACCGATGTTTCTTCTTCAACGACCGACTTCCCCGCAAGAAATCCCGTGCCCAAAATAAACTTGCCTTCCGGGTTCACGAGATGCACCTTCGGCAAGCCGACCTTGTTCCCCAGTTCAAAATCTTCCTGCCCGTACATCACTGCGGTGTGCACGATACCGGTACCGTCTTCGGTCGTGACGAAATCCGCCGCGTACACTTGAAATGCTTTCTCGAATTTCGGCTTCTCGCTTTCTGACGCGAGATTCTTCGCAAAATCATAAAGCGGTTTGTATCTCTTCCCTACAAGATCTTTTCCTAGGAACTCTTCCGTTATATGCCCCGGATATTTATGCGCGAGATCTTTTGCCATAATGAAAGACTCCCCCGCCCACTTATATTTTGCATATTGCATTTTCTCGCCAACGGCGAGCGCGACATTGCCGGGGAGCGTCCACGGCGTTGTCGTCCATGCAAGTAGAAAGGTACCAGGTTCATCAAGGAGTTCGAACTTCGCGGTGATAGTGAGATCTTTCACGTCTGCGTAGCCCTGCGCAAGCTCGTGCGAGGAGAGCGCGGTGCCGCAGCGCGGACACCACGGCAGCACTTTGTAGTCTTTGTAGAGCCGGCCATCCTTCGCTGTCTGCGCGAAGAGATGCCAGAGCACTTCCATATACGAGCTATCAAACGTGAAGTACGCTTTCGCTTCATCCACCCAGTAACCGATGCGCTTCGTGAACCGCGCCCACTCGTCGATATAGGTGAACACGCTCTCGCGGCATTTCGAATTAAACGCGGCAATGCCATATTTCTCAATGTCGAGCTTCCCCTTGAAGCCGAGTTGTTTCTCCACTTCAAGCTCAACGGGAAGACCGTGCGTATCCCAGCCGGCGCGGCGGTTCACGCGATACCCTTGCATTGTCTTATAGCGAGGAATCGCATCTTTGAACGCGCGCGCCTCAAGATGATGGATGCCGGGCCTCCCGTTGGCCGTTGGCGGGCCCTCGTAGAAAATGAAGTCGCCTTTGGGGGACTTCTTGGCGAGCGACTTCTCAAAGATGTGTTCGCGCTCCCAGAAGGCGAGTATCGCCTCTTCGCGCTTCGCCGCCTCAGATTTCTCGGGCATATCAGCCATATCCGCTTATCGTAGCGTTTACTGGCCGAAAATGGAAACGGCTGCAGTTACCTGCAGCCGCCCTTTGAAGGGTTCGGGCTAAGCCTCGAAATACGCCCGTATATCTGGCTGACTTAGCGCCTCTCTCGCAAATTTGAGAATTTCCTTGGGGAGCGTGTAGCGCGCGGAGCTGCGAGCACGAGAAGAACGGATTAGCGCGTTAGCGGCGGCTTTGACGTCAAAGTCTCTTCCGAGACCACAGACCTCCGCCGCACGGGTAAGAAACGTGTAGGGGGAGCAGCCGCATGCCGTTATCGCCTTCCCGACGCAGAAGTTTTGGTCAGCTTTCTTCTCTATAGTGTCTCTCTTCCTGGCCATATACGGTCTCCTTTTCCTGTCGACGCACGGCGTGCATCTGCGGATGAATCTAGCGCGAGAAGTAATCGCGCGCAACTTACCTGTTCACATCCTCTCTGGTGTGGGGATGCCGAGAAGTGTGAGACCGTTCGTCATCGTATTCACAAATGCGCGGGCGAGCATGAGCTTGTACGCTTCGTGGTCGCCGCCGACGATGCGTTCCTTCGCATAAAAAGAATTCCATTCGCTCGCGAGCTCGGTGAGATAGGTGACGAGTAGATTTGGCGCGAGTTCGCGCGCCGCACGCGCGGCAACTTCCGGGAAATGCAGAATAATTCGTTCAAAAAGATACGGCTCTTCGGGACTTCCAACTTGGGACTTTTGACTTTCGACTTTCGACTGTGCGAGCACCGACTTCGCTCGCACGAGCGCGTACTGTAGATATGGCCCCGAATCACCGTCAAGCGAAAGCGATTTCTCCGCATCAAAGATGATGTCCGAGCCCGGCGCCTGGCGCAGAATCATATATTTGATGGCGCCGATGGCGACCTGCTCGGCGATGAGCGGGTCGGTATTCTTCTCGCTCGCCTGCGAAATAACTTCTTTGATGAAATCAGCGGCCGTAATGACATTCCCTTCGCGCGAAGACATCTTCCCTGAAGCGAGTTTCAAAAAACCGGTTGCGAGATGCATTGTCTTTGCGGCAAGGAGCGGCGCAACATCAGTGAGCGCCGCAAGCACGGTCTTGAAACGACCGGTCTGTTCATTGCCGGTGATGACAATAATCTTATCCGACGGCCAGCGTTCCTCTTTCAGGAATGCGAGTCCAATATCCTTCGCTTCGTAGGTGGGCGTATCGTGCGAGGTGATGAATACCATCGTATGCACTCCTTTCTTCTCGCCGTTGTAGATGACCGCGCCATCGCTCTTTTCAAATATCCCCTTCGCAAGCCCGTCATGCACCACGCGCAGTCCAGTCTCGGTCGTATCGCTATCGAAGAATTCAAAGTCGAAATGGGTACCGAGCAGTTTCCAGATGCGACGGAATTCTTCCATTGAGACCTCGCGCCCTTTACGCCAGAGTTCCATCAGTTCACGATCGTCTCCGGCGTATATCGCCTGATTGAGCGCATCTATTTCCTCCCTTGCCCCGCCGGAGCCTTTGGCGAAGGGGGGTTTCGCTTCCGGACTCGTCTCATACGCGTTAGAGCCTTCGGTATAGGCTGTTCCGAGCTCGTTCGCCGTCGCGGGGTCGCTGATACCGGCCTTCCGGAGGCCCCAGAGGGCCTTCGCGACATTCGGTCCGATGTCGCCGCCAAATGTATCGCGTGCGACTTTTGCACCGGAATTCTCCACGAGCCGTGATACCGCCTCACCGACGACGGTGCCCACCAAATGTCCAATGTGCATTTCTTTGAATGCATTTGGGTTTGAATACTCCACAATGACGCGTTTCCCGCTTTCTGCAGTATTCTTCCCCCACTCTTCGCCCTTTGCATCCGCCTCGGCAACAGCGAGCGTCACCGACTCTCGCGCGAGCGTGATGTTCACGAATCCGGGACCGGCAACAGTGACATGGCTCGCTATATCCTTCCCGAGCGCATCAATAAGGAATCGTGCGAGTTCATCCGCGACTTCGTGCGGTTTCTTACCGAGAATTTTCGCCACGGCGAGCGCCGCATTGGTCGCATAATCGCCGTGCAAGTGGCTCGCCGGCCGTTCGACCGCAAATGAAACGCCCGACGCTCCTACCTGATTGAGCGCCTCGCTGACCGCTGTTCGTATCTGCTCTTCCATATAAGCAGTATAACGAGACGCGCCGCCTTTGACTATTCGCATGCTTTCCGTATGATGCGGCCAGATAGTAGTTCTCAACAATCTCTCAGAAAGGGTTCATCATGGACAACTTCTACAAACCGCTCGCTGAGCGGACGCCTGATGTGCAATATCAGGATAACGTGCGTTACATCTTGAAGAACGGAGAACTCGTACGAGATAACCCGCAAAAAGACGGAGCTCTCACTTGTTTCGGAACAACGACCAGGATGGTTTTCAACCCGCGCAATGGCGTTCCACTCTTAACCGAACGCTCGATGGAAGGATTCTGGAAAAAACCTATCGGAGAGATTTTCGGCATGGTAAACGGCGAAACGACGATCGAGGGTCTTGAGTCCTACGGATGCAAAGGCTTCTGGAGCCCGTATCGCGGTATGGGAGCTGGACTCGGCCTCGCGCCGAACGATTTGGGTCCGGGTTCCTACGGCGCGGCGTTCCATGATTTCCCGATGCCTGGTGGGCGGACGCTAAATCAATTTGAACAGCTGCTCGAGCAGGTGAAGAACTACCCGGGCATGCGCACTCATCTTGTTACGCCTTGGATACCCTTCTACACCGCTCGTGGGCCGAATCGCAAAGTGATCGTGGCTCCCTGCCATGGTTGGGTCCATGTGCGAATCATGAACGGGCATCTGCACATGCATATGCATCAGCGTTCCGGCGATTTCCCGCTTGGAGTGCCGAACAACATGATCCAGTACGCGGCTCTGCATCTCGCCCTTTGCCAGGTTCTCAGACTTGACCCGGGCAACTACATCCACAACGTAGTGGACGCGCACATCTACGAGAATCAGGTCGGCGACATGAAGGAATTGGTTGAGCGCAAGGCCCGACCCTTCCCCGTCTTGCGGCTCGACCCCACAGTGACGAATCTGTTCGACTTCCGAGTTGAGCACTTCTTGCTCGAAGAATATAGCCCGCATCCGGCGATGAAGATACCGTATAGTCCTTGAGCTACGCCAAGGATTCACACTGCCCCTCCCCGGGGCAGTTCTTTTTTACCGCATAGCGTGGTATATGGTTTATATCTATGGCTTCGAAAAAACAGCGTGTCGACGCCGAGAACGCGAACATCGTGAAGCGCAGCGACTACACGCGAACGCTCAATGCGATTATCGCCGGAGGATTCTGCCCATTCTGCGAAAAGCATCTCTTTAAACATCACCGACAACCAATTATGTATAAGAGCAAACATTGGCTCGTCACGAAAAATGCATGGCCGTACAAAGGTTCTCGATTCCATTTCCTTTTCATCACGCGGAAGCATGTTGAGGCGACCGAGGGAATAGCTCCCACAGCGTGGAATGACCTTCAGAAGCAGTACCGGAAACTAATAAAAGAGAACAACATACAAGGAGCAACACTTATGATTCGTTCCGGAGATACAAGATTCACGGGGGCGTCAGTGAACCATCTACATGCGCACCTCATCGTCGGCAGTTTGCGGACAGAAAATACAAAGCCTATCAAGGCGCCTGTCGGTTTCAAAAAATAAAAGAAGACTCCCCCGACCCGAAGGCGAGGGAGCAAATTGGGCGAACATCACATCTGCACGCGGATGATTTCCACATCCTTCGCTTGAAGCGCTTCCGCTCCGGCGACGAGTGCGTAGCCATCTACGTAGTAGAGGCGCCTGATACCGGTAAAAGAACTGAGGTATGCACACGGCGGACAGGGGAAGGTCGTGACATAGAGGTCACATCCCTCCGTCTTGATACCGCGACGGCATGCTTCAGCGAATATTCCGGCTTCAGCATGCAGCGAGAGAGAGGCATCAATGCACTGCCCCGGTTCGAAGTTGCTCCGTGGATCGCCGTAGCAATAGGCGCTTTGTTCGCTCGGTACATGATGATTGAAAGCGGCAAGTATAACGCCGCCATTTTCATCAACAAGAAGCGCACCTATCTGCCGCCACCAGTCGGGACTGCAGTTCGCTTCACGAAATGCAGAGCGCATAAGCTCCCGGTCGAGTTCATCGACCGAGATCACGCGTTCCCCTTCCGGACGCCGGTTCTTCTGCGTCGCACCCCAGTCCCAGCGGAGCCGCCAATTACCGTCAAACGTAATCGCCTGATCTGGAAGATACTTCTCCGCGAACGCATGCGACACATCTTCGTCCGGCATGACGACAGGTGACTCACGTACCGTAGCAAGCATCGCCAAGGTGAGGACATGAACACTCGAAGAAATATCGAGTGATTCCAACATTCTCCGCGCCTCGTATGGATTGACTCCCGGCAGATGACGGACCAGTGCGGGGAATTCCCGTATGAACTCGTTGCCGAGTATGTACAGAATGCTCCCCTCATATGCGCGGAAGAATTTCAGGTACCCTGCGTGCGGCGATGCCACGTATGCAATGAGCACACTACTGCTTTTCGATTCCATCACGCACTCCTTTCAGGGCGGTCATAAGAACTTGTTCCACTTTCAGCAGGACGCTCACAGCACCATCCATAGAAAGCCGTCGGATGCGCGCCGTCGTGCTCGTTTCCGCTTGTGGTGGAAGATTCACGATATGGGCACACTGCCCCTGTATGACTTCAAGACCTGGCAGATCCGCAGTGGAGTGTGAAATGACTCGCACATCATGCGCAACAATCTTGAAGAGTTGGTCAGCCTCGTACTGCAATGTGAGGATATCCACCGCCCGCAAATGCCCAAGCATTCTTAGACGTTCGTCTTGCGGAACGACAGGCCGATCCGGACCTTTCCGCCGCTTCGTGAATTCATCGGAATCTACTCCGACGACCATGATGACGTGATCCGTGTCCGGATATAGTTTCGCGACTTCTTCTTTGCCGTGCTGAATATACTCGGCATGACCGATGTGGATTAAGTCCCACACGCCAGTTACAAAACCAATCGTGCAGCCCATCGAACGCAATGATTCAATGAGAGCAACGAGTGTCTCGTGCTCCGGCACAAATCGATCCTTGAATGTTGCTGTGCCCTTGATGATGCGCAGCCCACGTTGCTGGACGGTATTAAGTAATGCCGGCCGATATTCTTTGCCTGGTTCCATGTCTATACTCCTCCGAAAAATGTTCAAAATACCCGAGCGAACTCTACGCTCCAGAGGTATGAAAAGCAAACGGGCACGACAGCTCTGCTGTCGCGCCCGTTTTTATTAAAACTAACCTTTTACGTCTATGCCCATACTCCGTGCCGTACCTGCGATGGTGCGACCGGCCGCTTCGGCTGAACTGGCATTCATATCTGGCATCTTCTCGGCGACGATAGTCGCGATCTGCGCCTTGGTGATGATGCCGACCTTCTCTTCCTTCGCCTTGCTTGAACCCTTTTCAAGACCAACTGCCTTGAGAATGAGCCTCGAGGCCGGCGGGTTCTTCATGATGAAGGTGAACGAACGGTCGTCGTAGACCGAAAGCTCGATAGGAATGATGGTTCCCTGCTTGTCCTGTGTCGCCGCGTTGAACTGGGTTACGAACTGACCGATGTTCACGCCGGCGGGGCCGAGCGCCGTGCCGACCGGAGGCGCAGGCGTCGCCTTCCCGCCCAGGATCTGGAGTTTTATCTTTTTTACGACGGTAGCCATAATGGATGTGACTGTACGCTAGAGTTTACGTATCTGCAAGAAATCGAGCTCGACCGGCGTCTCGCGGCCGAACATCGAGACCATGACCTTCACCTTCCCGCGGTCTTCGTCTATTTCGCCCACCTTGCCCTCAAGGTCCTTGAACGGGCCATCACTGATGACGATAGGGTCGTCCTTCACGAGGTCGATGCGATGCTTCGGCGCCTCAGCCGTCATCCGCTTCATCAGCGTTGCAACTTCGGACTCTTCCATCGGGACCGGTGTGTTGCCAGCGCCCACAAACCCTGTAACACGTGGCGTGTTGCGGACCACAAACCACGAATCGTCGTCGACAATCATGCGGACGAGAATGTATCCCGGATATATTTTCTCTTCCTCAACGATGCGCTTACCGCTCTTCACGCGGATTTTTTTCTCAGTCGGCACGATAACATCGAATATCTTTCCTTCCATACCGAGGGATTCAATGCGTTGTTTCAAATTACGCTCAACGGCATTCTCATAGCCGGCGTAGGTGTGAATGGTGTACCAACGTGCGTCTTCTTTGCGTGGTGTTACTTCATCACGAATTTCTTTGCGCACCGTGGGCGCAATGTCGGCCATGCCGATCTCCTCCGGCAAATCCATTTCTCCACTATGCATGTGTTGTTTTTCGTCCATAAGAAAAATATTAGACGCCGGCAAAGTGGCTCACCACGAGACCGAACACGTAATCAAGGAGACCGACCATAAGCGCGATGCCTATCGCGATGAAAATGACGACGAGTGTATGCGCGAGCGCGGTCCGATTGCTCGGCCAGACGATGTGAGTGAACTCTTCGCGAACATGCTTCAGATAGGTGAATGGTGAGGTCATAGAAGATGTCGTTCGGTAAATAAAAAAGCCCTGCGGGCTCTCAATAAAGAGAGCATACTACGACACCTTGCACGCGTCAACTAACGAACTTCGTAGGTAATGGAGACGGACGCGTTATACGTATTCTCGCCGGTCGGCACACTCGGTGCGGCTGTTTCTTTTGAGTCTGAAGCTCCAAGCCCGTACGCCATCATCGGGTACGCGTAGCTCCCGGAAGATTCGCTGAAGTTCACAATCTTGCCGAAGTGCACACCGAGTTGTTTCTCGAGAAGTTCCGCCTGCGTTTTCGCATTATTGATTGCATCAGCGCGCGCGGCGTCATATCCGGCAGTCGGATCATCGAGCGCGAAGTCCGGTCCATTCAGATTTTGCACGCCCTGCTTCCCGAGCCCGCCGAGCATCTCACCGACCTGAGCGAGGTCATGCATCGTAACTTGAACGGTTTCGGACACTTGGTAGCCGGTGATCTTCGGGGTGCGGTTGTAGTCCGGACAGATTGCTCCGGCGGTGCAGGGATTCGGATAGGAATACTGCGGAGAAATGTTGTATGAGAGCGTCTTTACATCTTTGTCAGCAATACCCTGACTCTTAACAAAATCGATTGCGGCATTCGCCTGCTTCGTCGTTGCCGCCTGTGCATCGGCAACTGCCGTTGCAGTGTTTTGCACCGTGAAAGAGACACGCGCGACATCCGGCGGGAGCGTTGCTTGGCCGGTTCCCTGCACGGTCACCGTGTCGGTCGCCGGTACATTTGGTCGTCCGAAGTTCGCGGCAATAGTGATGGTTTCGGCCAAGAGGAACAAGGCGAGAATGCAAAGCGTCCCTATAAGTGCGAGGCGTACACCGCCGTTCTCAAGGATCTCTGAAAGAGGATTATTCATTGTGAAATTGATTATGTAGTAGTACTCCCCACAGTATACCCTTTTGTTCAATTACCCCCTTGCAAGGTTGTGAGTAATTTCGCCAGTGCGAAATGTGCTGGGAGCGCCGAGACGTCGAGGTTCGGATTGGTCCAGTCGGTGCCCCTATCGATCGCATCAAAGCGCAGCACATCGGTTCCGCGTGCGAGATAATATGCCGTATCGACGACGCCCTCAAATCGCTCTATCGATACAACGGTGAAGCGATGGTTGCCGAGGACGGTGGAAGTAAATGAGGTAATACTTACCGGCGCACCGGAGGTACCACTTATAGCCGTCTGCTGGATAGTCGCGAGCGCGGTAGAAGATGCGGCAATTGGGAAGCGGCGGATAACGATGCTGTCGTTCTCGGTAGTAGAAGCGGTCGGCATTTCATAGGCGGCAATGCTCGCGGCATCAGGAATCTGTGCGGTAACAAAACCTGCGGGTATCGCAAATGCGATGCCAACATCCGTGAGCGACACATTCGGCGCCGGACACACCGGGAACGTACAGGACGTACCGGTACGCGAGACCGAAGTGCCGTCCGGACAGACCGTTGCATCAAGCGGACACGTAATCGGTTGGAGCGGGTGTTCAACGGCATTCCGGTACACGAGTCCGCCAATACCGATGATAATAATCGCCAAAACGCCGAGCAATAGACTCTTCATGCGCGCATGATATCACGCTTAGAATTTTGGGGCGGCTATCGAGAATCGAACTCGAATTGAGAGCTCCACAAGCTCCAGTGTTAACCGTTACACCATAGCCGCCATGCATGAGCACAGATTTTTTATAACACAAAAACACAAAAAGTTCCTTAATATCGCGGTGTTTCCTCGGCGACACCGGCGAGATGGTTCGCGAGGCGCGCAAGCGCGAAGAGGAGCGAAGAGAGACGGTTCAGGTACGCGAGCGTTTCGGGCGCGAGCACGCGTAGCTTTAACTCATTAACCGCAATGACGCGGCGCTCAGCGCGGCGCGCGAGCGTCCGCGCGACGTCCAGCAGGGCGGAGAGTTCGGTCCCGCCCGCGATAGAAAATCCTTTGAGTGGCGGGATTTCTTTTTCAATATCATTCACTATTTTCTCAATCTCTTTCACCGCACCCTCCTCCACTTTTTTATCCGCACCTGCGACTTCCGCCTGAATGATGAAAAGCTTCTCTTGCACGTCGAGGATCGCTTCCTGTATCCTCGACGAATCCGACGCGCGCATTTTTACGAAGCCGAGAAATGCATTGAGTTCATCAAGCGCCCCGAGCGCCTCGGGCAGTTCAGATGATTTGGATATCCGCTGCTGGTCACAGCCAAACGCCGTGGTAGTTCCCTTGTCCCCCTTGCCGGTATAGAGCATATATGGCTAGTATACAGGTTTTTAGGAGGTATTGACTTTTCACAGGAAAAGGTATACTATATATTTGTTCAAATAACAGGAAGGAGGCTCTTTCATGGACGACTATGCAGATAAAAGTTGGCTGGCGCACGTTGGTGAGGACGCTCTGGAAAAATGGTTTTCCGCCGCCTCCCGCCTTGCGCTACGAGTGATTGCCGTCTTCATCTTTCTTCAGATGCTACGACATCTCGATGACATCATCCCGATCGTTCTCAACAATTCCCCTCTCGGCTCCTAGAGCCCGGGGAAACAAAAAAGCCCGGTGCATTGACCGGGCTTTTTCCTTTCAATCGGTTTAGTGAATGAGTTTCTGCTGGCGAAGGATTCTCTCACCAACGCGGATCTTCTTGGCCTCTGTTTTGCGGCGGCGCGCTTGCTTTGTCGGCGCCCACCCCACTCCCTTAAGGCGTTTGGCCTTCAACCCCGCGATCTCTTTTTCAATCCGTCTTATTTCTTCAGCATTGAGAGGACGAATGATTTGGTCTCCTCTCCCCTGCCTACGAGTAAAACGAATCTTTTTGACACCCTTCGCTATCAAACTTGTGTGGCACATTCTCATTCCTCCGTTGTGGTTGTACAGCTACCGGCGATGCTAGCACAATGCTCGTCCTAAAATCAAATGTGCCCGGGAGAGGCTTGGCCACGGATAATTTTCTGCTGAAAATTTCCGCGAGCCCCGCCTCGGGCCGTCGTCCTGCGGCCTTCAAGTCCCTGCTCCTGTTTGTCTGACAAACAGTTGCGCCTCCCGTGCCCAAAAATAAAACGCCTTTCGGCGTTATTTTTGTGCCCAGGAGGCTTGGTCAGGAATAATGTGCTCGCCGTCGCACCACAAAGAGTACTTCCAATTTTATACTCCCTTCGGTCATTAAAATTTAGGTCGCTCGCACATTTTCACGACCCTGCCTCGCGGTCTCGCCTGCTGGCTCGACATCGCTCCGGCATTCAAGTCCTCTCTCGCACACCAGGCAGCTGGCGTGCTCTGGGCACAAAATGAAAAAGCGCCTTTCGGCGTTTTCATTTTGTGCCCAGGAGAGGACTTGAACCTCCACGCCTTGCGGCATATGCACCTCAAGCATACGTGT
>JANLIU010000035.1 GCA_024654305.1 Candidatus Parcubacteria bacterium
TATTGAGAAGCTCCCGGGGGATTTGAAAAAAGGTGACACGGTTGTCTTTGGCGAGGTGCTCCTCGTCGACAACGGCTCGGACACGACCATCGGCGCGCCACTTATCAAAGGCGCGGAGGTCAAGGGCACCGTTGTTCTCGCCGGATTGGATAAGAAAGTCGAGGTGGTGAAGTATAAGCCGAAGAGCCGCTACTACAAGCGCAAAGGTCATCGCCAACCGATTCTCAAAGTCAAAATCGACTCTATTTCGTAGCTTGTAAAAAGCTCGATCTACTTCGTTACGGGCCCCGACAATTTCTTTCGTCGTACTTCTCGTACGCCTACAGAAATTGTCTTACCCGTGCCTTGCATCTCATAGCTTTTTCCGAAGCTCCGTCGGAACTTAATAAATACTCATTCACACAATGCAAATAGGAAGATGGAATCATCAGTCAGGAAATAGTCATTCCTCGAGCGATCGCTCGGGGTCTTCGAGTCGTCCGCATAGCGCACGGCCGTATTCGCCGCGCCCATCGGGTTCGGGATACGGCAGTTCAAGCGGTCCACGCCGTTTCGGCGGCGACCGTGGCCCGTCTCGTGGCGGTTTCGGTTCACGCGGCGGTTTCGGCGGAAGTCACGGCCGTTCGGGAGGCGCGCGCCGTGGGGGGTTCGGGACCTTCGGAGAGACCGAAGCCGAGATATCGAAGTTCATGAACAAGACGGTCGTCACGACTTCAGAACCGGTATTCGTTCCGGAACATACGTTCGCCGATTTTGATATCAACCCGAACCTTAAGAAGAATATCGCCGCGAAAAAATATGAAGTCCTTACACCGATCCAAGACAAAGCTATTCCGCATGCTTTGCTCGGCCAGGACGTCGTCGGACTCGCCGAAACCGGCACCGGCAAGACCGCGGCCTTTCTCATTCCGCTCATCGATAAGGTTATGAAGCAGAAGGGTGAACGCGTTCTCATCATGGCGCCGACGCGTGAGCTCGCAGTGCAGATAGAACACGAGCTCGCAGGCTTCGCCAAAGGCCTCGGATTTCGCGGCATGGTCGCGGTCGGCGGGGCCAACATCGGCCCGCAGATCTCCCAGCTTAAGCACGACCCGGCGTTCGTCATCGGCACGCCCGGACGCTTGAAGGACCTGATGGAACGTAAGGCGTTGAATCTCTCCGGCTTCGGTACGGTTGTTCTCGACGAGGCGGACCGCATGCTCGATATGGGCTTCATCGATGATATGCGTTCCATTCTCGGGAAGATGCGCAAGGAGCGTCATACACTCTTCTTTTCAGCAACAATGGGGAAAGATATTGAAAAGCTCATCGGCGATTTCCTCACGAGCCCGGTCATCATCTCGGTCAAGACGCGTGACACACCGTCCTCTGTCGACCAAGATGTTGTCCGCATCCCGCGCGGCAAAGATAAGTTCGACGTGCTCGCGGAGATGTTGAAGGACCGCGAGTTCAGTCGTGTGCTCGTTTTCGGCCGCACTAAGTTCGGCGTTGAGAAGCTCGCCAAAGCACTCTCGCGTCTCCATATCCACGCCGAGAGCATTCATGGCAATAAGACGCAGAGTGCGCGCCAGCGCGCCTTGGAGGCCTTTAAAGCGGGGAAGGTGAGCGTGCTCGTGGCGACCGACGTCGCGGCGCGCGGTATCGACATCCCCGCCGTTTCGCACGTCATCAACTACGATCTACCGTCGACCTACGAGGACTACGTGCACCGCATCGGCCGTACCGGCCGCGCCACACTCAAAGGAAAGGCACTCACATTTGTCCAGGGCAGATAATTAAAAATAGTCGAAAACAAAACGACGTCTGTATGGACGTCGTTTTGTTTAATTATGGCGGAAACAAAGCGTTTCTCGTCTCGGATAGACGTGATTAGTTTAGTTAATAAGTGTGCTACTAGGGTTTTTATACAAGATTTGTTTCAGTTAGACCCTGTAGATCCTGTGGTTCCTAGCATAATAGTCTTCTATAGCCATTTTTAGGCCTTTAGAAAACTTTCTTCCGGCAGATCATCGGGGTTAAGCACCAAAATTACGAGTATGTTTTTGAAAGTCTTAAAATTTTCTTATTCGTACCGAAAACATCATTTTTGTAAAAACAAAAACTTATCCACTTATGAGGTCAGTATGAAATGGAAATAATCAGTTATTATCTGATTAGTTCCGCTTTTACTGATGAAATCAAATCTCTACAAAAAAGATCTCATTTCGACGAAATTTGCCGGAGAATTATCTGGATACACTTCTCGGTATCTTAGACGCCTTGCGCGCTCTGGTGAAATTGAAGGAGTTCAAGTTGGTCGTGTATGGCTCATTAAGCGTGGTTCGCTTATCCGCTTTTTAGACACTCAAACGAAACGTAAGGAGGAACTCTCTCTTACTCGTTCTCGCGCTCGCGCGGAAGAGTATCACTCGCAGGGCAATCACAAGATCGCTCGCGCTCGTACGCTCGCGAGCGAACGTGCGCAGGAGTATCGCGTGCGTCACTCGCTCCTGCTTCGCGCGACACAAACGTTAACAGCGCCTCTTTCCGTACCACAACCGTTTAGTCGTGTGAACACTCCATGGCGTTCTCATACCCTCGCATTCTCGGTTGCACTTCTGGTGGTCGCGTTCGGTGCACTCACGATACAGGCCGTAGGGATTCCGAAGCTCGCTGATACGACAGCATCACTCGCACACGAAGTCGCTTCCGGATTTGTCGAAACATTCGGTAGCATCCCGTCGCGCATCGCCGCACGCATCGACGCCGCAAAAAATAATATGCGTGCACAACCTGCACGCGTTGCGGTAGAGAGTTCATTCGCACGTGCCCTGCATAGCTTCAGCGACGCAGGGTCGGCAGTTCTCACGAATCCCGATCTTTCCGCGCTTCGCATGGTTCTGGGTGAAAATCAAAATGTGCGCATCGCATCGCAACCGAATATGGAATATGGAGTATCGAATATAGATCCTGACATTCTACATTCTACATTCTACATTCTGCTTTCCACTCTCTCATTTGCACAGGAGCTCTTTACGCAACCGTCGCTCGCAGTGAACACACTCACGAGTGCATACCGTGCGCTCGGCGAGCATGCATAC
>JANLIU010000063.1 GCA_024654305.1 Candidatus Parcubacteria bacterium
GATCGCCGCTTCGTATTCGGCCTGGTTGTTCGTTTTTACGCCGAGAAATTTCGCGTGCTCCTCCAACACCTTTCCCTTCTCATCCTCAATCACAACGCCGATCCCCGCCGGTCCCGGATTTCCGCGCGCGCCGCCGTCCGTGCGAATGTTGAGATGCATATATAGTTTCTTTCTAATTTTTTATTCTTCACTCTTCATTCTTCACTTTCTATCCCTGAAATCCTCCCGCTTGAATATTCCATAATTTTTGATAGATGCCGACCTTATCACGAAGCTCACCATGCGTCCCCTCATCAACGATGCGGCCGTCCTGCATGACGATGATGCGATCCATCTCCATGATCGTTGATAAACGGTGCGCGATGACGATCACCGTTTTGTTTCGCATAAGCTTCTTCAACGCGTCTTGAATGAAGGCTTCCGACTCGGAATCAAGACTGGACGTGGCTTCATCCAAAACCAGAATCGGCGAATCTTTTAAGATCGCTCTCGCGATAGCGATACGCTGACGTTCACCGCCGGACAATTTTATGCCGCGTTCGCCAACCAGAGTCTCATACTTTTCCGGTGAAGCTTCGATGAATTCGTGGCAGTGAGCGAGCGTAGCCGCCTCAATTACCTCCCTGTCCGTCGCGTCACGCCGACCGTAACGAATATTTTCCATGAGGCTGCGATGAAACAGGATCGGCTCTTGCGGCACATACGATATGACTTTGCGGAGACTCTCCTGCGTTACTCTTGAGATATCCTGACCATCGATCTTAATGGCGCCTCCCTGAATGTCAAAAAAGCGGAAGAGTAGTTTGGTGACCGTCGTTTTTCCGGAACCCGACGTTCCCACCAAGGCCACCTTTTGTTTGACGGGGATGGACAGAGAAAAATCCTGCAGGATGCCATGCTTAGGTCGATAGGCAAATGCGACCCGGTCAAATTCGATGACTCCCCGCTTGATTGACAACGGCTTCGCGCCGCGTTTATCGCGTATTTCCGGAACCATTTCGAGAATATCGAGCATCTCATACGTGTCTGCTCCGGCTTCGTACACGCGTCTCACCGTGCGTCCAAGGTCGTGCGTATTGCTGAACATGACGAGCAAGATACCTTGGACGAATACGATCTCGCCGACCGTCATGATGCCATCTCTCCAATAAGAGACGACGAGCGCCATAACGGCCAATTCACAAAGGAACCCGATAATGTTCTGGATGACAGCTCCCGTTTCGCCAATGCGCCAACTTCGTTGGCGCAGCTTCGTATGCGTCTCTACCAATTGATCAAAATACTTTTCCTCGTACTGACGCCCAGAGAAAAGTGAGATGTTAATGGAATTCGTTACCGCATCCGCGGCCGCGCCGGTCATTCTTGTCTGTGCAGCGGCACGCGCGGTATCAACGGAAAGCTTGATGCGGCTAACGATGACCTGTCCGATCAGCGCCGTCGTGATCCACAGAAACACGATGCCCGCGAATACGGGGCTGCGCAGACCGAGCATGATCATGCCGCCGAACACGGCCACGAACATCGGTATAATCGTCCACCAAAAAATATCCGCCAAATCGGCGAACGCATTCGGCAATGAGTTTACGCGCCGCACGAGCGAGCCCGTAAAGCTGTCACTAAAGAATCGATACGACTGATCAAGAACGGCTCGGAACGCGCGTTCAATCATGTCCCGATCTATCCTCGGTCGAAGCGCGCTTGCGGTATATCCGCTTACACGCCACAATAGCCAGCTCAACAGTCGCAAACCGGGAATCGGAAGTACGTACATCCACACAAACTCCGTTAGGCTGAACGCGTCCGGCGACAGTTGCATAAACGCGTCCACCAGCCTTTCCAGAAACAACGGAACGAAGAGAACCGTCACTTGTGCGGTCAAAATGACGACAACAATCCCGATCGATAACACCGGATAACGCATCGAATGTTCCCAACAGACGCGAAGAAAGCGGCTAGTGATTGACCGGCGCATGAAGCTGATTCTACCTCTTTGACGCTACCACGTCGACGAGTCGGCACTCGGCGCTTGTCCTGCCGTTCCATTCGTTGATCGACATTTCGTATGCGATATCGAGTTCCGGCTTGCC
>JANLIU010000005.1 GCA_024654305.1 Candidatus Parcubacteria bacterium
AGGTATCCCTAACGAGTTGGCACAAGCATTAGTGATTTTAATAAGTAAGTGCGCGGATTTCCGAACAATTCCGGTGAGGAAAATCTGAAGCAGAATTCCCTCACGTATTGGTCGAGGTTCTCACTCCAATGATGATGATACATCCTCCGCACGAAAGTGCGGTATACGCCGAACACCCCCTCTATCTCGGAGGTGTGTTCGAACTCGAATTTTGAATGAATGTCTCGGCTGTGGGTGACCGGCCATCGTTTGCCGGCGCCGATGTATATCGAACCACCATCGGTCCACAATTCGCTCCCCGGCTTCACTTTCTCGAAGAGAAAGTCCATCACGTCCGTCTTGTTCGGGAAGCGATTATGCATGACGGTATACGCAAGCTTTCTCGTCCCTTTCTGCTTGGCCATGACGAGAGCGGCTTTCTTGAAGTACGCTTCGTCCATTTGCACAATACGCTCCAGAACATGCTCTTCTCGGGGCAAATGCTCTCTGAAGGTCGCATACCAGCGCCTGATCGTACGTTCGGGCAGATGCGTGAGTTCTTGCGCCTGCAGTACCGGCTCTCGTATCGTCCAGCACCACAGGAGGGTCCACCAGACTTGGAGCGGCAGCTTCAGATTCGAGAGCCATGTATGCGAGAGGAGCGAGAACCTGCGGCGACACGCGAGACAGCGGAACCGACTTTCATATCGTGCGACCTTGCGTGACCGGCAGAGCGGACAGAACACGTTTTTTCCGAAGAGTGTGCGCCTCAAGAACTTCCTAATCTGCACTTCTGACGGTATTTGTTTGAGTGTGTACATAGCTTCCATGATACGGGAGCTGTGCCAACAGGGTCTGAATACCCCAAGGCGTCGCCTTGCGGGTGGCGACATTGTAAGATTTCGCTGTCAGATTCGGCTTAGGAGTATATGATATTTTCACTAATCTTTGGCGTTATTCTTGGCGCACTATCGGTTATATTCATTCTAGAGAACACGAGCATTGTTACCATCACCTTCTTGAGCTGGCAGTTTGATGGCTCGTTAGCGCTTATTCTGATGCTCACGCTCATTAGCGGGATTTTCATCACTCTCCTCCTTTTATTACCGAGCTATATTCGCGACACGTTCTATCTGTCTGCGCTTGAGAAGCATAAAAAAGGAATTGACGGCGAGCTCGTAGAAACGAAGCGTAAGTTGGCTGACGCGATGGATGACATACCGAGGCCTGGAGTGATTGTCGTAGAGAAGATACATGAATAGTCGCTTGCTGATCGGAGGAGTGGCGCTCGTAGCAGTCGCTGGCGGTCTCTGGTTTATGAATAGTACGCCAGCAGAGGCCCCTGTCGGGCAGTATTGCACGATGGATGCGAAGCTCTGTCCCGACGGGTCATATGTTTCGCGGAGCGGGCCTAACTGCGAATTCGCGCAGTGTCCTATAGTCGCGACAACTACTTCCGGCGGAGGCCGTGGAATTTTACCCTATAACTCCGGTGTGAAGGGGTCTGTTTTGCTCGGGCCAACCTGTCCCGTGATGAGAGACCCGCCGGACCCGCAGTGTGCCGATAAGCCATACGAAACGACGATAACCGTGAGTCGTGCAAGCTCCGGTTTAACATTCGCAGTAAAAAAATCAGATGTGAACGGCGCGTTTGAATTCTCGCTCACGCCCGGCGAGTACACACTTTCAGCCTCCGGAGGCAAAATGCTCCCGCGCTGTAACGATGAAAATGTAACAGTTGAAGCAAGCGGTTACACCGCGGTTAACATCTCTTGCGATACGGGGATACGTTGAAGTAGCGCCGCGGGCGAATGCCTCAATGGGTTGAGGCATTCGCCCGCTTTTTCAGACAGAGATTATGTGTTAGAAATAGCATGTCGCCGCCTTAGCCCCGACGCCACGGCAGTCGTGGGTCGGGGTCCCGACTTCTGACGTCGGGACTCAGATATAACAACATGGCATTTGTCTATATCTTAAAATTTGCAACAGGAAAATTTTATGTCGGTAGCACTACCGATATTCAAAACCGACTCGAGCATCATATGGGTGGATATACTCCTTCAACAAAACGCTTAGGAGAAGGGAAGTTGGTTTTAAAGCAGGATTACCCCACTCTTCAGGAGGCACGCTCTGTTGAATACAAATTGAAAAAGCTAAAGCGTCACGATTATATTGCGAAAATTGTGCAAGATGGGTACATTAAGATAGTTCCATAAGTCAAATTATTTTGATTGCCACGCGAGAGCCGGGGTAGCTCAGCCCCGACGCCCTACGGGGTCGGGGAGCCGACTTCCGACGTCGGCTTTGGTAGATCAAATAAATTGCCGCCCTAGCTCAGTTGGTAGAGCAACCCCTTCGTAAGGGGTAGGTCCTCGGTCCGAATCCGAGGGGCGGCTCAAATTTAATTTTGTGTAGCTCAGCCCCGACGCGCAGACGGTCGGGGAGCCGACTGAAACGTCGGCTTTGGTAGAGCGATGCTATACTCGTTTCATGAAAGAAAACGAGAAGAACGATAAGCGGTTGGAGGAGCTGGAAGCGATGATGGCGTCGCCTGATTTCTGGGCGGATAAGGAAGTGGCACAGAAATTTGTGCAGGAATATCAAAATTTAAAGGCAGGACCCCTGCCTGCCGGCAGGCAGGCGCACGACGCTGGGAACGCGACGCTCGCGATACTCGCTGGCGCGGGCGGAGACGATGCCGAGGACTTTGCGAGAATGTTGCGCAGAATGTACGAGGGCTATGCGAGCAAGAAAGGTTGGGGTACGCGA
>JANLIU010000028.1 GCA_024654305.1 Candidatus Parcubacteria bacterium
CACCTCCACACGGTCGTTGAAGACCGACATCAATTACACCACCGCGAGCTCGAGCGAGGACATGCTCAACCAGCTCGTTAATCTCAAGGTCGCCACCTATCGGTACAAGATTGAAAACCAGCAGGACCCGCTCCGCATCGGCCTCATCAGTGAAGACACCAGAGACATCGCCCCCGAAATCCTCTCCGCCGACGGCAAGGGCATCGACCTCTACAAGCTCGCGACCTTCACCCTCGCCGGCGTGCAGGCGCTTGCGGCGCGCGTGGATGCGCAGGAGACTCGCATCATTTCGCTTGAATCGCGCGTGGAGAAATTGGAAACTGGCGCAATCGGTTCCGCGAGCGGCTCGCCGCTCACGTTCGCGAGCTCCACAGAACAGATAACGAGCTGGTTCGCGGACGCGGGCAATGGTATCGGCGAAATGATAGCGAAGACATTCCGAGCGAGCGAGAAGATATGCGTCGACGACCAGTGCCTGACCAAAGAGGATGTGCGAGGCTTGCTCGCTCTCGTGCATCCTCAAACAGCCACGACGACCCCTTCGACAAGCTCAGGTCAAACTGATTCGGGCATAACGATTACCTCAGTCGCAACCTCTACGCCGCCCGTTGATACCGCGTCGAGCGCGACCTCGACCCCTTCAACAAGTTCATGGCAAGCCGACCCATTACCCGCGTCGACTGAAGCACCGCTCACCTCGACCGACGTAATAGAGTCAATCGTTATCACTGATGCCCCGCCAGTGGCGGATGATACGCCGGTAGAACTTCCTGCAGACCCGATAGCGCCTCCCGCAGACCCGGCAGTGCCCTGATAATGCGGAATATAGAATGTAGAATATGGAAAATAGAACAAGTATGAATACAATAGTCGAGAGTCAGCTTCTCATCGGTCGCGATCTTGGCTACATACAACCGACAGAAGCGGCTATGTTGGAAGAACACGTATCAAAAATCGGAAGAATAATGACTGGTCTCATAAGAAAGAGCAAGTCATTCTCATAACTCTATATTCCATATTCTATCTTCTACACTCTATCCCCATTAGGTTTCTTTGCGGTTGGTGAGGGCGGCGCGGAGGGTCTCGGCGTCGGAATATTCAAGTTCGGAGCCGGTCGCGAGGCCGCGGCCGAGCATGGAAGTCTTCACGACATCGCGCCAGGGCGCGAGGAGTTCGCGTACGCGGTCTACCGTGTGCTCGCCTTCACTTGTTGCTGACAGAGCCAACACTATTTCTTTTCCGCCTTCGGCGGGCAGGCCTTTTTGCAAATGTTTTTCAACTCTGCGCAACAATTCTTTTTCGCGAATCGCACCCTTGCCCGTAAGCGTCAGCACGCCGCCGAGCACGAAGTAACGGCCGCGATACGTGCCGGCGCGCTCCACTGCCGCGAGGTCTTGGTCTTTCTCTACAATCATCAACAGTGAATTGTCGCGTGTTTTGTCAGTACAATAATTACAAATACTTGCCGTGCTACTACCGTTGAAAAAGCGCAAACAGTCCGGACACTGGCGGACATCTTTGCTAAGCGTTGCGATAAGCTCGGCGAGCTTCGCGCGCTCGGTAGCGGGAGCGGCGAGCAAATAATACACAAAACGTTTACCCTGCCTCGGTCCGATGCCGGGGAGGCGAGCGAGCGCAGTCGCGAGTTCGTCTATTTTGTCCACCCCGTTAGAAATTGTCATAATTTAAGAATGTGAACATAGCATTTGTAAGTACGGTCTCGTAACGTTATTTCTAACGGGGTCCATTTAAAATTCCTGCGCAAGTTCGCCGTAACCTGCGGTATCCACCGGCTGGAAGGTCGCGCGCTTCTCGTCGAAATAGAGCTCGGTCTTTCCGGTGGGACCGTTGCGGTGCTTCTCGATGAGGATTTCGGCGATGTTCGGCCGATCGCTTTCCTTGTTCGCCTTGTCGTCGCGATGAATGAACATCACCACATCTGCATCCTGCTCAATGCTTCCGGAATCACGCAGGTCGGAGAGGCGAGGCTTGCCGCCCCTTTGTTCCACCGCACGTGAAAGTTGGGAGAGCGCAATAACCGGCACCTCGAGCTCGCGCGCGAGATTCTTCAATGAACGCGAGATTTCGGTAATTTGTTGGACCATCGAGTCGGAGGCTTTGGTAACAGTCGGTGCCATGAGTTGCAGGTAGTCTACGATGATGAGTCCGATGCCGCGCTCGCGTTTGAGGCGACGCGCAACGGCACGCATCGCGAGGATATTATTACCCGGCTTATCGTCGATGTAGATGGGCGCCTTTGAAAGAATTTCGAGCGCATCGCGGATGCGGCTGAAATCTTCCTCATCTCGCACTTGGCCAGTACGCAATTTCCACGAATTGACGAATGATTCTGCGGAGAGCATTCGGTCGATAATCTGCTCTGAGCTCATTTCGAGCGAGAAAATGCCGACCGGGACGTTGTGGCGCACTGCGGCATTCCTCGCAATATCGAGCGCGAGCGAGGTCTTACCGACCGAAGGTCGCGCGGCGATGATGACGAGGTCGGAAGGATGGAAGCCGGAAAGCAGATTATCGAGAGCAGGGAAGCCCGAAGGCACACCTCGGATACCGTCCTCTTTATGAGACAACGCTTCAATGCGCTCCCATGCTTCATGGATTTTGTCGCCGATAGCCGTGAATTTATGCGCAGCAGACGCGTTGCCGATGGCGTAAATGCTTTTTTCCGCTTCGTCGAGCACTTCCATCGTCTCGCGTGCGTCGTCGAATGCGGATTCGGTGATACCGTATGCGGCATCGATAAGCGAGCGCATCAGATATTTGCGCGAGACGAGTTCGGCATAATGCGGGAAGTTTCCGGGGGAGGGAGCGGAGCCCGCGAGTTCGGCGAGATAACTGCGGCTGCCGCTGCGTTCTAACAATCCTTGGTCCTGCAAACGAGCGGAAAGCGAAAGCTGGTCAATGGGTTCGCCGCGGTCGGCAAGTTCGCGCATGGCGCCGAAT
>JANLIU010000039.1 GCA_024654305.1 Candidatus Parcubacteria bacterium
TCGCCGTTGTGCACGCCTATCCCAAAACACCTCTTGCCAATCGTGTCAAAATGGAGTACTCTCGAATTACTGAAGCCGAGTTGCCTCCAACGATCGAGCTACCCGAACCGGCCCTGTTCCAAGCGGAGCAGACATTCGGAGAGGAGCCATCGGAGGACGCGGCGGACGAGCTTTTGCACGCCTTTGAACAAGCGGTTATCCGCGAGGCGTATCAGGAAGCAGTAGCAAACTTGAGACGAGCGGAGGCCGCGGGGGATGTGGTCGCAATCGCTGATGCTCAAGCAGTGTGTACGAAACTCTCTGCGCGTCTCGTTTAGCCGGGTGCGCTAGCTAGTCTTTTATATTTTTTATACATTTTATCTTCTGGCATGGCGAAATCTGTTGCAAAAAAGAAGAAGAAAGCCAAAAAGCCCGCAAAGAAGCGGATTGTTAAACGCTTGCCTGCCGGTAGGCACGGCGCGCCCGCTAAGCCCCGACGTGCGAAGCAGTCGGGGTCCCGATCTCGGCTAAGCCGAGCATCGGGAAAAAAGAAAGCCACAAAGAAGCAGGTCGTCCGCGCGGCGGTCCGTGGCGCGAAGGCAAAAGCAAATTCGCAAAAGGCGATGACTGCAGAGGTGCTTATTGAAAAGGGCAAAGAGCGCGGCTATGTCACCTATAACGAGATCCTTAAATCGTTTCCGCACGTTGAGGACGACGTTAATTTTCTTGAATCACTCTACGAGCGTCTCTCCATCGCGGGCGTGGACGTGCTTGAAGGTGGCATGCTTGAAGATGCGGCAGACCAGTACCTCGCGACGCGCAATATTAAAGACCGTCACTCCACCGGCTACGATTCCATTCAGATTTATCTCCGCGAGATAGGGCAATATCCGCTTCTCACCGCCGCCGAAGAGCGCGAACTCGCGAAGCGTATTGAAAAAAGCGACGCAGAGGCGCGCAACATCCTCGCGCGCAGCAACCTGCGTCTCGTGGTTTCCATTGCAAAGAAATACGTGGGACGCAGTCCCGACCTCACGCTCCTTGACCTCATTCAGGAAGGAAATCTCGGTCTTTTCCGTGCGGTGGACAAATTCGACTGGAAGAAGGGGTACAAGTTTTCCACCTATGCGACGTGGTGGATTCGCCAAGCTATCACTCGTGCGCTCGCTGACCAGTCGCGCACCATCCGCATCCCAGTCCACATGGTGGAAACCATCGCCAAATACAAGCAGATTTCGCGCCGCCTCGCGCAGGCGCTCGGCCGCGACCCCCAGCCGGAAGAAATAGCCGTTGAAATGGGTGTGGAGCCGGAGAAGATTTATCAAATAGAAAAAATAAACCAAGACACGCTTTCTTTGGAGAATCCGGTCGGCTCTGATGACGACGAGCGCTCGACGCTCGGCGATTTTATCCCGGACGATAAGATACCCTCGCCGGTGCAGGAATCTTCGGAGCGCATCCTCTCAGAGCAGGTGAAGGAGATACTCGCTGACCTCTCGCCGAAGGAGCGCAAGATTTTGGAAATGCGCCACGGACTTATGGACGGTATCTACCACACACTTGAAGAAGTGGGGCGCGAATTCGGCGTCACGCGCGAGCGCATCCGCCAAATCGAAGCGAAGGCGCTAGAGAAGATTCGCACGCACGACAAGGCACGGCATTTGAAGTCGTATTAAAAAGAAACAAGCCGTCCGAAAGGGCGGCTTGTGTGTTGTTGCGCACGTCACGGTTGGCTAGACCAGGACCCGTCGTCATCGTTGAACAAATGAATAGAGCACTCGACATACGCCTCTGGGAACATCTTGGACATCGTTTCCCCGAGTATATTCGCCAATTGTTGTTGGCGCATCATCGCTCTCGAAGTCTGCGGCCTTCTGACGAGTCTGACTTCAATGATGATCTCTTCTCCAAGCCCGTAGGACATCTTGTCTGACGGGAAGAGACAGACCATGTCATTCTCGTCTTTCAGACCAAGCATTTCGACACTAATGGCTGCTGCGACTATCTCCGCATGCAACTGGCGCAGCTGGTCCTCCGACATCTTCGGTAGACACCACACTTTTATAACCGGCTTCATAACTTTCTCTCCTTCGTTGCATTTTAAACCAGATGTACCTGGGCGGCAGGGAATCCTGCCAAGATCTTTAATCTACCGCTATTTATACACTATTTATCTATACCGTCAAATGCCTGGTATACTGCTCACATGAAGCGTAAAAAGAGAATCGTGGCGAAGCGCAGGAAAGCGCCTATTAAGCACTGGAGCCATTCCAGCTTGATGTCGTTCTTGCGCAATCCGCTTGCATGGTACAAGCGGTATGTTGAGGAAATATACGACACGCCCACGACGCCCGCGGCAGTCGTGGGGAGCGCGGGGCATCGGGCGCTGGAACACTTTTACAGCGGAGCACCGAAAGATATTGCGATACAAAAAGGCCTTGAATACGTGCGCGATGTCGCGGATTTTGAAATTAATTTTGGTGCAGCGAAGGCGAAGAGCGCAAAAAAAGAAAAAAGGAAGCATATGGAACAAGAATATCTGCGGGCCATCGGCTATTACTTGGCGCGACCGCCGAGGCACAAAGTACTCGGTGTGGAAGTGCGGGGCGTTGTGGAAGTAGAAGGGCTTCCGATACCAATCAAGGCGATTTCAGATTTGGTGGTGGAATCAAAAATACAGAAAGGCGCGGTGGATATCGTGGACCATAAGTTCGTTGCCTCGTTTAGCAAAGGGGGAGCGGCGAAATCGCTTTTCGTCATACAAGCGCTTTTTAATTACTACACCGTGCGGGAGATGTTCGGCAAACCGGTGCGGCGTTTCATCGTGTATGAGTGTAAGAAAACGAAGAACGCCGACGGGAGCAGCCAGATGCGACGGTATGAAATCGATTTTCGGAATTGCAAAGAAGATTTCGCCGTCTTTCATCGGCTTATCAACGATGCGACGGAAGAAATTATGCGCCGGCGCATTTATTTACCAAACCCCTCTGACATGTTCGAGGGCGACAATTCTTTTGATATCTATCGGCTGGAGTTGGTGGACGAGTAACGTGTCGGGACGCGGGCATTGTAATTTTGGAGCACGCGTCGTCCCGCCTTGCCGCGGGACGCGCTCACTCTCGGCGTCGCAAATTGCAGCGCAGCTGCCCTTCGGCGCTGCAATTCGCCACGCTGCTCCGCCTCCGAGAGTCTCCAAAATCACAATACCCGCGCCCTCTTCCGTAAGGTGTCACCTTACGGTACTTCCTTGCAACATGCCGCGCTGCCGTTTAGTTTGCGAGCGCCTGGTCGATGAGCTGTTTTGCGGCGTCGTAAGAGTAGCCGCCGGCCATGACGACGGGCGGTTTGTTGGCCACAAGGATGAGCGAATAGGGCGTGCCCTGCGCACCCATATCAAGCGCGTTCTGCCGGTCTGCCATAATGCGCGCGTCGAGAGTAGAAGACGCAGTTGAATAACATTTAGCAAATGCATCGCCGGAAACGCCTGCCGACTTCGCGATCGTGCCGTAATTCGTCGGGTCAACGGGCTGGTTCGCGAAAAGCGCGGTCTCAAATTTCCAGAACATATCATTGCCCGCGACCTGCGCGACGCATTCGGCGGCACGCGCGTGTGAAAAAGAGTCTGAAGGCGCTTCAGTAAGAGGGAATTCACGATACACCCATGCGACTTGCCCGTTCACGCCCTCGTTCGCAATGATCTGATGCATCGTTTCGTTGAAGGCTTTGCAGTGTGAGCAATTAAAGTCGGAGTATTCGACGACCATCACTTTTGCCGTAGGATTGCCGAGAATGTGGTCGGAGGCGACGACGGGCCGTACCAGCTCGGGATTGCCGCCGCTCGGCGTCGCGCTCTTTGGTACCGAGGCGTACAGAGCGATGGCGACGATGATGCCTCCTATAATAATGGCGAGCGGAATGGTGTAGGACGATTTCATAAGGGTAGTGCGTGAGTCATAGATGGCATTATAGTCGTATTTTCGCCCCAAAGCGAAGTGTCAATTTTAATATCGCGGATATCGCGCAGGTCTTTATATTTGAGAATGCCGTGCGCGAGAGCATAGTCATACAGCTCGCGCGTGAGGCGTACATCCTCGATGCAATACTTTGCGACCTCATCTTTACGCCCCTCTTTCCACCATTCGCCGGCTTTGAGCCCGTCGCCTGACTTTCCTCTACCGAGTGTTGCTTCCGCGAGCGATTGGAGCCGGATGCGTCGGCCGAGCACCTTTTGCACTTCACTCAATAGGTCGAGCGAACGGATATGAGAGAGGTTCCCGGGATAGTAGCGATTAAGGAGCGGAATATCGAACGCATCGGAATTAAATCCGATAAGCATATCGGCATGTTCAAGCACGCGCCAAAGCTTCGGCAACTCCTCGCGGAAATAGGAAGAATATTTGTCCGTTTCCGAATCGTGAATGGCGACGACCGTGAGTTCCTGCTCGTTCACATCAATGTGGCCGCGCACGAAGGAATCAGAAATGGACTCAATATCAAAAGTGATGACACGCATCCCGTTAGAAATAGAACACGAACGCATTCATTGCGCTGCACTCTATCCGATTATGAAAACAAGATTCTGTCATAGCGTTGTCATTATATACCTAGTGTTCGTGATTTCTAACGGGACGCATACAATTAGTTGCCGGCGCGCAGACGCGCCGGCAATTCATTTACCGGAAGATTGATTTCCTCGCCTGTGGCGAGGACTTTCATGCGGATAGTGTTGCTTGTGACTTCATCCGCCCCGTATGCCGCAAAGTATGGAATGCCACGCTTCACCGCGTCTTTTATTTGGTCGCCGAGCGCCCGCGTGCCCAGATTGACGAAGACGCGCGCCCCCTTGGCGCGGAGCGTATCGGCGAATGCCTGCGCGGCGGGGATATCACTTTCCTTTGGCGTACCAATATAGAGTTGCGGTTTACCGAAGTTTAACTTCGGTAGGAGCCCATGCGTTTCCAGAAAATCGGCGAGCGTGACGTCGCCGAGTGCGAAGCCGACCGCAGGAATGGGGTCGCCACCCCAAAGCGCGACGAGCCCGTCGTACCGCCCGCCGCCGAAGAGCGCGCGCGGGTTCGCCGGATTGGTGTCATACACTTCAAAAACCATGCCGGTGTAATAATCAAAACCGCGCGTGATGCCGGGGTCAAAGACGGCGTTGCCAACGCCGCTTGCGGCGAGCTTCGCAATAAATGTCTCCATCGCTTCCGGCTTGATAAAAGAGAGAGGGTCTTTTGCACTGATGGTGGCAGATGCGGCAACAAACGCCTCCGGCGTCATTTTCGCTTTTTTATCGAGGAGCCGCAGGTATTGGCGGACATCACCGCCCGTGAGTCCCGCCGCTTTGCAGGCGGCGTTGAGGAGTGCGCGCGAATTCACGCGGATGACGAAATCACTTTCTGCGGCACCGAAGGCTTTCAGAATCGCGGAGGCAAGTCGCACGATTTCAATGTCGGCCTCGCCTTCAGCGAGGCCGACCAAATCAATATCCGCCTGATAGAATTCGCGCAGACGACCTTTCTGCGGGCGCTCGTAACGGAAACGATTACCGATGGAGAACCAGCGCAAAGGGAATGCGAGCTCACGGCGCTTATTCGCCACCATGCGTGCCAAGGTCGGGGTCATCTCGGGGCGAAGTGTCACCTTACGGTCGCCGCGGTCCATGAAGGTATAGGTCTGCTCGCTCACAATCTCTTCCGACGTTTTCGCTTCGTAGAGTTCGGCGCGTTCCAAGGGCGATGCGTTGTATTCTTCATAGCCCCACGCGAGGAGCGTCTCGCGAATACGCGAGAAGAGCGCGTCCATCTTTCGCCAATCGGCGGGATAGAAGTCGCGGACGCCCTTATAGGGGTCGGTAGAAAGCGGCTCAGCCATTTCTCGATTTTATCACGGACGGTCAATTGTGCGTAACCGATTGACAAAGATTCTGCAGGGAGCAGTATGGCAATGGGTAGCCGAGCAATGTTTGATAAGGAGACGATGGTGATATACAACACACCTCAACCGAAATGTCAGCACTGCAGGAAAGAAATACTTCCATTGCAGAAACGCCGTGACAACTATCATGATGACGACAGTTCGCTGGAAACGGACTGTTACAGCACCGCACATAGCGCAGTGCCGGAGCTCGGTCTGCAACTGCAACAAGTCGAAATCGAAAGGCGGTGATCCCATCTACGGCAGGGCTAAACCCCCCGCCAGACCTTGTACAAGTCTAAGTTTCCCCCCGACGACAGGAATTTCGCGGGTTCAACAGAGAGACGCCATGCTCTCTGTTATTTTTTTATACCCCAGTACTTTTCGCAGGTTCGACAGAAACGTATTTGAGAATGATATCGCGCATCTGTGCGGGGTGCGGGATGCCGTGCATGACGAATTCCACATCTTCGGCGGCGGTCTGCACCTTGATATCGCCAAGGTCGAGTAATGAGGGGAGGACGCCGGTGACGTTCGTCGTCACGTCTTGTATGCGCGTGAGGAATAGGCTGGACACTTCGTGAGAGAAATATCTGCGCTGTTTTATTTCTACGATGCGCTGATTGGTGAGCACCCACGCATTGAGGAAATAGCGGGTGAAAGCGCCCCATGCGCCCGTCCACCAGATAAGGAGCCATACGCCGAGCACGGCGCGCATAAGCGGCGTTTGATAGTTAAAAAACGTCGAGTATTTCGCCATGGGCGGCGCAAGTACGAGAAGCTTCGGGAGCGCAAAGGGCAGGACGATGAGAATGGCGAATGGTAGGAGCTCACCGAGGAAAAGGAACCAATGCCTTCGCGTCTCTTTCACGACATGCTCGCCCGGCTCGAGTTCGAATTCTTTCATATATTCATATCAGGGGAGGTAGTTGGAAAGGAAGAACGCTTGACCGGAGAGTGCATACGACATGAGCGCGAGCGAGACGAGCAGATGCGCCGCCATCGCCGGGAAGGCGACCCACGATGCGTGGGAATATTTGAGCCAGTGATAGATGGCGACGAGCGTGTAAAGCGCCCAGAACGCGAAGACCGCATAAAGTATCCAAGTGACGGCAATGCCGGACGAGAATCCGCTGGGCAGGTACTGAAGCAGTGCCGTCGGCGGGGCGAAGGGCTGGAGCGGCTGATCGGGCATTAGGGGAATGATACTACGATAATGCGCGGTTTGCCGTACTGGTCATTGCGTATCTCTGCGGAGAAACCCTGCTCTTGAAAGAGCGTGCGTGCCTCTGCCGCATGCGCACGGTCGCACTCTATCCACGCCTGACCGTCTTTTTTCAGATGCTTCGGCAAATCGAGAGCGATGCGACGGATGATATCAAGGCCGTCCTCGCCGGCGCGCAGCGCGCCGGCTGGCTCATATTCGGCGACGCTCGGCGGGAGTACTCGGTCGGCGGGAACATACGGAGGATTTGCCGCGATGATGTCGAATTGCATGTTACCACCACAAGAGTACTTCCATTTTTCTAAGTCCGAGTACGGACAAGAAAAATTGGTCGCGAAGGGTTCAAATAAGTCGCCGATGCGGACATCGGCTCTGGAAGTCGCCTGCCTGCCGGTAGGCAGGTCCAATTTGTTCTCGCGAATATTTTTCAAAATTGTCGCCTCAAATGCCGGGTCAATCTCGCCGAAATACACTTGCGCGTCAGGCAGTTTCGCCAGCGCCGCACAACCGATGGCGCCGGACCCGGCGCAGAGATCCAAGAATCGGAACTCGTTGCCGTCCTTCAAAAAGTCCTCGGGACCCTTCGCTACGCTCGGCCAGACTTTTTTCATGACGGCAACGAGTTCCTCAGTCCACCACTCCGTTTCGGGGCGGGGGATGAGGGGTTTTGAATCCAAATAAATTTTCAAACCGAGGAACGGTTGCCAGCCGATGACATACGCCAGCGGCTCGCCGGAGGCGAGCCGCTTCTTATCCGCTTCATATTCTGGCGTCTCGATTCCGGAATATTTTTCCTCCAAAAGCCACTTTTCGTCGGGAGTCATACTGTGCACCCAGTATACAGAGATATGCACAGCTTTTGCACTGTTTTTTCCTCAGATTTTTCTTGACATTTTCAATGTATCGCCGAAAATATATGGACAGTTCGTGCTCGCCAGGAAAGAACCTTAACAATTTTCCGGTCCGTTACATGCGAACTATGTTCGCTACCTAGGACCACCTTTAAATTAAAGGTCACCTTTCCGAACAAAGAGGGATGAACTGTTAGAGAAAGTCCTACAGTAATGCGGGACTTTCCCGTTTTCGACCGTCTATTGATTTTTATACTGAAATATTGCACTATTGCCCCGCTGTTCTTTTTCATCCACTAGGGAGGACGAAATGAGTAATCGACGGAGAGTTTCGGTTCTTGTTGTGATCGCTTTGCTGACGGCCCTTTCGGTAGCCCCCATCTGGGCTGCTCAAACGGACGTGCTTCGCAACGTGCAGAATGCGTTCGAACGCGAGGTAGGCGGTATCGGCGTTGATTCCATCTACCGCGAAAAGTTGATGCGTCAGGCTGAAGACCTCATACGTCAAAGCCGGCAATTCGATTCGCCGCAGTTCTTCCTGCTCGTCGATCGGAACCACGAAGTACAGAAGGCGTTCCTCGCTTTCTACGATACGGCGGAAGGGAAGGTCACACTCATCGGCGGTGAACACATCTCGACGGGCAACCCGAAGCGCCGCGGTTATTTCGAAACGCCGACCGGCGTCTTCGAGAACAAACCTGCCAATATGAGTTATCGTGCGCTCGGCACGAAGAACAGTAGGGGCTGGCGCGGGCTTGGTGCAAAGGGAAGTCGCGTGTGGGACCTCGGCTGGCAACGTACCGTAAAGGGCCACGGCGAGCCGATGGACATCCGTATGTTGGTCCACGCCACCGACCCTCAGTTCGGAGAACCTCGTCTCGGGCGCGTAGATTCCAAAGGGTGCATCCGCATTCCGGCGCAGTTCAACAGGTTCCTGGACTACCACGGCGTGTTGGACCGAGAATACGAGACAAGCATAAAAGCAAAATACGTCCTCCCCGCAAAACGAAGTCCAGTTCCGTTCGCCGGAAAATTCATTGTCGTTATCGACTCTGAAGAATCCCGGGAGCCCGCCACATAGGCGGGTTTTCTTTTATATATATAAACAGAAACGCCCGCGCGAAAGCGCGGGCGTCTTTGTTTTTCAGCGAGGGATTAGTACCCGCCGCGGCCGTATCCGCCGCCATTGCTGGCGCCGTAGCCTCCGCGGTCGCTACCTCCGAAACCGCCTTCGCGGCGAGGAGGACGATCACCCTGCGGGCGAGCGAAAGAAACGGAGAGCGTGCGCCCGTCCATCT
>JANLIU010000007.1 GCA_024654305.1 Candidatus Parcubacteria bacterium
TTTTTCTGTTCGTTTAGCTTTAGAATCAAGCCGTTTCCGAATCCGGTCTCGTAGATGAAACCAGGTTCGAGGAGGTTGGTAACCGCATACGTCACGGTGATTTTCTTCCACGGACCGCTGATGCGGCCGTTTTCTGCCGCGCCCGAAAGGTTGAGCTTACCGATAGTTGCATCGGCGAAACAGCTCCAACGTGCACCGCGGCCCTCTTCTCGCGTGGACTCGCGGCCGATACCGCAGCCGAGCTGCAGTTCTTCAACGGGCTTCCACGTTGGTCCGACGATGTACTCTTGGTACCCATCGGCCTCTTTCCAAACGAAGGCGTAGAGACCGAAGTTCTCGGTCAGTTCCCGTTCGTACCAAACGATTGCCTTTGCAGGTAACCGTGAAGACACGGTCTGGAGCTCTACCCAGAAGCCTAGCTCTTTCGCTTCTTCGTCCGTCTCGGCTGCCAGAAGAGGCAGTGAGACGGACAAGCACAACAGCATCAGAATCAAAGAACCATAAAGCTTGTTCATCACAGCCTCCTCGTGAGTGGATAGTGCCAAGCTACAGCACGCTGGGAACAGGATAGCACCTCTAGGGCTATTTGTCAAGCCCCTCAGAATGTGGCCTAAAACAAAGACCCCCAGCACTGGGCTGGGGGTTCGAATCGATAAAGCAGAATGATCACTTGCTCGGAGCAGGAAGGCACGGTTGCGCTCTCTTCGCTTCCTTGTTGGACATGCGAATGATGGATAGGTATCGGCCGTAGGGTTGTTCGAATGTCACTGTTGGTGTGTGAACCGACTGATCCACAATCACAGTGACCTCAGTGCGATCCGAATACCATCCGCCACGATCCCACATGAAAAGCGTCTGGTGGAAATCCTTCGTCAAGACGAAGTACTTCCCACAAGTACGCCCTTCCTTGGCATGTTGTTTGTCGATACCCACGAGTTGCAATGGTTTTCCGACAGGAAGGCCACGATGCGGAACTGCGAACGCCATTACTGGCAGGGAGGCGAGCGAGAACAACATCAAAGAACATAAAAGATTTTTCATTTTCTATCTCCTAGTGAGTTTTCCTGCAAAATGAAGTGGTGTTACCTAAGGTTTATCATAGCACCTCCATAACTATTTGTCAAGCATTTTTGCGGCCTGTATACTGGTTGATATGGAATCCGCACCACAATTACTCCATGAGGTAGTGATTACAGCCATCGTCGTGAAGGATGGAAAATATCTCATTACACGACGGTCGCCGCTGAAAAAGAGATTTGGCGGGATGTGGACGGTGCCGGGAGGGAAATTGGAGACGAGCGACTATGTAAACCTCCCAAAAGATACGAAAGAGTATTGGTACAACGTGCTCGAACAAGTGCTTCGCCGGGAAGTGAAGGAAGAAACGGGGCTCGCGATACAGAATATTGAATATGTCACCTCGCTCGCGACCATCCACACCGACGGCGCGCCGTCCTTGGTCATCTCCTGTATGGCGGATTGGGAAAGCGGGGAAGTCGTGTTGCAAGAAAGCGAGACTGATAAGTTTGCATGGGTCTCACTCGAAGAGGCGAAAGACTATGAACTGCTTGATGGTATTTATGATGAGCTTTGTATGGCGGATGCGCGAGGGCATGGGCAAAAGTCTGAGTGGAAGCGGAATTGAAAAAGAAGACCGCGCATCAGGTGCGCGGCCGGTTAACCATCGAACGGAAGGAACTCGATGCGGTCAAAATCTTTCGCGCGTTCGCGATAATACACATTCGCGCGGAACTTCTCGCCACATGCGGCTCTCGCGAACCAGTGGCGATCAGAATCAAACATACGATCGTATGGCAGGTTGTCGAGTGGATACCATGCGGGAATCATATCCGCAGTTTCCTCGAGTTCGCCGAAAAAGGTTTCCGTGCGGTACACATACACACAGAAATCGATTTCCCCCGCGGCATAGAAATCAATGATGGCTACCAATTCGAGCGAAGCGGGATCGAGCTCGATCTTCAACTCCTCTCGCGTCTCGCGGACCAAACATTCGGGAAGCGTTTCACCAGGGTCAAGCTTGCCGCCTGGACCAGAAAGCACACCAGTGCCGATCTCCCCCTTCTTCTTCTCGCCCAAAAGGACAGTTCCGTTCTGAAGTACGATCCCTAACGTTGCGATTTTCATAGGATTTTCCCCTAGTTGTATTGTCCGCCCGCATGGTATCATCGCTCTCATATGGAAACAAATGAAACAAACAAGTATTTCTTGCCAGCAGCAGTCATCCTCGCAGGACTTTTTATCGCAGGCGCGGTCATGTGGAATGGCTCAAAACCGCCGGTAGCGCCGACGGGAGCGGCTCCGGCCGGCACTGCCGGAGCGCCCTCGGCAAATATCAAGGACATAAATACGGACGGCGATCCTTTCATTGGGTCCGCAAATGCGTCGGTCACTATCGCTTTCTGGAGTGATTTCCAGTGCCCGTTCTGCAAAAGCTTCGAGCTCAACACGTTCCCGCAAATTGTTAAGGAGTATGTGGACACCGGGAAAGTAAAGATCGTCATGATGGACTTCACGTTCCTCGGCAGTGATTCAGACACGGCCGCCCTGTATGACCGTTCGGTTTGGAAACTGTATCCGAATCAGTACATGACGTGGCGCACTGCAATGTATGAGGCACAAGATGAGGAACAAGATATAGGATTCGGTGATGTCGCGTCCATCGACAAACTCAATGCGACCATAGCCGGCATCGACGCGAAAAAAGTTACGGCTGATGTGAAAGCGAATAAAAGCACGTACCAGGCAGAAGTAGACGCTGATAAAGCTGAGGCGCAGAAGGCCGGTGTAAACGCAACGCCGGGCTTCGTCATCGGTACGCAAGTCATTCTCGGTGCATATCCTTATGCAACTTTCAAGACGGCGATTGACGCACTCCTGAAATAACGGTTCGAGAAAGAACACGCGACCGGCTCCGCCGGTCGTGTGTTATGAATTTTATTGAATGTACCAATTTTTGTCCTATAGGACAAAAATTGAGACAGTTGCGTTTTAGTGCCAGAAGTTGTAAAAGGACGGCAGAACACCACTGTACCCACTCAACTTTTCGGAGGGCACCATAATGGAACAACAGGCTTCTTTTTGTCTCGACATTCGTGTTGGTCGAGTCGAGCGATACCGGGAAGAACTTATCGCTTTTCTGAGGGACAACGGAGCGCCTTTCGGGGTTACGAAGGCGCAACGCGGAATGTGGGAAGGAGTTAAAATCCTTAGGGTTCAGACCCCAAAGGCGGCAGAGCTGGCTCAATTCATCATCGACGGTGTCCGAACTGGCGATGACAATGACTATGAAGTTCATGAGTCGCGGAGTGATGCACAACGCTGCGAAACATGGCTTGCCGATTACGATACCAGCTTCGGCTACGAGGAGTTCGATCTCCTCATCCTACCCGGAACAGCAAGACCTTCTTCGAAGGGCGACGACGATTATTGCCCATTCTGAAAACCCACCGAAGAAAGGACAATAAGTCCGCTTCGGTGGGTTTATTGTTTCTATGCGGTAGTATATCTGGTATGAACGTCCTACTTATCGCGCTGGTCGCTTCAGTTGCCACCTTTATCGGCGGTAGCTTCGCGCTTCGATTCCGCGACCAGTTGCATCTGATACTCGGCTTCTCGGCCGGCGCGGTCGCGGGCGTCGCGCTCTTTGACCTCCTGCCCGAAGCGATTGGTCTTGGGACGAAATATCACTCTGCCTCGACTATCGCGTTCTTCATTGCGGCCGGATTCTTCGGCTATCTCATTCTTGACCGGCTCATCCTCTTGCATACTCACGAAGAAGATTCTGAAGTCAACGCTCCGCGAGGATTCTTCGGCGCACTGACACTTTCGGCGCACAGCTTTTTGGATGGCATCGCCATCGGCGTCGGCTTTCAAGCTTCAGTTGCTGTCGGTATCGTCGTGACTGCGGCGGTGCTCACACACGATTTTTCGGACGGTATTAATACGGTAAATCTGGTGCTGAAAAATGGAGGGACATGGCGGCAGGCCTTCAAATGGTTGCTCGTCGACGCAGCGGCGCCGGTTGCCGGCGCCGCATCTACGCTCCTGTTCCGCATTCCCGAATCAACTATCGGGCTGGTGCTCGCCATCTTTGTCGGTACCTTCCTGTATCTTTCGGCGAGCGACCTCATTCCTGAAAGCCATCATCGGCACCCGCGCGCTCTCACGACCGTGATGACGCTTCTCGGCGCACTCGTGCTCTACACAGTCGTGCACCTGGTATAATTCCTACATATGAAAACACTTTTCCACTGGCTTATCGCCGCGCTCGCCATCGGCATCACTGCATACGTTGTTCCGGGCGTGACTGTCACGCTTCTTGGCGCGTTCATTGCTGCGGTCGTTCTCGGTGCGCTCAATCTCTTCATCCGCCCCATCATCGTTATTCTTACGTTCCCGATAACGCTCCTCACGCTCGGTCTCTTTACGCTCGTCATAGACGCACTTCTCGTAATGCTTGTATCATACGTCGTGCCCGGATTTCTCGTCGCAGGATTCTGGTCGGCATTCTTCTTCGCGATAGTCCTCGCGGTCGTGAACTGGGTGTTCCACCTCTGGAGTCATGATTGATCCAGAACTGCTCGCAAAGCTTGAAGAAATATCTGCAAAAGCCGATGCGGCTTATCGTGCCGCCGAGTCCACGCGAAAATATCTTTTCTGGACCGGCGTTGTCACCGTTGCGCTCATCGTACTTCCGCTTATTGGTCTCACCTTCGCCATCCCATCATTCATCAATTCCTACACCACCACTCTTACTGGAGTCGGTCTCTAAACCGCGCGTTTGCCGCGGAAGATGTTGAGGAGGATAGGGAGAAAAGAAAGCACGATAATGACGAGCGAAATAGGGAGGATGTAATGTTCGCTGTTCGGAAGTACCGAGCCGAGAGTATAACCGAGCGACGTCATTCCGATTCCCCAGAGGAGACCGCCGAGTATGTTGTACTGGAGAAATTTCCCATACGTCATCGAGCCGATACCGGCGAGGATGGGCGCAATGGTGCGCACAATGGGCACGAAGCGTGCGAGTACGACCGCGCGACCGCCATACATTTGATAAAAGCGCTCGGTGCGCTTCAGGTATTCTTGTTTGAAAAAGAACGAATCTTTTCGTTTGAAGAAATTTACGCCCACGTTCGCGCCGAACCAGTAGCCGACAGAATCGCCGAGTATCGCGGAGACGGCCACGACGAGCGCGAGCGGCACGAGAGAGAGAAATCCACCGGCGGCAAGAAGCCCTGCGGCAAAAAGAAGCGAGTCGCCGGGGAGGAATATGCCGATAAGCAATCCGCTCTCGGAGAATATTGCGATCGCGAGACCGAGATAACTGCCTGTTTTTATAATGGAGATCGGATCAAGCTGTATACAGGCGGCGAGGAAA
>JANLIU010000033.1 GCA_024654305.1 Candidatus Parcubacteria bacterium
CTTCTTCATGCCTGGCTACGGCTATCGCTCGATGACGACCTGTCATGCAAAAGCCGTCGAACAATCCGGCTTCCCGCGCGAGAACATCATTCTCGCGGACAACGGCACCGTCATCGACATCGAGGATGGCGTGCGGTTGAACGTGCACAAGCAGAAAGTGCCTTCCGCCCCGATGGTCGTGGACGGCTTCACTATCGGCGACATCCAGGAGGTCGTCATTCGCGACCGTCAGTCACTCGCCAAGGACGGCATGTTCGTCATCATCGCAAGCGTAAACCTCAAGACCGGCAAGCTCCGCAAGTCGCCGGACATCATCAGCCGCGGCTTCGTCTACTTACGCGAATCGCAGAATCTCCTGAATGAAGGCCGCATACTCATCAAGAAGACCATCGAGGATTCCACGCATAATATGAATCCGATTGACCTTGACTATGTAAAAAATAATCTCACGGATGTCATGGCAGGATTTCTCTTCGCGCGTACCAACAAAGCGCCGATGGTCATTCCAGTTCTAATAGGTATGTGACTTTCGAAAAACGCCGCCTTCCCCGGGGAAGGCGGCGTTTTTCATATGCTATGCTCGGAGGAAATGAGTCCGCGTGTCATCCTCTTTTTTGCGAATTTCTTTTTATCGGTGCTGACGGCTCTGTCTGTGTACGTTTTGCTTCCTTTTCTCTCCACGCTGATGCCGATAGCGTACACCGGTCTCGTGGTCGCTGGTGGCGGTCTTGCGGCGATTATTTTGTTCCCTTTCATGCCGCGACTTGTTGCACGTTATGGCGCACAAAAGCTTGCTCTTATCTTTGCATTTGTGGAAATGGTCACTCTTTTTGTGCTTGCGGCTGCGCCGGGCGCCGTCGCAAGTGTATTGCTCGTCATTACCATGATTATGGTGCAGCCGTTCGTGTCGTATGAACTCGATCTTCTCCTTGAAGCGACCGGGGCCAAAGAAGGCTCGACTGGTCGCGTGCGAACCGCCTTCCTCACCGCGTGGAATATTGGCGGTTTCATTACCCCTCTTCTCATAGGAGCTCTCCTCGCAAATTCGGACGTCTACGGGCGAGTGTTCATTGCCGCTGCCGCGGCGGCGATACCATTCATCGTCCTTTTCGCCACACGACGTTTGCCAAGCGGTGAAGTACCCCAACCTTCTCATATGAAAGACACGCTCACGTGCATCCTTCACAATCGCGATCTTGCGGCAGTCAGCGCCGGACACATTATTTTGTGGTTTTTTTATGTATGGGCTCCGCTCTATATCCCCATCTATCTTCACAGCGTGCTCGGATTCTCGTGGATGGACCTCGGTTGGATCTTCTCCCTCATGCTCATCCCTTATGTGCTTATTGAATACCCGGCGGGATGGGTAGCCGATCGATTCATCGGCGATAAAGAGCTTATGCTCGCCGGTTTCCTTGTAGCTGGTTCGGCACTTGCTTCCATCAGTCTACTGAAATCCTCATCATCGCTTATTCTTATTCTTTGCATTCTAATCATTTCGCGCTGCGGCGCCGCGCTCATTGAGAGCATGACCGAAGGACACTTTTTCCGCCGCGTTTCCGAGAAAGACATAAATTCAGTAAGCTTCTTTCGCGCCGCATGGCCGCTCGCATACATCATTGCACCACTTATTGGTAGCACCATTCTCTTTTTCGGCAGTTACCAACTTTTTTTCATTATCACGGGCGCTTTCGTCGCTATCGCCGGCTCGATTGCGACGCTCCTCGTAAAAGATTTCCGCTAACCCCGTTAGAGACAAGACATCAGAGATGTCTGGCCCAGCTTTAGTGGACGTCTCTAACGGGGCTGACCAATCCTTCCGCAATGAGCGCCTCAAGCGCTTCTTTCATTTGAACCCTACGCGAAGGGCCGAAGATATTTACCAAACGAGTCCGCGAGGTGACACCTTTCGTAAATTCGCGCAGAATAGCTCCGCGCGCTTCGCGGAGTGAGCCGGAAAATTTTTGCTGCTTCACATATTTTTTACTCCGCGTGTTATACGAAATGCCTGAACGTTTCAAATACGCACCATAATCCATGAGCGCGCTGTACCACTCTCGCGCGCGCCCCGCGGAGCCTTGGCGAAGTAGGGACTTCCTTCTCGGCAGTGCCTGTATCAATATTTTTTCTATCTCTTTATCAGAAACCTTTTTCTTTTTCGGAAAAAAGTGGTGAATGATCGCCGTGCGAATATTCGTTTCTACGAATACAACATCTTCATTGTATGCAAATGCGGCAACAGCGCGCGCAGTATACGGTCCCACCCCCGGCAATTTCTCCAACTCCGAAACAAGGTTCGACTTTGTAGCAAGGTTTAACCTTGCTACAGCAAGTGATTTGGCGGCTTGATGAAGCATCTTCGCACGGCGATTATAGCCAAGTCCTTGCCAACTTTTAAGGACTTCAGAGAGCGATACAGCCGCAAGTTTCTTTGCCGTCGGAAATTGCTTGATGAAATTTTTATAAAATGGAATGACGCGCTCCACCTGCGTCTGTTGCAACATAATCTCGGAGACCAGCACGCAGTAAGGATCAAGGGTTTTATCCCTCCGTAGCTTCAGCGTAGGGGGACGCCACGGCAGGTTATGCCGCCCATATTTTTTATAATGCGCCCACACCATTTGGCGAAATTGCCGCACCTCTCTCATACTACTTCGCTTTTGGCCAGCGGAGTGCGGCGGACGGCCAAAGTTTCGTTAAAGGGTGCTCCGCACAGTCGTGCGGGCGGGCCGGGCACACGTAACGGCCGTAAAGCACGAGACCGTTATTCACATATTTCCAATCCTTCTTCGGGATAAGTGCCTCCAAATCTTTTGAGATTTTCGTAAGGTCGCTCTGGTCGGTGAGATCGAACCGCTTCGCGAAGCGCTTTACATGAGTATCGGTCGCGATGCCTTCCCAGACATCGTGCACATCGCCCAACACCACATGCGCGGTCTTGTAGCCCACGCCCGGCAACTCAACAAGTTCTGTTTCTGTTCGCGGCACGGCTCCCGCGTGTCGTGCCTGAATCATTTTTGCCGCGCCGATAATCGCTTTGGTCTTATTATTAAAAAACGGAATTGATGAAATCTCTTTAGTGAAAGTCGCCGGCTTCGCCTTCGCAAAGTCTCGTGCCGTCTTATATTTTTTAAACAGCGTCGCCGTAAGTTTATTCACTGCTTTGTCGGTGCATTGCGCGGAGAGTATAACAGCAACGACGAATTGAAACGGTGTCGTATGATTGAGCTCACTTTTTGGTTTCGGATATGTCTTTTTGAGGTAGGCAACAATTTTTTTTGCACGCGCCAGACGCTCAGCGCGGGAGCCTGCCCCGTTAGAAATCCGATTTCTAATCGGGGTCATAACAATTCAGGTGTGTGATCTTCGTGCGGAAAAGCGAAATGGAAGAATATCAGAAGCAGTGCACCTGCAGAAAAGAGCGTGAGAATAAGCACTACGAAAACACCGATGTATGGCAGAAGTGCGACGAGCGAGAGTGCGAGCATGCCGAGCATGCCGTCCCGCCACAATACCGTTTCGCGTTTCCTAAAGCGACGCGCGAACTGACTCCCGAGCAGTATGCCGGCGTAGAGAAGCGCGAGAAGCGCGAGAAGCGCGTATACAATAAAGAGTAGGAGCGCAAGACCGATGCCGACAAAGGTCAGTGCGAGCAGAATAATGAACACCGGCGTAGCAACGAGAATGCCGAAGCCGAGCAACATCGTAAGCAGGATACTGCTCGGACGTTCTGCGTACGCACGCTCGACAACCGCTTCCGCGAGTCGAGGGAAGAGACCCGCGAGAAGTCCGGCAAGTATGAGTGCGCCGAGAATGCGAGCAAAAAGAAAGAACCCGATGCTCACGAGCGCGAGTATGCGCGATGTTCCGGCATCCGGCAGATACGAGGCGTTTGTGTATTCGATGCCGCCCTCAATCGTTGCAGACGCGGGAATGGTCGCTTCTTCCGGCGCTTCGTAGAAAAGTTTTCCGTGGATAACGGTGCCTGCGGCGAGATACAAGTGCCCGGTCGCAACAACTTTGACATTGCCCGCGAAATCACCGGCGAGTGAAATGTTGTTGCCATAGAGGGTAACCGGACCACTGGCGCCGTTTGAGAGAGTTGTGTTCGCGGCAACGATGAAAACACTCCCTTGCGTGCGACTTGAGTTATTGACCGAAAATCCGAACGCAACGAGGTCGCCTGAAACCGGACCGTTGATAGTAATGCTCCAGCCTGCCGCGCGCAGGTCGCCGGCTACCGGCGCGCGCGAACTTATTGAGCCGGCCGCCAATAGCTCATCACCCGCCACGGGCGCCGCGGCAACGATCGAGCCGCCAATGGCCGAGAGGTCTCCCAAAACCGGTGCGGTGCTGACAACCGAAATGCCGGCGAGATATGCGTTCCCCGGAGAGGAACTCGCCACGACGAGCGAACGGCCGGCCGAAAAAGTTGCGGGACCGCCTGCCTGCGCAGGCAGGCGCGCAGCAAACGCGCTCGCCGGTATGAGAAGTGTGACGAGGAGAGTGAAAAGAATTTTCTGCATAAGTACGTTACGCTGTGGGAGGCATTCCGAGGTACGGCGGGGATACAGGCGGCTGAGCGGGCGATGTTCGTCTCCGCAAGGGCTCCAACAAGCTCGCAAAAATAAAAATGAGAAGTGTGGAGAGAGCCGATGCGAAGCAGTAGATACAAAACGCGCCTATGAGGAATATTTGGACAAAGGTGAAATAGAGCGACGCGAGAAGACCGACAAGCGAGAGCGCCTGCAACGCACGGCGCAAGAGCTGATCAAAAAGAACGATCTCAAGTGCGGCAAGAACGAAGATGACGCTGTAGAACAAGATACCGAACTCCGCGAGCGGTATGCCGAAGATGTAAGAATATTGGCTGGACGCAACGACATTGCAACCCGAAAGATTCCCAATATTGCATAAAAGCGGCGTACCGGAGAGTTCGTGCTGGGTGAGGTAGGCGGAATCGGCAATGCCAAAAAAGGCAAAGAATAAGATGAGCACGACGCCGACCCGTTTCATATAACGCCTAGGATACGCGTTTAGCCGCTCCTGCGCAAATGGACGTTTATTCGTTTTTGCTGTATATGCCGACGGCGAAGGTGACGACGCCAAAGATGAGGTGGAACCAATCGGAAGCGCCGTTCGTTGCAGCAATGCCAAGGAGCGAACCGCCCGCGGACGGAACAGTGAGAACACCAATGAGACCGAGTAGGAAGGTCACCGCGCCGATGACTTTCAGCCAGAACACGGAGTTTCCGGACGCCCAAAAAGCAACAGCGAGTAATATCCCGCCGAGCACGACATGAATGAGATTGTGTGTCATGTCGGCAACGAAGTACGCATTCGCGCCGATAAGCGAATTGCTGGTGAATCCGAGAATTCCGAGGAGCACCAAGATAATCCCGAAGATAACGGTGACTGTTTTTGCCATAGTGATATGATACCGCCATATATTCGTATGCGGGGAACCCGCGAGGAATCCTGTGCATAAGGAAATCTGGTACACTGAAGCGGTTCACATGTCTCTTTTTCTTTCAAACCTTATCGGCGGCGGCGCGGAGGGCAGTGTGGCGCTCCTCGCGTTCATCATTATCCTCGGCACATTCCTACTCGAGGACACGACCACGGTCATCGTCGGCATGCTCGCGGCCGACGGTATCCTTGGAATTCCTCTTGCGCTCTCGTCGCTCTACGCCGGTATCGTCCTCGGCGATATCGGGCTCTATTTCCTCGGCTATCTGGCGAGTACGAACTCACGCCTCGCCCGCTATGTGGACCACGATTTTATCGCACCATTTCGAGCATGGCTCGAGAGTCGTTTCGTTCTCACGGTCTTTTCCGCACGATTCATCCCGGGCTCTCGCCTTCCCACCTACACCGCAAGCGGGTTTTTTCGCTCCCCTCTCTCCACATTCATTCTTACTGCGATACTGGCGACTTCCATTTGGACAACATTCCTCTTCACTGTTTCGTACTGGTTCGGCAATTTGACTGCCGGGTGGCTGGGGCACGCGCGTTGGGGCATCGCCGGCGCGTTCCTTATCGCACTGTTCTTTATCGGACGGCACAATCTTCTCGCGTATCGCGCTAAGAAGGAAGAATTGGGTATCGGCGCCGAGCATTTCGAGCCCGCCATTGACCGCCTTCAATAAAAGAGCAAGGTCAAAGAACCAGAGAATATCTTTTTCGCGTTCTATTTTATTTTCCGGCAGTATGTCCATTTGTTACGCGTTCGGCAAGCACACCGAGTGCTTTCATGAGCAATTCTTTCGTTGAGTTATCAATTATGTCTCCTTCTTCATCAAATATTTCACTTGCAGGACCAAGATAGAGTTCCGGCTGTCCGATAACCTGCATATCGAGGTAGGTGAGAATCTGCCGCAAATGGCTCTGCGCGACGGCCGTGCCTATCTTCCCCACCGAGACGCCCGCGGTAAGCACTGGCTTCCCCGCGAACGAGTTCTTGCCCCATGGACGGCTCGCCCAGTCGATCGCGTTCTTCAATACTCCTGAAATGGAACGATTGAATTCCGGTGTCGCTATGATGACGCCGTCGGCGGCTTCTATTTTATCTTTGAGCGCCTGCGCGGCGGACGGAAAATTCGCTTCGCCGTCTTGATTGAAGAGCGGAAGATTTCCTATCTCTACCATTTCTATCTGCATTTCCGGCGGCGTGAGCGCCGAGAGTGCACGCACGAGCGCCGTGTTGTATGAACCTTTCCTTAAACTCCCCGAAATGGCGATGATGTTCATGATCTATTTTTGAATGACTAATGTTCTTCCTCATACTACACACCCTAGAAATGCCCCAACTGTGGACAACGAATGAGAGTATATACTGAATGATATGAATCCCGTTAGAGACAAGACATTGGAAATGTCTGCCGACTCGTCTGCGAGTCGGGTCTCTAACAGGATGAACCAGAAAATAATCCGTGCGGGGGTGGCGCTCATACTCGCGATCGCCTCTGGTAGCGCTGGATATGTAGCAGGTGGTAACAATGCGCCGACGAGTGTCAGCATTCCCGCACAGACGGTGTCGGCGCCATCCGCCAATTCAGTGCGCGTCCTTTATAGTTTGGACCAGAAACAGAATGACAAAGAGATAATCGCGCTCATTGACGCCGCGGAAGATTATATCTACTTCGCCATCTACACCTTCACCATTCCTTCAATTGCCGACGCGCTCGTGGCGGCGAAGAAGCGCGGCGTAGAGGTACGCGGCATCGTTGATTCAGGGCAGAGCAGCAACAGCTACGGCGCGCCGATTGTTAAGAAACTGCTTGCGGCCGGCATCCCCGTCGTAACCGAGAAGCATGCGAGCGGTAACGGCATCATGCACATCAAAGCGCTCGTCACTGAATCGGCATATGCAACTGGCTCGTATAACTGGACGATATCTGCGACGACCATCAATGACGAAGTGCTTGAAATTGGAACCGACCCTGCACTTCGACAAGCGTATGAAAATATTTTAAAGAAACTGCTTGATGCCTACAAAGGCAACACCGCGGCCGCTAACGCGGCCGCGAGTGTTTCAATCGGCATCATCGACTACACCGATGCACCCGCGCACATAGGCCAAATAGCCTCCGTGCGCGGGACGCTTGTTGACGCATACACCTCGGCCTCGGGGACAGTCTTCCTAGACTTCTGTAAGTCCTACAAGACCTGTCCCTTCTCGGGAGTCATCTTCGCCGACGATGTAAAAGCCTTCGGCGATCTCTCTAGCTTCACGGGCCAGACTGTCACCCTCACCGGCAAAATCTCCTCGTATCAAGGCAAGGCCGAAATCGTCCTCTCCGACCCCAACCAGATTGCACAATAGGCCCGTTTTGTGCTATATTTACTGCACTTCCAGTGGCTACCGACCGACTTCGCATAAATAATGAAATTCGCGCGCTTGAGTTGCGCGTTATCAGCGCTGACGGCAGTAATCTCGGAGTGCTCTCGCTCGCGGATGCCCTCGCAGCGGCTAAGGCGGCTGGGTCTGACCTTATCGAGATTTCGCCCTCGGCCGTCCCGCCGATTGCGAAAATCATGGATTATGGTAAATTCGAATACGAGCGAAGCAAGAAGGAAAAGGTAGCGAAAGCCAAAGTAAAAGTGTCTGAGACCAAGGAGGTTCAAATCAAGGTGGGCACCGGCGACCACGACATGGAGCTAAAGGCCCGAAAGGCCGCCGAGTGGCTCGCGGAGGGCCACCGGGTCCGCGCCGAGCTCTTCCTGAAAGGCCGCTACAAGGGTATGGAGGAGAAATTCCTGAAGGACCGCCTTGAGAAATTTCTCATCCGCATCCCATATGCCTACAAAGTGGCGGAACCCGTCACGCGGAGCCCGAAGGGCTTCGCCGGCGTCATCGAACGCGATCTCATAGCCCAAGCGAAACGCGAAAAAGAATCGAAACCGAAACATGAAAACAAATAAATCTTATACAAAGAGAATACGAGTGACCCGTACCGGGAAGATGATGGTGCGCGTGAAGGGTCAGAACCATTTCAACGCGAAAGCGAGCGGTTCAACGCGCTCGGCAAAGCGCCGTTCCGTCACTCTCAACCTCACGGCGAAGGTGCGCGCTCGCTTCCTTCCGGGCTCTGGCGCGAAGTAATTATCCTATTTTAATACTCATTCTCGTATGACAAGAATCAAAGGTGGAGTACATGCCAACAAGCGCCGCAAGAATATTCTCGAACGAGCCAAGGGCTACCGTGGCATCCGCTCTAAGAAGTTGCACGCCGCACACGAAGCGCTTATGCGCGCCGGCCGTTACGCCTTTGCCCACCGCCGCGACAAAAAAACCGATTTCCGTCAGCTCTGGATAGTGCGGCTGAACGCCGCCGTCCGCGAGAACGGCCACAAGTCCTACTCCACCTTCATCGCGAAGTTGAAAAAGAATGGCTTCGCCCTCGACCGCAAAGTCCTCGCTGAATTCGCCACGATGCACCCCGAGATCTTCGTCCGCATCAGCAAGCAAGTCGTCTAAATTTTATGAAAAACCGCCCACAAGGGCGGTTTCCTTTTTGTTTGACAAACATCATTCGTTGGAACAGGATGGGGTCTGTCTCGTTGCTCATTCAGGAGGTATCATCGTGTTGAAAGATCTGCGCATCACAACCATGTTGGTTTTGCTTGAAGCCCTGTATATCGGGCCGTTCAACTACCGGAAGACCGGTGCTCTCGTGAAGTGCTATCCGCAGGAAGAACCCGAGGTCTTGGAACACTTTGACGACGGTCGCGGACATTCCGGCGCACTTTCTACCAAAACGTGTCCATTGGACCGAGAGGTCTTCCAGGAAGCGTTGGTAAGGGAGTACATAACCGGTGTCCTCGAACCAGGATATGTTTCCAAGACCGAATTCAAGATCACCGAGTTCGGTATACGGGAACTCTCCAGGCTTCACGCGGAGAGCGAGAAAGTCGTGGTCTTCACTGTCGAGCAAGTAACGGCGCTCTGCGGTGGAAGGCTCCCCTACGGCGATGGGTTCACCTGGGAACGAGTCGAGCGTTTCGAGCTCGAAGACGGCATGCTCCAACCCTATGCGGGAGACACGATCTTGCCGGGGCCGGGCATACGTATCAAGGCGCGAGCTGAACTCTTGCATGACCACTCACGAGTCGTGCATGGGAGAAGCCACCAAACCGACCGATATCCTGACGGCTGTCCTGTCCGCCCGGACTGAAAACTCGCACCGTGCTCGACTCACCCCGCTTTCAAGCGGGGTTCTTTTTTATATCTTTCGTACGGAATCCTTGGTTATCTCCCACGTCTCTCCGAATTCGGGGACGACGGCGTTGCCGCCGAGGTAGTCATGGATGCGCTGAGCGAGGAATCGTTCAGCCACGGGCTCGCCATGGGCAGTGAAGATAACCTTCGGTCTTTTTTCTTTAAGAGCCGCCTCAGCAAACTGCATCAGTTGGTCGCGGTCAGCATGAGCTGACCAGCCCTCCAGCTTCTCCACTTTCGCCTTTATCTTCACTTCAGCGCCGGCGAGGCGCACCGATGATGCACCTTCCATCATGCGCCGCCCCGGCGTGCCGGGCGCCTGGTAGCCGACCATAAAAAGCGTCGTGGAAGGGTCGGGCAGGTAACGCGTCTCCCAGCCTCCAATTCTTCCCCCGTGGCTCATACCAGCGCCGGCAATGATAATCTTCGGCCCCGGCACCTTCTCTATCGCCATGGAATCTTCGCGCGAGAGCGTTTGCTTGAGAAACGGAAATTCAAAGATGCTTCCTTCCCGCTTCATCTCGTCTTCTGTTTCTGGTTTGAAATACGTCATCCCCCACTTCTCATACACCGCGGTTACATGTATCGCGAGCGGTGAATCAAGGAAGACGGGAATCTTTGGCAGGTCGCCCGCATCAAAAAAGTTTGAGAGCTCATAGAGCATGAGCTGAGTGCGTTCCATCGAGAAAGCGGGGATAAGAATCGTGCCGCCGCGTTTGATTGCGAGTTGGAGACTGTCTTTGAGCAACAGATTGCGATCTTCTCTTTGGGTATGCAATTTATTTCCATAGGTACTCTCCATCACGAGCGCATCCGCGTCGGTGATCGGCTCCCAATCAGGCAAGAGAGGCGACGGCGAATTGCCGATGTCTCCTGTAAGCGCAACGGTCACTCCTTCTTCGTCGGTAATGCGCACACTCGCCGAACCGAGGATGTGGCCGGTATTGCGCAGATACACCGAGAGTCCGGGAGCAACCTCTCTTTCGGTGTGATACTCAAGCGTCTCGACGAGCGAGAATGCCATCTCAACATCATTACTGTCATAGAGAGGCTGGCGCCCGAGACGTGTCGCTTCTTCTGCGAGGATGTGCGACGAGTCGAGTAGGATGAGTGTCGCGAGATCGCGTGTCGGCGGCGTCATGTAAATCTTCCCGCGGAAACCGTCTTTCACGAGTTTCGGTATGCGCCCCACATGGTCGAGGTGTGCATGCGTGACCACAAGCGCGTCAATTGTTTTTACATCGTAGGGGAACGGTCCGTATACTTCTATTTCGGCAAAGTCGTTTCCCTGTTCAATACCGCAATCAACAAGAATTTTCCCACGCGCTCCTGCAACTAAAAAATTGGAGCCGGTCACCTTCCCTGCTCCACCATAAAAAACTAGTTTAAGCATGTTCACATTCTAACGCCAATCGCCCTGTTTCCGAAGAAACAGGGCGATTGGCGGAGCCGTCCTCTTAAGCAACTTTATCTTGCTAGGTGGGATGCGCAACGACAGTTCTCGGATGTCCTTGCGGACTTCACCAAACAGTCTTAATGCAGCGCTCCCGTGAATACAGCAAGTTGCGTTTTTAAGAACAGCTCCACTTACAAGTATACACGCCCTGTCAAACAACGCTGGGGAAAACTAAAAAGTCCCGCGTATTTGCAGGGCTTTTTTGATTATCCGAGAATGCTTTTGATATCGGCGTCGTAGAGCGTCGCTTCGTGCGGTACGCGATAGTTGATGACTTCCTTGGGGGAGAACCAGTGCGGTATCTCCATTTCAGCTTCCGGGACCGAGCCGGACGCGTGGATGAGATTGCGGATGGCGCGATTGTCCGAGTCCGCCATTTGGTACGAATCGACGACGAAATCGCCGCGTATGGTGCCGATGCCGGCGCTTCGCGGCTCCGTACCACCCGTGATTTTTCGTACAAGCTCCACCGCGTGCGCGCCTTCCCACACCATCGCGATCACTGGTCCACTCGTCATGTATTTCTTCAGCCGTTCAACAACAAGATTCGCCACTTCGATAGGGTCGCTCGATGGCGGTGTTTCGTCTTTCTTTTCATAGCTTTCAATCGCCTTGGCGCCAACATTTTTTTTCCAGTTCGGATCAAGCAAATAGTGGCCCTCAATCATTTCTTCAGTCGGGACGAGCATTTTTATCGCCGCGAGCTTGAGGCCGAGGCGTTCGTACCGCTTTACAATCTCGCCGATGAGGGCGCGCTGGATACCGTCAGGCTTTACGATGACGAGCGTTCGTTCAGTTTTAGGATGTGCCATAGTTTGAAAAATAAAATCGCCTGAATCAGTAGATTCACCTACTGGGTAAGGCGGGTATGCGGCCATCATACGCGTTTTCCCTTGCGTGCGCAACCGAGCCGGAAACAAAGCGAGCGCCGAGAAGAAATCTCCGACGCTCTCTTTCCTAGTTCCCCGGGTCTGCTCTTTGCATCCCTCGTGAGCATACTCATGCTGCAAGTACGGAGTACGCAGGCTTACTCGTTCTGCATAGTTCCCCCAGCCATTCTTGGCCAAGGCCCACAGTTCTGCTCGCAATCCGCATTCCGCCCCTGTTCTGTTGTTGACGGTCACGCGGAGGCTTTACGCTCAGGTCCACTTACTAGTATAGTGCTCCGCCGCCCCCGCACGCGGTGGGCGGTGCATAACCTATGCCGCCGTTACAATGCGCGCCCCGCCCTTCTCCAGCAAAATAGTGTGTTCGAAATGCGCGGAGCGGGAGCCGTCCTTGGTGCGGAAGGTGTAGCCGTCGGGCGCGAGGACGACCGAGGCCTTGCCGGCCGTCGAGATGGGCTCAAGCGCGAGCACCATACCCTCGGTGAGCAGTTCCCCCTGCCCCGTACGGCCGTAGTTCGGAATAAAGGGTTCCTCGTGCACATGCTCGCCCACGCCGTGCCCGCCGAGCTCTTTCACCACACTAAATCCCGCCCCCTCAATTTCTTTCTGTATCGCCTGCGAGATGTCGCCCACATGATTCCCCGGAAGGGCGGCGGCTATGCCTCTTGCAAGCGCCGCCTCGGTGGCGCGGAGGAGCTTTGTCGTCTCGTCATCCACCTGTCCGACCGGCACTGTGATAGCCGCGTCGACGATAACGCCGTTATGCCGGAGACCGAGGTCGAGCCCGACGATGTCGCCCTCTTTAAGTTTCCGCACTGACTCGTTCGGGATGCCATGCACAACTTCGTCATTTATTGAGACACAGAGCGTCGCCGGATACGGCCGATGAGCACCCTCGGGCGTGTAGCCGAGAAAGCAGGGCTCGTCGCCCCCCGCGCGTATCAACTGCTCCGCAAGATCGTCGAGCTCTTCAGTAGTCACGCCGGGCGCGACTTTCGCTCCGAGAGCCGAGAGAACAGCCGCAAGGCGCTTCCCTCCTTCGATGAGATCCTCCCGTTCTTTTTCGGTCTGTATTGTCATTTGATGCCGAGCGCCACATCGATGTCCACTGCGATTTCTTCTCGCGTCCTCTCTCCGTCTATTTCTATAAGCTTGCCGGCGTCACGGAATAGTTCAACAACCGGCTCGGTATGTTCCCGATATTCTTTCAGACGCTCGTCAACGACACTATCATCTGCGCGACCCTCAATTCCCTTCCGGAGGGCGAGACGACGGGTTACTTCTTCATCGGACACCTTCAAATATAAAACCGAGAATGGACGCTCGACCCATACCAATGAATCAGCGATAATCTGTGCCTCGGAAACTTCGCGACAGAAACCATCAATAATAACGCTCTCATTCTCTCCGATTGAAATAAGCGACTTGAGAAAAAGATACGTCGCGAGCCAGTGAGGCTGAAGAAGACCCTCATCATTATCAATCTTCATTTTCCGCCCGACGGGAGTATCTTCAGAAGACATTGCTCGGAACTGGGCGCCAGCCGTTATGACCCTCCAGCCCGTCTTCTCCGAGAGCAGTTTTGCCTGATCGCCTTTCCCGCATCCGGGTTTTCCTATAAAAAATATCGTGCGCGTTTCCACCCCGTTAGAGACCCGACTCGCGTGCGAGTCGGCAGACATTTCTAATGTCTTGTCTCTAACGGGGTCCATGCGCTTACTCTAGCACTTTTAGTATTCTCTGAGAGAAACTTGAGCATCTATCTTGTGAGCAAGATCGAGCGCGACCTGCACAGCGATGAGGAGCGCGGTGCCACCGAGGACGAGTGTGGTGACGCCCGTGAGCCCTTGGATGACGGACGGCATGACGGCAATGAGGCCGAGGAAACAGGCGCCCGGAAGCGTGATGCGGTTCACGACCTTGCCGATGTATTCCTCAGTTTCGCGGCCAGGGCGCACACCGGGGACGAATGCACCGGTCTTCTGGAGATTCTCGGCGACACGATGCGGCTCAAAGGTAACGGCAGTGTAGAAGTAGGTAAAGAGCACCACGAGAAGGAAATACGCCGCGCCGTACTGCCACGGATTAGAGAGGAATGCGGAGTACCAGAGCGCCGCGCTTGATGCGAAAGATATTTTCAGGGCACCAAGCATTGAGAGCGCCATTTGGGGCAAAAGAAGAAGTGAGAGCGCGAAGATGATTGGAATAACGCCGGCCTGTAGAAGGCGTATCGGAAGATAGGTCGCGGCGCCTTGCGACATCGCCGCACCGCGCACCGCGCGTGCATACGCGATGGGGATGGAGCGCTCCGCGTCGGAGACAACTACCACCGCATAGATCATCGCGAGCGCGAGGGCGGTAAATGCGACGTACGCGGGAATATTCGCGGCGGATGCCGCGAATATAGTCTGCGAAATACTTGACGGCACACTTGCGAGAATGCCCGCAAGGATGATGAGCGACACGCCGTTGCCGATACCGAATTCGGTCACGAGCTCGCCGAGCCACATGAGAAGCATTGAGCCGGCAGCAACGAGCGCGATGTTGGCGATGAGCTCTATCGTGCCCAAATGCGCGATAACTCCCTGGCTCTCGAGAAGAAGCAAGAAACCAATGCCCTGCAAAACCGCAATAGGAATGGTGAGCAGACGGCTCCACTCGATGAACTTCGCACGACCGGCTTCGCCTTCTTCAAAATACGCCTGCTTCACCTGCGGGAAGATGATGGTGCCGAGTTGCATGATGATGGACGCCGTGATGTATGGGCCCACGCCGAGCATCACGATGGAAAGTGAGGAAAGCCCGCCGCCGGAGAAGATATTCAAAAGCCCGAAAAATTGATTGTTCGCGAAGAATGCGGCGAGCGCGTTCTTATCAACACCCGGTATTGGGATAGAGGCAAGAAGGCGGAACAGCGCGAGCGCGCCGATGAGGAAGAAAATGCGGGAACGTATCTCGGAAGCACCGAAAGCAAGTTTGAGCTTGTGGATGAAAGAATTAAGCATGGACGGTTCGACTTTGCTCACCATAAATAGTGCCGCCGGCTGCAGTGACCGCAGCGCGCGCGGTTACGGAGAGTGTACAACCTTTTATAACGAGCGCTTTAGAGAGCGTCCCGGTGCTGAGGATTTTCACTATCGGCGCGCGTCCTTTCGCACGGCGCACGAGACCTTTGGAAACAAGTGACGCCGGCGAGACTGTCTCCCCTGCCTTATATGCGACTTCAAGAGCCGCGAGACTGACCGCGGAAACCGCGATGCGATTGACCTTAACTGAACGCGCTCGGTTCTTTCCGTGGCCGCGACGCTTCGGGAGCTTCTTGATGAGGTCACGCACCTCCGGACGGATGTGATGCCCCGCGCGCGCGGTCTGCCCCTTGCCGCCGCGACCGGAGGTCTTGCCGCGCTTGCCGCCGCGGCCGACCGGCGCATTTTTCTTGTTCTTCGTGCGGGGAGAAAGTGAATTGAGTTGCATGGTAAAAAGATTACGCCGAACGCAATTTCTTGAGTGCCGCGACAGTCGCGCGCGCGATGGTGAGCTTGTTCTTCGTGCGCGAGTGTATCTTGGTCACGACGTCGGTCACGCCCGCGAGGTCGAGCACGGTGCGCATCGCCGAACCGGCGACGAGTCCGCGTCCTTTCGATGGGATGATCTCGACCACCGAGGAAGAGTACTTCGCCTCTACCTGGTGCGGAATGGAACCCGACTTCGTGCGAGGGACGGTGAAGAGATGTTTCTTGGCATCGCGGGTCGCCTTGTCGATGGCAAGTGCAGTATCGGCGGCCTTCCCGAGACCGACGCCGACACGACCCTTCTTGTCGCCAATGACGATAACAAGGCTGAAATTGAAACGGCGGCCGCCTGCCATAACGCGCGCCACGCGACGCACATCGATAGTGACCTGGTCGAATTCGCCGCGCTCGCGCGGGGCTCGGCCGCGACCGCCGCCGCGCGGGGCACGACCGCGCATGGCTCCGCGACCGCCGGCGCGCGGAGCGCGTGCCGCTTCAGCCGGCACTGCCTCGACTGGTGTTGCTTCCGCTACAGCCTCAACTACTTCAGGCGTAGTTGCGACTGCTACTTCCTCTATGATCTCCGGTTCCATTGGTGTAGTCATAGTATTTAAAAAGTAAGTCCGCCTTCGCGCGCAGCATCTGCAAGCACTTTCACCTGTCCGGCATAGCGATACCCGCCGCGGTCAAAGACGATTGCCGTGATGCCTTTCGCTTTCGCAGCTTTCGCGATAGCAGTACCCACCGACTTCGCTTGCACCGACTGTGCGCCCTTAAATTCGCGCCCGTGCGATGCAACAATAGTATTCCCTGCCGTATCGTCGATGAGTTGTGCGGACACGAAGCGATTACTGCGGAATACCGCGAGGCGCGGGCGAGTCCCTGTGCCCTTGATAGTGGCGCGCACGCGCGCGTGGCGGCGTTTACGGAGTTCACTGGTCGTTGTCGGTTTGTGGTTCATACAATATTAGACGGCCTTCTTGCCCTGCTTGCGGCGGATGACTTCGCCTTCATAGTGAATGCCTTTGCCGAGATACGGCTCCGGCGGTTTGATGCGACGAACGTTTGCAGCAAATTGTCCGACCGATTCTTTGTTCGCGCTCTCGAGCGTCATCACGTTCTTCTCCACTTTTGCCGTCACATCGTCAGGTATCGTGAGCGGCACGGTGTGCGAAAAACCGACGGTGAGCACCACATCCGGGCCCCTGACCTCCATCTTGTAGCCAACGCCGTCCATGATGAGCTTTTTCACATACGGCGTTTCGACACCTTGAACCATATTCTTCACGTGCGACGCATAGGTGCCGGTGAGGGCTTTTGCAAGGCGTGAACTGTCCTTCGGTGTAATCATAACGCCCTCCGGAGAGACCATGATATCCACCGTAGGATGCACGCGCTTGGTGAGTGTGCCCTTTGTACCTTTCACGGTCAGCGTGCCGCCCGCCACTGAAACGGCGGTCTTTCCTACTGAAATCGGCTTTTTTGCGAGGCGTGACATATAAAAATGATTACCAAATTTCAAACAAGTCCTCGCCGCCGACCTTATTCTTGCGCGCCTCGGCATCGGTGATGATGCCGAGCGAAGACGAAAGAATGCGCGCACCCGTGCCGCCTTTCACTTTATGCGCGGCGGTATGCGGAGCATAGAGCCGACGGCCCGGCTTACTGATGCGCTTTACGCCGCGCAATTTCGCTTGACCTCGCTCGTTGTAGGCGAGTTCTACGATAATATTCTTCTTCACACTCCCCTCTTCTTTTTCTTTCACTTCCACGTGCGAGACGAAACCGAGCTCGCGAAGTTTCTTCGCGATAGTGAGCAGATGTTCCGAATACGGAAGAGAAACTTCTTTCTTGCCGATCATTGCGGCATTCTGCAGACGAATTATGAAATC
>JANLIU010000068.1 GCA_024654305.1 Candidatus Parcubacteria bacterium
CGTTCTCATTCCGAACACGGCAGTCAAGCCTCCTAGCGGCGATGGTACTCATCGTTTCAGATGGGGAGAGTAGCTAACCGCCAGAACCGAGTACTCGAATAGATCTTTCGAACAGTCGGGGTGTGGCGCAGCCTGGTAGCGTGCCTCAAGTAGTCGTCAACTCGTGTCGTTTGATGAAGGGTTCGGTCCCGCAACGAGTTTTTCTCCTGTCTGCCTGTCCGCAGCCGCGTAATCAGGCAGGCGTATCAATTGGAGAGACGATGTACAGAGGAAGTCGGTGGTTCGAATCCATCCACCCCGACCATTCACTTCCACCGCGCAAACTAGATTTGTGCGGTGTTCATTTTCGAACGGGTATTCACGGATTATTTTCAGTTGGGAATTTGTGCACACCCACCTCGGATTGTCGTTTTGATAATGTACCTTCTTTTACTCTATAGCGTGAAATATGGTACACGACATTGTTCGTTATCTCAGACGGTCGTATCAGATAACGAACATCAGTAGCTACCCGCCAGAACCAAACACTTGAAATCTAGAGCAAATTGTGGTATTTTCAGCATATGAAAACCTCTCAAAAAGGATTTATCTCACCTCTCCTCCTCGCGCTCATCGCCGTTCTCCTCATCGGCGGCGGGGTGTATGCGTATGTGCAGAACAAGCAGGCAAGTCAGCCTGTAGCGGCGCAGACTTCGGATTGGAAAACGTATACGAATTCTCAATATGGGTTTGAAGTCAAATATCCATTGAATTGGTTTCTTATAGATTGCGTATCTTATGTTGGTTTCAGTTATAGTCAGTCGAAGTTGCCGTTGTGTTCCACGAATCAGAGCCCGCCACACATAAATATCACAGTTACAGAAGGGAGTACACCAGGAATAGAAAAGTATATTGAAGATGCTCAAAACTCCCTCGTTGATTACTCGAAAACTGAAATGAAAGTAGGCGGTAACGTTTCTGCAACCAAGTTATCGGGCTTAGCAAAAGCAGTAGATGGTCCCGGCCCAACCGCAGGGACGCAAGTTGTTAAAGTATTATTCTCGCGCAGTAATACTATTTATCAAGTGTACTACTATATGCTTGATAATAAGGATTACTCGCAGGTATTCGACCAAATGCTTTCTACCTTCAAATTTACTGCTTCAACGGCACAAACCTCGAACTCTCAGATTGCGAATTGGAAAGTATATAGCAATACACGATACAGCTACACAATTAAATATCCTTCGAATTGGTATGTGCACACTACTAATTCGGAAAAAGACTTCACCCAAAGAGGTCTGGGCGGAAGCGACGTTATTGGCGGGGACACCAGCTTTTCTAATTATCAAGAAGAGTTTAGCTATGACAATCCTGCGCCAAGTGATCTTCTCTCTGTAAATCTCATGATTTATAAGATTGAATCCAATATTAATTACGATCAATTTATTTCCTCCAAAGGTTTTCATGATGATGGAATGGAGAACATAAGTATTAACGGAATAAGTGCACTTAGGCTGACGGGTGTTACTACTGATCATCCAGTGGGAGTTACCGTTGTTAATACTTTCATTAAAGTAGGAAATAAAATGTTCCTCTTCAACTACAGTGGTAGCCCGATTTCTCAACAACTTAAAGATAATGCCGACGAAATTATAAATTCGTTTGTCGCAAAGTAATCATGAAAACTAAACAAAAAGGATTTATCTCACCTCTCCTCCTCGCGCTCATCGCCGTTCTCCTCATCGGCGGCGGGGTGTATGCGTATGTGCAGAACAAGCAGGCAACACCAATAACACAAACCTCAAATTCTCAAACTTCTTCAGGCACCCCTGTGATACTGACGACAAGCGACATCTGTTCTCCGCTCCTCAAGGATGCTTCAACCCTTCTCTTCACCGATAATAACAATAAAACTTGGACGGTTGATTATCGAAATGCGAGCTTCAGTGAATACTCTCTTACAACTGGCAATGCGCAAGGTACAAATGGCCTTCTCCAGACTACCCTGCAAGACTGGCTAAAATCACTGTATCGCGTCGGCCAGCAACAGGCGCTGAATTGCGGTGCTCCGGGAAAGATTACGATTACTGGTACACTGACTGACGGCATTGTATTCGCTTCACATATCGAATTGGCCGGTCAGTAGCGGATATCTCGTGCCTAACGAAGCGCTGCGTTTTGCTATACTAGCCTCATGCCCTGGGCAGCACGACGGAGATTCCTTATTCTGCTTATCATCGGTGCAGTCATTGCCGCTTTTTTAAGTGTTGTACTCATTGCGACCATATCAAAGGCGCCCTCCTGCACCGACGGCATTCAGAATCAAAATGAGGCGGGTATCGATTGCGGCGGTCCTTGCTCGTATCTTTGCACTGCACAGAATCAGCCGCCGACAGTTCTCTACACTCAAGCATTGGAATATGGCGGGGGCCGAACCGACATCATTGCTTCCATTGAAAATAAAAATACGACTGCCGCGGCAAAAAATGTTCCGTATCGCATCACACTCTATGGCAAAGGACAGGCGTTGATACAGGAGGTGACGGGCACGGTAGATTTGCCGCCTGGAGTGAGCGTGCCGGTCTATGTTCCGCAGATCTTTTCGGGGAAACAAGCAGTGATAGGAGCTTTCCTTAATGTGGCGACATCTTCAGTACAATGGTTCTCCATGACCCCGAATCAGCGCAATGTGCCATTGGTATCGAACACCTTCCAAGGCGGTACGCTCGGCGCGCCGCGTGTTCAAGCGGTCCTCACCAATCCGACCGTTACTTCCTTCAGCAATGTGCGGATGATAGTCATCGTGCATAACAAAAATGGCGATGTCATTGCCGCTTCGCAAACGGTCGTGCCGTCAATCCCGGCGCAAGGGCAGGCGACCGCGACATTTACATGGAGCGCGGCATTTTCTGCTACGCCAGCTGCGATAGAAGTCGTGCCGATTATTCCCTTGCCTGACCGGTAGGTAGGGCTCTGAGTATCATGGCTTCCGAGTTGCTCGCCCGCTCCCGTTTGTTTTTCGATTGGACACTTCTTCTTCCGGCGATAACTCTTTCGCTGGTCGGTATACTCACCATGAGCACGTTTGGGCAGGGCGATTCACTCGCCTCGCGCCAGCTTCTGTGGCTCCTTATCGCGACCGTGACCTATTTTGCCATCTCAACATTTGATATGCGGTTCATTCGGCGGACGTCGATCGTCATGACGCTCTACGTCATCGCGGGCGTTCTGTTAGCTTCGCTCTTGGTGCTCGCCCATCCGGTGATGGGCGCGCGCGCGTGGTTCTCGCTCGGCTCGGTCTCGTTCCAACCCGCCGACTTCGCGAAGCTTGCACTCATAGCGCTCCTCGCGAAATATCTTTCGCGCCGGCATGTTGAGATAGGTGACTTTCGTCACATTCTCGTTTCCGGCGCATATGCGCTCACCTTCACATTGCTCATCCTCGTTGAGCCGGACATGGGGAATGCCATTATATTCGGAATGCTCTGGCTCGGCATGATGCTCGTGTCCGGCATTTCAAAGAAGCATCTCGCCATACTCGGGCTCATCGGGCTCATTGTCGCCTCGGTGCTTTGGTTTGAAGGATTGAAGCCATACCAGCGCACACGCATCATTTCATTCATCAATCCCGCGAGCGACATACACGGCTCAGGCTATAACGCGTATCAAGCGAAGATAGCCGTCGGCTCGGGAGAATTGTTCGGGAAAGGCATCGGCTATGGAACGCAATCGAAACTCCGTTTCCTTCCGGAGTATCAAACCGATTTCATCTTCGCTGCATTCGCGGAGGAGTGGGGCTTCGCGGGAGTCGTGATATTATTGGCTTTGTATGCGCTCATTCTTACGCGGCTCGCGCAGATAGCGCGAGCCGCCGCGACCAACTTCGATGCTTTCTTTACGCTCGGGGTTCTTATTCTCCTCGCCGCACACATCGCTATCCATACCGGCATCAGTCTCGGATTATTGCCCGTGACCGGTACCACGATACCGTTCATGAGTTCGGGCGGCTCGCATCTGGTGCTTGAGTTTGCGATGCTCGGCATCGTCACGTCGCTCGCGCGCCACGGCCGCGGCGCCACCCGCACCACTGACGACAACGAATATTTAGGGGGTTAGAGCCTGCCCAAAAACCTCATCTGCTTTGTTGCAGACTCCGTCCCTCCCTCGCCGTACCACTAAGTACGGCTCAGTACGGTACTCGTCCGCGCCTTGCATCTGAGAGTTTTTGAATCAGACTCTTAGCGATACAAAACAACAGTTTTCTTCACCATCTGTTCTAATGAGAACTCATTCATATCTTTTGCGTCTAGAATTTCACCCACGCCCCCGACGCGGTTTGCAATAATAGGAAGGCCTGCAGCCTTTGCTTCGAGGAGCACATACGGCAACCCTTCTTTGAGCGAGGGGAGCGCGAACACGTCAAATCCGTGCAAGACTTCACACACTGGAATGAATCCAAAAATCTTTACCCGATTGGCAAGACTATATTCTTTTATTTTCTCTTCCAGATGGGGACGTTCCTCTCCTTCTGCGCCAACAATTGCGACATACATGTCAGGATCATTTTTCGCCTGTTCCACGAGTGCAATTTGATTTTTATTTTTTATCATTTCACCGATGGTACCGGTTATCTGTACACCTGAAGGAAACGCATTTCGAATGATATTTCCCGAATCAAATTGCATATGCATATCTATACCGTTATGTATGACGACCAATTTTTTGCGAAAGAAAATCACAGGAGCACGTTTGAGTTCATAATTGGACAAGACAATGGTTACATCCGCACAAAGAATAGTGAGCCACGAGACAACCCAAATCAGAGCGCGCTGATAGAATGGCCGCATCTCGTTGTGTGCGAACCCGTGTGCGGTAAAAATAACTCTTTGTATTCCGATGATACGCCCAGCAAGCGCCCCAAGACCTCCGGCTTTTGAGCTGTTTAGGTGGAGCACATCCGGCCGTTCTGTTCGTATAACACGGAGCAGTTCAGAGAACGCAGAGAATTCTCGAGCAATGCCGACATCGCGCGCGAACGAAGAGAGAAAGATTGTCCGCACTCCGGCACTGGCAAGGCGTTCTGCGAGCAATCCGACAGATGCTCCTGCCTCGCCAGTACCACCGAATGCGACGCTGACCTCGAACTGCTCTTTCGGGAGTGCGGTCGCGAGGTCGTAGACATAGCGCTGGGCGCCGCCCCAGTTCGATTTCGTTATCACAAATAAGATTTTCTTCATGGGGCTGTACAATACAACTTTACGTTATAGTATCAGGTTATAACACGTATGGCTTTTGACCGCCGCGAGACGGCGATTCTGCTTATAGGGGATTTCCTCATTTTGGTCGCGTCCCTCTGGGCCGCTCTTACTCTACGGAACCTGTCCATACCCCCTTTCGGTTACTTCGAAGCGAATCTCGTGCCGTTTTTGCCGATGTTCTTCCTTTCGCTCATGGTGTTCTATATTGCGGGTCTCTACGAGAAACAGACACGACCGATCCGGAGCGTGATGGGTATACGCATTTTCGGCGCTCAAGCAGCGACCGTGGCGATTTCAGCCATTCTTTTTTTCGTATTGCCTCTGGATATAGCGCCGAAGACTATTCTCATCCTGTATCTCGTTATTTCAGTGGTCGCTGAAAGCGTATGGCGTTTTTATCGCATGAATCGCGAAATCGCAGAAGGAAAGCGGACACCTGTTATATTGGTCGGTTCGGGGCCCGCGGCTCTTGAGCTCTATGACGAAGTGAATGGTAACACAGCGTACTTGATTCGATTTGTCGGTCGAATAGAAAAGAAAAGCCTGTCGGAGGGTGCTACTCCGGAAATGGAATTTGCTCCGCTCTACGAAGAGGTCTTCGATCGTGTACCGCTTGAAGAGCTTGACGCGGCCCAGTTACTCGAATCGCTTCCCAGGCACCGTACGTTCTATGACAACAGTAAGCGTCTCTTCGACATCGCACTTGCGCTTCTGGGCTCGGTAGTCGCCATCCCGTTTATCGGTCTCGCGGCGCTGTTATTGGCTTTAGGCGGCGGCATGCCTTTCATTTGGAGCGAGCGCATCGGTAAGGGAGGCCGCGTGTTTCATCTCATCAAGCTACGCTCAAAACTATTCAACGACCACGGCGACCCGGAGTTGCAAAAAAAGAACCGCACTACCGCGCTCGGGCACCTGCTTCGCAAAACGCGCATTGATGAACTACCGCAACTCTGGAATGTGCTTATGGGTGACCTATCGTTCATTGGTCCGCGGCCCGAGCTACCTTCGATTGCCGAGGTCTATGAGCGCGAGATTCCGCAATACGGCCTGCGACACCTCATCGCCCCCGGTCTCTCTGGCTGGGCGCAGATTCATGATTACGACGCGCCGCGCGGAGGAGCGGACGTCGCACGCACGCGACGGAAACTGTCGTTTGATTTGTACTACTTGAAACATCGCTCGTTCGGTCTCGACCTCGCCATCGCGCTCAAGACGCTCCGCGCGCTCGCGTCTTTTTCCGGAACATGACCACAAAAAAAAGAGCTGTTGTTACAGGCGGGGCGGGATTCATCGGGTCGCATCTGGTGGGTGCACTCTTGGAGAAAGGGTATGCCGTTTCAGTTGTCGATTCGCTCGTCGCAGGGAAGCGCGAGCTCGTTCCTGCCGCAGCAACGCTCCATGTCGTTGACGTGCGCGATGCAGAAGCTCTTGTGCCACTCTTGCGGGGTGCTGACGTCGTTTTCCATCTAGCAGCGTTGCCGCGAGTTGAATATTCGATCCAACATCCTGCGGAGACGCATGGTGTAAATGTCACGGGAACCGTAAATGTGCTCGCGGCGGTAAGGAACGGAACTCGCGTTGTTCTCGCCTCTTCTGCCGCTGTCTATGGGGATATGGACGCATCGCTTCTTTCCGAAGATTTGCCAGCAACTCCGGTGAGCCCGTATGGACTTCATAAATATGTAAGCGAACAATACCTCGCGCTCGCAAATCGGCTCTACGGTATTCAGACAGTGTCGCTCCGTTTCTTCAATGTGTACGGTCCGGGACTTGATCCAGAAGGTCCTTACGCACTTGTCGTCGGGAAATTCTTGAAACTTCGCAAAGAAAGGAAGCCGCTTACGATTATTGGTGATGGGGAGCAGACACGCGATTTCATTCATGTGCGCGATATTGTCGCGGCGCTTATTGCAGCGGGGGAAAGTCCAGAAGTCGGTAACGGGGAAGTCATCAATATCGGCACGGGCCGCGGAACATCGGTGAACGAGCTCGCCGATGCTTTCGGCGGAGAAAGGGAGTATGTGCCGCCGCGTATAGAGCCCCGGACGTCATGCGCTCTCGTGACGCGCGCGAAGGATTTGCTCGACTTCACAGCGTCGGTTTCGCTCGTAGATGGTATTACAGAGTTGAAGCGCGAATGGGGAATACTATGATTATCGACGGACGGAAGATGGCGGCTGAGGTGCTCGCGCGCGCGAAAGCGCGCGCGCAGGTATTGCCGCATCCGCCGCGTGTGCTCGCACTAGTGGCGAACGAAACGCCTGCGACGAAGTCATACCTCGCTATTAAGGCGAAGCGCGCGGCGGATGCGGGGTGCGTACTCGAAGTGCGGCAGTTTCCCGAATCGGTTTCGGCCGAAGAACTTAAATCGGCCATTACACAATCAGACGTGGACGCAATCATTGTGCAACTTCCATTGCCGAACGGCATTGATACGAAAGAAGTGTGCGATGCTATCCCGATAGGAAAAGATGCAGACGTACTCTCCTCTGTCGCCCGTGCGAATTTTGAAATGAAAGGTTTACGAAACCCTTCATTGTTGCCACCCGTCGTTGGTGCTATCGCCGAGATTTTCTGCGCACAGGGTATCGAGCCGGGAGAGAAGAAAGCAGTCGTTATCGGCAGGGGCTTCTTAGTCGGGGCGCCAGTCGCAACGTGGCTCGCCCGAGAAGGGGCACACGTTACGGTGCTCACGAGGACGTCGGAAGATTTCGCCGCGGTGCTTCGCACCGCGGACATTATCGTCTCCGGGGCCGGCTCGCCGCACCTCATCAAACCCGACATGCTCAAAGACGGTGCAGTGCTCATCGACGCGGGTACCTCAGAATCTGGCGGGGCGATCAAAGGCGACGCCGACCCTGCCTGTGCCCCCATGTGCTCGCTCTTCACTCCCGTCCCCGGCGGCGTCGGCCCCCTCGCGGTCGCCTGCCTCTTCTCCAACGCCGTTACCCTTGCCGAGCGTGTTTCCCCGCAAGGCGACGCCTTGCGGTAACTAAAAGAGATCAGGATTTTCGAGATAATATTCTCGTGCCTCCCGAATCATTTGTTTAGCAGGTGTTACGTGCACAATATCGAAAACGGTCTCATCGAGAATACAGCGTATCGGGAGTTTTTTATTTTCGTATGCACCAAGACTCGAATACGGATATGCGACGAGTTTTTCGCTCAGGACACTCAAGTTTTTAATATCACCTGTGTTCCATTTCGGCTCATATAGCTCCGCCGGATTACAGTGTAAGTAATTGATGAGGTATTGAAAGTAACGATCGGTATCTATATGTCGAGACCGAAACGGCTTCGTAAATAAATTTCCAGTCCGTTCGTGTCGTGCATTAAAATACATTGTGTACGCCGTCCCTAACTTCTGCATGAATGTCGTGATACCTCCTTCTACGATTTCTTTGAGCACCAGATGAAAATGGTTTGGCATGAGACAGAATGCGCCAATAGCAACAAGGGACCCATCGCGTGGAATTTGCAGGATTTTCTCGAAGTCGCACATACCGATGTCGTCTCGTTTTAGGGGAATGTCGTTATTTGCGAGATAAAGTTGCTCAAGAAATCTGCGATAGTCATCCTTATCTTCGTAGGTAATTCTCTTGTCGACGCCACGATTGTAGCAGTGATACCATTCATCAATTGCGAAAGAAGTTTTGCGTATCGCCATCGAGCTATTTTAGCACATTCCCGCAAGGCGTCGCCTTGCGGAGCTGTGCATATTTAGGGCGGCGTCGGCCCTATCACGGTCGCTTTTTTCCTCAGCAATGTCGTGACCCTTGCGGAAAGGAGAGAGGGAGACTAAAAACCTTCCTGAGAGATATGCCCTCTTGAAGGAGGATATTGATGCAATTTCTACAGAATTTCTCGAGAGGAGAGAACGAAATAGGATTCAGACTGTGGATAAGATAGGTGGAAAATAATACGAAACCGTAGTGCGATGAGCAGTAAAGTTACAAGGCAGTATATAAATAATTCCGCAAGACCTTCGCTTTTTATTAATTTCGGCTATAATCCACGCATGACTCGTTTTCGAGTATCTGCGATTTTTGCTCTCATTGTGGGGCTTTTACTTACCTACTTTGTGTGGTCGACTCAGGCCGATCCGCTGAGCTCCTACCGCTTCAAGCTCGGCCTCGACCTCGCGGGAGGCACCGAGCTGGTCTATAAGGCCGATATGTCGCAGACCCCGTCCGGAGAGCAGAGCGACGCACTCTCGGCGCTCCAGGGCGTTATTGAGCGTCGGGTGAATCTCTTCGGCGTCGCCGAGCCTATCGTGCAGACCGAACAAGCGAGTGCGCTTTCGGGCACCACCGAGGATCGTCTTATCGTTGCCTTGCCGGGTGTGACTGACATCAAGGCCGCCGTTGCGGCACTCGGAGAGACGCCGACTTTGGACTTCCGCCTCGCAACGACGACAAAGGTCGGTACGACAACTCAAATGACGTTCATATCGACCGGTCTCACCGGCCGCTATCTCGCAAGCGCCGCGCTTCAGTTCGGTTCAGGCGCAACGGCCGGCCTCGCGGCGCCGCAGGTACTCCTTAATTTCAATTCTGACGGTGCGAAACTTTTTGAAAAGATCACGAGCGAGAACGTCGGTCAGACCCTCGCCATATTCCTCGATGGTCAGCCGATCTCTACGCCGACCATCCAAGAAGCGATACCGGGCGGGCAAGCGACCATCAGCGGCCGCTTCACCGCGCCCGAGGCGCGCGATCTCGTGCGCAACCTGAACTTCGGCGCGCTCCCGGTGCCCATTACTCTTGAAAGCAGTTCCGCCGTCGGCCCGACTCTCGGCGCAGCGGCTATCAGCGCAGGTGTCACTGCGGGTATCATCGGCTTTGCTATTGTCGCGCTTTTCATGGTCGCGTGGTATCGCCTACCGGGTGTCGTCGCTTCCGTCGCACTCGCCGAATATCTCGCGTTCATGCTCGCGGTCATCAAGGTCATCCCCGTGACGCTCACGGCGTCCGGCATCGCGGGGCTCATCATCTCGGTGGGTATGGCGGTGGATGCGAACGTTCTCATCTTTGAGCGTACGAAAGAAGAATTGCGTGATGGAAAGTCTCCAAGGGAGGCGGTGCACATCGGCTTCTCTCGCGCGTGGCCAGCCATTCGCGATGGTCACCTCACGATGATTATTTCCGGCGTCATCCTCTTCTGGCTCGGGACGAGCATCGTACAAGGGTTCGCACTCGTCTTCGTGCTCGGCGTGCTCGCCTCATTTATTTCCGCGGTGTCGCTCTCGCGCGTCTTCCTGCTCGCCATCGTGCCGGAGGAAGAGCACGGTTCGTGGAAGTTTCTGCTCAGCTCGGGATTCCGTAAACATTAATTTATGTTCATCATCAACCATCGCGGTTTCTTCTTCTGGCTCACGGGACTTCTCCTTGTGGGCGCTGTCGGTGCAATCCTTCTCTGGGGTTTGCCGCTCGGCATCGACTTCACCGGCGGGTCCATGATGCAGGTCAATTACGACAAGGCACGACCGGCGCTCTCCGATATTCAGAAACAAGTCGATACCGTATCACTCGGCACGGCATCGGTACGCGTTTTCGGCGATAACGGTGTTTCCATCCGCACGCGTACCATGACGCCGGCGGAACACACTTCCGTTCTCTCTGCGATTTCCGCGAACGCATCAACGACGGAGCTCGCCTACACGTCCGTCGGTCCCGCTCTCGGCAGTCAGTTCGCTAACAAGGCGCTTTTGGCCATCTTCGCCGTGATGCTTGTGATCGTGCTCTATATCGCCTTTGCGTTCCGCAAAGTGTCGAAGCCGGTCCCGAGTTGGGGCTACGGGCTCACGGTTATCGCGATGCTCGCTATCGACCTTATCGTCCCCGCGGGCTTTTTCGCCGCGTATGCGCGCTTCACCGGCACAGAGGTCGATTCGCTCTTTATCGTCGCGATGCTCGCCCTACTCGGGTATGTCGTGAACGACATTATCGTCATCTTCGACCGCGTGCGCGAGCACCTGGCGCGCAACGAGAAGCTCGGCCTCCGAGAATCGTTTGAAGACACGATAGGGAAGTCCATCGACGAGACGATGACCCGCTCCATCAACACGTCGCTCACG
>JANLIU010000017.1 GCA_024654305.1 Candidatus Parcubacteria bacterium
TCCGAGCGTACAGCCGCCTGATTGCGGCAATTCAAATTTTTTGAAGAGGTGGAGCAGAGGCCCGATGAACATCAGGATACTGCGCGTCTTCGTCGCGGCAACGCGGTCAATGGATTTGAGAGAAATTTTCTCGGGCGGAACGATGATAACGCTGGAGCCTTTCCATTCAACGCGTATGCCAATGGAACGTAACACTTCAATAAGCCGATTGACTTCTTCGATTTTCGGCACGTGCTCAAGCGTGGTGCGCCCGGCGTTCAGTAGGGATGCAGCGAGGAGTGCGACAGCGCCATTCTTGGAACGGCTTGTTTCCACTTTTCCCGAAAGCTTTTTCCCGCCCTCAATAATGAAATTCATTTCTCCCTGCATTGTGCCTATCCTACCACTTACCTCAACTTTTGCCCTGTGTACGGCGAAAGGGTAGTATGCAGGCAATGTCTTTCTTTTCTCCCAAACTCGGCATTGACCTCGGGACCACCAATGTCCTCGTTTTCGTGCCTGGGAAGGGTGTGGTTATCAATGAACCGTCAGTTGTCGCGGTGGGGAAGGCACACGGCAAGTTCGGCGGCAACAAGATACTTGCCATCGGTACCGAGGCGAAGCAGATGATAGGCCGCACTCCCGACGACATCATTGCGTATCGTCCGATGAAGGATGGCGTCATTGCGGACTATCGCGTGACCGAAGCGATGCTCCGGTATTTTATGAAAAAAGCGCTCGGACGGAATCCGTTCAAGCCGACGGTACTTGTCTCGGTGCCTGCTGGCGTGACCTCCACCGAGAAGCGCGCGGTCATTGAAGCTGCGCTTAAGGCCGGCGCAAAAAATGCGTATGTAGTGAAAGAGCCAATACTTGCGGCCATCGGCGCCGGTATTCCCATTCATGAACCGATGGGACGCATGGTTGCAGATATCGGCGGCGGGACCATCGATGTGGCGGTGATTTCCTTAGGCGGCATTGTCGCGTCCACCTCAGTCAAGTGTGCAGGCGACCGCTTGGATCGCGCAGTTATAGATCATGTGAAAAAGCAGCACAACCTTTCCATCGGTGACAAGACCGCGGAGGACATTAAGATAAAAATCGGCGCCGCCGTCCCGTTGAATGAAGAGCTCACCATGCCGGTGAAGGGGCGCGACCTGATGAGCGGGCTCCCGCGCACCGTCGATATCACAACCAACGAGCTCGTAACCGCAATGGCGCGCGAGCTGCGCGAGATGACACAGGCGATACGCAAGGTGCTCCAGGACACGCCGCCCGAACTCGCCGCCGATATCATTGATAACGGCATCATTCTCACTGGCGGTTCATCACAACTCCGGCAGATGCCGGAACTCGTCTACCGCCGCACCGGTGTCATCGCGAAGCTCGCTTCTGATCCCTACTATTGTGTCGCGCGCGGCACTGGCATTGCGCTGAAGCATCTCGACACCTACCAGAAAAGCATCTTGGCGAAACAGTAATTTTCCACACATCCCCAACTGCTTCGTTATGGGCCCCGCGATTTTCCTCCGTCGTACCTCAGGTACGCCTACGAAAAATCGCTACCCGTGCCTTGCATTTGTGGCGTGTGAAAAATTACAAAGACCTCGCTCCTCGCCCGCGCCTCACCACAAGAGTACTTCTGAATCCCTAAGTCGCCTCACTCCTAACGGATTCAAGTCGTGCATCTGTGACCTTTTCGCTTCGCCCAAAAACAGAAACCGCCCGAGAAGCAACAGCTTCTGGGCGGCAAATCTACCTCATCTTGATCGAGTATGCCGGGTCCTTGTTTACCGGCGGTCCTTTCAGGTCGCGTGACGATTCCATTTTGATCGGGAAGAACTTGTCGTTCAAATCGGGGAACCGCCGGAAGCATTCTTGGACCGGCTTGGAATTCAAGAGCTTTATGCTAGCCTCTTGATCCTGCATCTTGAACGACTTCGTGATCACGGCATCACACCGTTGCTTGGTCGGCTCGGTAGCCATTGCGGCAATCGAGATCAAACTGCAGATGATGAAAAGAACGATACGCATGACATCCTCCTTGGTTGATTGCGTAGGTTAAGTATAGCATACTCAATACCACTTGTCAAGTGTCAATGCAATCAAGAAAATACGGGCTACAATTGACTGATGCAACACCACGCGTTTGTCATTGAAGCAGGAGAGGAAGAGGGAATTGCAGTTGCGCAGGTGTGGGCGGAAAAGGAGCTGGGGATAAAAGCAGAAAAGAATCCCGATGTCGTCGTGATGCGCTACGGACTGCTCTCGGTCGAGGATGCGCGGCGAGTTTCCGAACTCGCCGCGGGGGCCGCGTTCACGGGCGAACATAAAGTGGTCATCATCTCTGCGACCCGCACATATCACGAGGCGCAGAACGCACTCTTGAAGCTTTTTGAAGAACCGCCGAAGGGTGCGTACTTGTTCCTCATTATGCCGACTCTGGGCGGACTGTTGCCGACGTTACGTTCGCGCGTCCAGGAGTTGAAGAATATAGAATATAGAATAAAGAATATAGAAATTTCTGGACATGCAGAAGAATTCATAAAAGCTAGCAAAGAAAAAAGAAGCGCGATGATAAAGAAGCTCACGAGCGGAAAGGACGAAGAAGAACGGCGAGAATTGCGCGACGAGGCGATTAGTGTCGTGAACGGCATTGAGGCGGCTGCGTATGCGGTCATGCGCGGAAATGACGGAAGTCAGACTTCCGTCATTTCCGCGTTGTTGTCGGATATTGCGGTTCTGCGGGGGCATCTGTACGACCGCAGCGCGCCCGTACGCATGATTCTCGAACATCTGTCGCTCGTCATTCCGAAAGGTTTGATATAGTGAAGGCATGGCATACGACTTTTCAAAACTAAAGACAAATATAAAAGATACCGAGGAGTGGCTCGCACGCGAGCTTTCCGGCGTGCGGACCGGCCGCGCGACGCCCACGCTCCTCGACGCGGTGAAGCCCGAGGCATACGGCACGCGCACACCGATCCGCGATATCGCCTCTATCTCTACTGAAGACGCTCGCACTCTTCGTGTCATTCCGTGGGATAAAGAGTTGTTAAAAGTAATCGAAAAGGGGATTACCGACGCCGATCTCGGTGTTGGTCTTTCCACCGACGACCAGGGTCTGCGAGTCTCCTTTCCTGAGCTCACGAGCGAGCGTCGTACGCAGCTCTCCAAAATCGCGGGAGACAAGACCGAACAGGCGAAGGTGACGCTTCGCTCGCACCGCACCGACGCACTCAAGGCGCTTGAAGCGGCGGAAAAGGCGGGCGGAATGGGGGAGGATGAAATCAAACGTCTCAAAGGCGAGATACAAAAACTCATTGATGCCGGCAATGATTCGCTTATGAAAGTTCTTGAAAGAAAAGAAGAAGAGATAGCCCAATGATGAGTATTTTGATTTTTATCATTGTCATTGTTGCACTTATCGTGGTGCACGAGTTCGGACATTTTGTCGCGGCAAAGCTCTCGGGGATGCGTGTGGACGAGTTCGGGCTTGGGTATCCACCGCGCGCGATGCTCATCGCGAAAAAAGGCGGTACTGAATACACACTCAACTGGCTGCCCTTCGGCGGCTTCGTAAAGATATTTGGTGAGGACGGCGAGGGTGGCGACCCGCGCGCATTCTCGAAACGTCCGCGCATCCTGCAGGCGCTCGTACTCATCGCCGGCATCGCGATGAATCTTCTTTTTGCCTACGTGCTTATCACGGGCGCGCTCGTAATTGGCACGCCACGGGCGCTTTCAGAAAGCGAGCTTGCGACTGCTCGCGATATGCAACTTATGGTGGCGAACGTGCTTCCCGGAAGTCCGGCCGCGCAGGCGGGGCTCATTGCTGGCGACTCCATCCTCTCTGCTGAAGACGGGCACTATGCTTTTTCGGGCATAGACCCGGCTGCGTTTACGAAGTTCGTCGCGAATGGAGGAGGAAACGCAACCATCGCGCTTTCTATTCGACACGCGAGTAACAAAGAAGAAACGATATTTGCACGGCCCGAGAAAGGTGTCTCCGTCTCGGATCCGTCACGAGCAGTTCTCGGCGTTGAAGTCGCCACCATTGGCGTTGTGCCAGTCTCATTTGGTTCGGCAATCATCGAAGGTGCATCGCTCACGTGGAACGCTACCGTGTTGACCGCCGAAGGTTTGTGGCATTTCTTCTACGGAATCTTCACGCTCTCGGCTGATCTCTCACAGGTCGCGGGTCCCGTTGGCATCGCAGGTGTCGTCGGTACTGCCTCTATGCAAGGTTTCGGTTATCTATTTTCTATAATGGCCATCATTTCCATCAATCTCGCGCTCATCAATCTCATTCCGGTCCCCGCGCTCGATGGCGGTCGCCTCCTTTTCGTCATCATTGAAAGTATCATCCGTCGGCCTATCAAGCCGAGCGTTGCGCAGGCGTTGAACGCCGTCGGCTTCATTTTCCTCATTTTGCTCATGGTCGTTGTTACCGCCCACGATATTTTTCGCATCGTCGGATAAAGAGGGCTTGACAATTCAGTCAAGTCGTGTATACTGGTGTGTAGATAGAAGGTTATGAATACCTCATAACCATAAGACAAAAGAGGCCGTACAATGTCACCAAAAACGACAAGGAATCTGTTAACTGCTCTTTGGATATTGGCATTACCACTTTACCTCCTTATTCGGGAGCCTGGCGATTACCACATGTTCAGTAATGTCGCGAGCTATCCGTCCGGCCCCATCGTAGCAGTAATAGGATGGATTTTGGGTGCCATCCTCCTCTACAAACAGAAATACTGAACTACCGCCAACTGCCAAGATTTGCCCGCGAGAGCCCGTGCTTCTCACGGGCTTTTGTTTTATACTATTGCCCATGAGACAGTCGAAGCTTTTTACGAAGACGCGGCGGGAAGCGCCCGCGGATGAGGTCGCCAAGAATGCGCAGTTGCTTATCCGCGGCGGCTTCGTGCATAAGGAGATGGCGGGCGTATATTCGTATCTCCCTTTAGGACTGCGCGTACTCACGAAAATCGAGAATATCATTCGTGAAGAGATGGATGCTATCGGCGGTCAGGAAATCCGCATGGCGACACTCCATCCCTCGGAGAAGTGGAAGACAACCGGCGGCTGGGACGCAGTTGACGTACTTTTCAAAATCCAGAGCCGCACTGAGAAAGAGTATGCGCTCGGTCAGAGCGAAGAAGAAATCGTGACCCCAATCGCACAGGAGTACGCGCTCTCGTATAAAGATTTGCCAGTAGCTATTTACCAAATCGGGCAGAAATATCGCGATGAGCTTCGCGCGAAATCGGGTGTGATGCGCGGTCGCGAGTTCGGGATGAAAGATATGTATAGCTTCCATGAGACGCAGGAAGATTTTGAAAAGTTCTACGAAATCGTCAAAGCTTCTTACCTGAAGGCGTTTAATCGGTGCGGACTCGAGGTGAAGGTGACCGAAGCGTCGGGTGGTGCGTTCTCCGAGAAGCTTTCATACGAATTCATGGCGCTTTCGGATGCCGGCGAGGACGACATTCTCTACTGCAACGCTTGCACCCATTGTGTGAATGTTGAGATTGCCAAGGAGAAAGAGGGAAACGCTTGTCCGAAATGCGGGAAAGGAAAGCTCATGAAAGCGCGCGCGGTGGAAGTCGGGAACGTGTTCGACCTTGGGCAGAAATACCCCAAGGCATTTGGATTTACCTATAAAGATACAGAAGGAAAAGAGCAGACGCCTATCGTGGGCTGCTACGGTTTTGGCACGTCGCGTCTCGTCGGCACCATCGTCGAGACTTTTGCCGATGAGAAAGGTATGGTCTGGCCTGAGGGCGTAGCGCCGTTTGCCATCCATCTCGTCTCGCTTGGTAAGGATAGCGATGAGATTTCTAAAACAGCGGATGCGCTCTACGACGATTTGGTACGAGCAGGGGTTGAAGTTCTTTATGATGACCGCGATATGCGCGCCGGAGAGAAATTTGCAGACAGCGATTTGCTCGGTATTCCGAAGCGCATCGTGGTCGGCAAAGATGCAGTGAATACAGGCGAATTTGAAGTGGTGAATCGTGCAACCGGAGAAGTCGTGAAGACCTCACGCGCTAAATTGGTCGGATAGTGGTATGCCCCGGTTCTCAAAAAATCTGCTCTTCAGCAACGACATCGCGATAGATCTCGGGACGACCAACACACTCGTGTATGTGCGCGGGAAGGGCGTGGTTATCAACGAGCCATCGGCGGTCGCGGTTAACGATAAAACTCATCAAGTGGTAGCGGTGGGAAGGGAAGCAAAGATAATGCTCGGCAAGACGCCCGCGCACATCCGCGTCGTACGCCCGCTTAGCCACGGCGTCATTTCCGACTTTGAAGTGACCGAGGAGTTGCTCACGTATCTCATCAACAAAGCGCAGAACGGTCGCGTACGCCTCTTCGGTCCGCGCGTAGTCATCGGTGTGCCGACGGGCGTGACGAATGTACAGAGCCGTGCGGTACGCGACGCGGCGAAAAATGCCGGTGCGCGCGAAGCAATTATTCTGGAAGAGCCGGTCGCGGGTGCCATCGGTGCGAAACTGCCGGTGCATGAGGCGGTCGGCACGATGGTGCTCGATATCGGCGGTGGGACAACCGATATTGCGGTTATCGCGCTTAAGGGCGTCGTAGCATCGCGGAGCTCGCACGTTGCCGGCGATAGATTTAATGACAACATCATTGAGTTCGTACGGAGCGAATTTAAGCTCGGCATCGGTGAGCGCACGGCGGAAGATGTCAAGATCGCTATTGGCGCTGTGATGCCGCTTCACGAAACGCTCTCGCGAAGCGTGCGCGGACGCGATTTTGCAACCGGACTTCCGCGGGAGATAACGCTCTCCGATTCGCATATCCGCGAAGCCATCGCCCCGTCCCTCGACGCGCTTATGGATTCCATGAAAGAAGTTATTGAAGACACGCCGCCCGAACTTCTTTCAGATGTGCTCCAGCATGGCGTGACGGTCTTTGGCGGCGGAGCGCTTCTGCGAGGCTTGCCGCAAATACTTGCGAAGATGCTCGGCGTCCCAGTCCGAGTCGCACCGGACCCTTTGACCGCAGTAGTGCGCGGCGCGGGTATCGTCACCGAGGACCCGGAGCCCTACTCGGATTTCTTTGTTGATGAAGAAGACATTCTTAGCGAAGCGTAACGCGCTCTTGTCGTCCGCGAGTATTTCGTGGGGCACTGGTGCACTCGCCTGTGCCGTGCTCGTTCTCCTTGTGCGGCTTATCGCACCGAACTTTTTTTTGCAGGCGTTCGCTCCGGCATTCAATGTTTCAAATATCATTGCCCTGAAGAGTCACGCGTTTTTCAATAGTTTTGGCGATACAGCGGCGCTTGCTGCAAGAAATGAGCAACTTATGGAAGAGAACGCCGCGCTCGCGAGCGAGAATCAAGCACTTCTAGAAAAGGAGGCAAGCGTGGGCGCGCTCATCGGCGCCTCGGCATCGCAAAAAACCGCAAACCCCGGAATCCTCGCCGGTGTTATGGCGCATCCGCCCGTAAGCCCATATGACACCATCGTGCTTTCCGTGGGTTCAAATTCCGGCGTCACACTCGGCATGGAAGCCTTCGGCGAAGGCGGTGTACCGCTCGGCGCGATTTCGTCGGTCACGACAGATTTCTCCCGCGCAACTCTTTTTTCTGCGCCGGGTATGGTGACACACGGATGGATTAAGGGTGCGGATATGCCTCTGAATATTTTTGGAGCCGGCGGAGGTGCGATGAACGCATCACTCTCGCGTTCCGCAGGAGTCAACGTCGGCGACACGGTCTTCGCTCCGGGCCCCGGCATGCTACCGATCGGCAGCGTTGTGCGCATCGACAGCGATCCTTCTGCGCCGGGCATCTCACTGCGCATCATGCCGACAACGAATCCATCATCGCTTACCTGGGTTCTCCTGCGCGATACCGGAACGGCTCTCACCAATTTGTTTTTCATAGCAACGTCAACACCATGATATACAGCGGCATACTTACCATCGCAACATTCATTTCAGTATTGCTTTTCCCGTGGCCATTATCGGTCCTGCTCGCAGTCATCGCGTCATTCTCTGAGCCTCTGGTCCCGCTCGCCGCCGGTTTGTTTGCCGACACACTCTACTACGCACCGCATGCAGGAACGTTGCCGATATTCACGCTGTACGGACTCGGTTTGTCAATAATTGCGATACTCGTGCGCAGTCGGCTCTCGGCGAGTATCATCGGGAGATGAACTGGAAGCGCGCGAGACGACAAGATCCGGAAATAGCTCCCGATGAGATATTTCTTGACGCGTCGAACGCGCCTGCCTTCGACCGCGCGCGCTTTGAGGGGCGGCTTGAAAAACCTCTTTCGCGTGGGACTTTTCTGTATCTCGCTGTGCTGTTCGGTCTGTTATTCATCGTGCTCATTGTTCGTTCATGGAATCTGCAGATCGCGAATGGTCCCGCATTTGCTGCGGAGAGCGCGCACAACAGTCTTGAAGCGAGAATATTATTTGCGCCACGCGGCGTCATTACTGATATAAACGGAGTTGTCGTAGCCGAGAACGCCGAGAAAGAAGACGGAAGCGTTTTGCGCAATTATCCGTTCCCGTCTTTGAGCCAGATCATCGGGTATGTTTCGTATCCGAAGAAAGACACGAGCGGCATCTATTACGACACGAGCGAGACCGGCATCAGCGGTCTCGAAGCCGAATATGACCTGCTTCTCACGGGCACAAACGGGCAGCTTTTGACCGAGACCGATGCATTTGGCAGGGTCCGTTCCGAAGGGCTCGTCGTGCCTGCGGAGAGCGGCGGCACGCTTCAGTTATCCATTGATGCAAATCTGCAAAAACTATTTTCGCGCGCCATCGCGAATGTGGCGAGCGACCATCACTTTATTGCCGGAGCCGGCGTTATTCTGGATGTCGATTCCGGAGCCGTGCGCGCCATTTCGTCCTACCCGAGCTACGACCCGAACGTGATGTCGAACGGTGGACCGGCAAGCACCATTGATTCATACAATGCGAATCCGGGGCGCCCATTCCTCGACCACGCGGTGCAGGGCGTCTATGCGCCGGGCTCCATCGTGAAGCCGCTCGTGGCTTCTGGCGCACTCACCGACGGCATCATCACGCCGGATACCATTATTGACGACCCCGGTTTTATTTCCATTCCGGACCCGTATCATCCGGGCAAAGAATTTATCTATAAAGGATGGCGAGCGCTCGGTCCAGTGGACGTGAAGAAGGCCATCGCATGGTCGTCGGACATCTTTTTCTACACGGTTGGTGGCGGATTCAAAAGTCAGAAAGGGCTCGGCATTGATAGGCTCGATTATTGGTATCGGCAGTTCGGACTAGGGATGCCGACCGGCGTCAACCTTTCCGGAGAGGCGAGCGGACTTATTCCGACGCCCGCGTGGAAGAAAGAAACATTTAACGAGCCATGGTATCTCGGCGACACCTATTTCACCGCGATAGGGCAGTACTCGGTGCAAGTGACGCCGATACAGATGGTACGCGCCATCGCTGCAGTGGCGAACGGCGGGAAATTGTTTACGCCGACACTGCTTGCAAACCAAACTCCCCGTTTTACGCTCGTGCCCGCCGATGCCTCCGCGCTCGCGGTGGTGCGCGAAGGCATGCGGCAAAGCGTTACGAACGCACTTGCGAGTGCCATCAATATGCCGTATGTCAGTGTTGCGGCGAAGACCGGCACCGCGCAGACGGGCACGCGCAATCAATATGACAATTCATGGGTCGTCGGATTCTTCCCCTACGAGCATCCGCAGTACGCATTTGCGGTGGTGCTTGAGCGCGGACCGGAGGGCGCCGGCGAGCAGGCGGTGAACGTCATGCAAGAATTTTTTGATTCGTTGTACGTCGCAAACTCTCCGTACGTTGGCGGGGGCTTATGAAGACATAACCCCACTTGGATTTTTATACTCATTTCATTCGTTAAAAATCTCGGCGACTCGGCGACCACAACCGCACCTTGAGAGTTGCGCTCTGGCGCGACTCAAGCCCCAGAACCAACTTTCCCAAATGTTCTTATTATTTCCGACCGGATGCAGATAAGGATATTTGCAGGTTGAGGTTCGTTCAAAAACTTGCAAGTTGGTACGGGGCAAGTACAATGCGCGCAACCAGTATGACTGATGCACAAAATACCGTCGTCTCGCAGGAGAAGTTCGACGAAATGATAAAAGAGCTCGAGAACCTGAAGACCGTCCGCCGCACCGAGATTGCCAAGAATCTTGAATACGCTCGTTCACTCGGAGATCTCTCGGAGAATGCCGAGTATCAGGAGGCGCGCGACTTGCAGGCGGCGACCGAGGAACGCATCAAGAAATTGGAAGAACTCGTGAAGTACACGAAGATTGTGACGGATGGAAAAAAGAAGAGCGAGGTCGGTTTCAACTCCAAAGTGTCCATAAAAAGAGAAGAAAGCGATGAGGTGCACGAATACACCATCGTCGGGAGCGAGGAAGCTGATATGCGCATAAAGAAGCTCTCGCACGTCTCTCCGCTCGGTGCCGCACTTATGGGAAAGAAAAAAGGTGACACCTTTACCTTCGAGACTCCGGCAGGCAAGCAGACCTACACCATCGAAAAAGTTGCCTAAGGTCGCACGAGCCAGCAGTCCCGAAAAAGGTCGCGCTCCGGGCCGCTAGGCCAAGTCTTACTACCTTTTTCCGGCCTCCTGGCTCGTGCTAGAGTAGTGCGTATGGCTTTGCTTGAAACGGTGCGGGCGGAAAGGCTGGCAAAAATCGCGCGCCTCAAAGAGGCAGGCATGGACGCCTATCCGGCTCAAACTGGCCGGACGCATACTGTTGATGACTTTCTTGAGAACCACGGAACGCTCGAGAAAAATAGCGAACAAATAGCACTCGCGGGGCGCATTATGTCGCTTCGAGAGCATGGCGGTTCGCTCTTCGCTGATATTTTTGACGGGACGAAAGGGCAGTGCTTTGTACAGCGCGAGAAACTCGGCGAAGCGACATACGATCTGTTTGTCAGCACCGTCGACACTGGCGACATTGTTGAATTCTCCGGCCTCGCATTTACGACAAAGCGCGGCATGCCATCCTTGGATGTAACGAATTGGCGCATGCTCGCAAAATCACTCCGGCCTCTGCCGGATGAATGGTTCGGCATCAAGGATGAAGACGAACGATTTCGGAAACGCTATCTCGATATCTTGCTCACCAAAGACCTCGCCGAACGCATCAAACGGCGCTCTCGTTTTTGGAATGTCATTCGTTCGTATCTTCTGAAACGAGATTTCGTGGAAGTGGAAACGCCGATTCTCGAAACAACGACCGGCGGCGCCGAGGCGCGTCCGTTCGTGACGCACCACAACGCGCTTGATATGGACGTCTATTTGCGCATCTCCGCCGGTGAGCTTTGGCAAAAGCGCTTGATGATAGCCGGTCTTCCGAAAACATTTGAGATCGGCCGCATCTTCCGCAACGAAGGTATGTCGGCGGAACACGCGCAGGACTACACCCAAGTTGAATTTTATGAAGCGTTCAAGGATTATGAAGCGGGGATGGAAATGGTCACCGAACTGTATCGCACGATTGCCGACAAAGTGTACGGAACGAAAGTTTTCTCAATAAAAGGTCTCGATGTTGATCTCAGCAAAGAATGGCAGACCTATGACTTCTGCGCGTTGATGCAAGAAGCGTACGGTCTCGATCCGCTCGATGAAGGAGCCGACTGGGCATCGATACTCGCAAAAAAGGATATTCCGTTTGAAAAAGGAGCGAGCATCGAACGGCTCGTCGATATTGCATGGAAGCAGATCCGAAAAACATTGACAGGTCCCGGATTTCTTACCAACGTGCCGGTATATATGGAACCGCTCGCAAAGAAGAGCGCAAAAGACCCGCGCGTTGTTGAGCGTTTCCAAGTCATGATTGCCGGTTCGGAAATAGGAAAGGGCTTCAGCGAATTAAATGATCCGGTAGATCAGGAGGAACGATTCAAGCGCCAACAACAGCTGCGCGATGCAGGCGACGAGGAGGCGCAGATGCCCGATGCCGAATTCGTCGAAGCGCTCGAATACGGTATGCCGCCGGCCTTCGGCTTCGGCGTGTCCGAGCGGCTTTTCAGTTTCCTTGAGGGCGTTTCCGTGCGCGAAGGGCAGATCTTCCCCCTTCTTCGCCCGCGCTAAACCGGAGAGAAAATTCTAACCATGTTGTTTGTGTGTTCTGTTGTCCGAAATATAAACCTATAGGATATAATTTCAGACATGAAAGAGAGGAAGAAAATGAGGACGGAGACAAGAGGGAAGTATCTCCCAATGCGCAATCTAATCCTACGAACGCTCGTGCTCACCGGCGGGCTGAGTGTCGCACTCGTTGCACCACAGACTCTGACTTTGCTGAAAAAGCTTGATCGCCCAGCGGCCAATCGCGCAAATCTGTATCGTCGCATCACAAAGGCAATTACTGATCTTGAGAGTGCCGGACTGGTGAAGACATCGGGGGAACGCGGACACCGCAAGGTTGTCTTGACTGAAAAAGGGCACAGGACGATTGAAACGATATACGCGAGCGAGTATCGCATCCACGAACCGGCGTTCTGGGATGGAAAGTGGCGCGTGGTGATGTTTGATATCCGCGAAAAGCGCCGTCGCGTTCGTGCGCAACTACGGTCATTGCTCTTCGGTGCCGAATTCGTTCGGCTTCAAGACAGTGTGTGGGTGCATCCGTATCCGTGTGATGAGTTCATTGGATTAGTTCGCGCGCATTTGAAGAGTGGAACCGGTGAAATGCTCTGCTTTGTTGCTGAAGCGCTTGAATCGGACAAGAAACTCCGAGAACATTTTCACCTTGCATCGTCTGCATAACTTGATGTCCGAAATTGTATCCTATAGGACAAATATTCGGACATCTGATGGTCTGTATAAAATAAAAACAGAAAGTCCGCCGAAGCAGACTTATCTGCTGGCGGACACGGTGCTTATTTCTTTATCGCCTCGACTTCTTTCTTGGCTTTTTCTCTGACGCCGACCATGCAGGCCAGATCTTTTGCGTTTGAGGCTCGTTTGTCGGTTCCGTCGAGCTTGGGTCGCTCAATATCACAGATGGTCTTCGAGTATTCGGCGTACAAATGATCTTCGTACTCTTTCGCCAGAGTGGCGTAGCGCACTTCAGAGAAGTAGAGCTGGTCTTTATAATCGTAATTCCTGCTCGTAAGGACCCCAACGACTACAAGGGCAATGAGTAGGGTGAAAATTTTTGATGCCATGACGTGGGCTCCTTGTGTAAGGTGATGGAAAGGACAATATTGCTACATTAGCATATCGCATAAATATGTCAAGTCTCCAAAATGCCCCAAAATCTCGGTTTTTGAGCCGGGAAATCGATGGGCGAAGAGGTGGGGATAACTTTTAGTAGGAGGGTGGGGGGAAGTGGCATATAATCCAACAATGGTTAGTGAAGTGGGAAACGGGAGTGGTGGCCTGTTTCCTTCTCAACCGACCACATTTTTCTATGTTCCTCGGAGAATACCTACACCTATTCGATTCTAAAAATCGGATTTCGATACCTTCGAAATTCCGAAAGGATTTGGGCCGTGTCGTCGTCGTGACGCGCGGCCTTGATCATTGTCTGTATGTATATTCGCGCAAGGCGTGGGAGAAGGAAGCGCGCGCGTATGCCGCCGATGCAAGCGGAAATGCCGCACGCCGCGGTCTCGCGCGCCTTTTCCTTGCGGGTTCATCCGAAGCTGAAGTCGACCGTTCCGGCCGCGTGCTCATTCCCGAACATCTGAAGTCCTTCGCCTCTATCAAAGAGAAAGCGGTCATCGCTGGTGTTGCCGACCGGGTTGAGATTTGGGAAGAAGATTCGTGGAAGAAATACACGGCTGCGATTGAGCGCGACGCTGATGCCTTTGCCGAAAAAGTCGGCGACCATAATTGACATGGACCCCGTTAGAGACAAGACATTGAGAATGTCTGCCGACTCGCAAGCGAGTCGGGTCTCTAACGGGGTGGAGTCCATGCACGAAAGCGTTCTGATGAAAGAAGTGCTCGAAGCGCTTGCTGTACAGGCGAACGATGTCGTGGTGGATGCGACGCTCGGCGGCGCAGGACATTTTAAAGAACTCTGCTCATTGCTTGGAGAGGGCGGCGTTATTGTCGGTATTGATGCCGACCCTGCGGCGGTCGAACGCGGGCGGGAAGCATATGCGCTTGACCGCCGGCCGGAGCGCCCAGTCGCGCATTTAGTGAACGACAATTTTCGCAATCTCACGCGCATTTTAGAGCGTCTCAATATTGCCCCCGTCGATAAAATACTTTTTGATCTAGGGTGGAGCGGATACCAGATCAGTGCACCGCGCGGCTTCTCTTTCTCCGCCGAAGGCGGACCCGCCTCCGGCGGGCAACCGCTTCTCATGAATTATTCCGAAAATGGAGAAACGGCCGCCGATATCGTCAACAGTTCATCCGAGGAAGCGCTCGCTGATATCATTTTCACCTATGGCGAAGAACACTTTTCGCGCTCTATTGCGCGTGCGATTGTTGCCGCGCGCGCGAAAGAACGGATATTGACGACCGGGCAACTGGTCCACGCGATTGAGGCCGGCGTGCCGGCGTGGTATCGCGCACGCAAGATCAATCCGGCGACCAAAACATTCCAAGCGCTTCGCATCGCGGTCAACGACGAGCTCGGTGCGCTCAAAGAAGGCCTCAGCGCTGCGCTTGGTGCGCTTTCCGCCGGCGGCCGCCTCGCGATCATTTCATTTCACAGCATTGAAGATCGCATTGTAAAAAATATGCTGCGCGATGCGGCACACGCCGGATTGGGAACGGTGATAAAGAAACCTATCGCGTCATCGCGAACAGAAGTTCTCCGTAATCGTCGCGCGCGGAGCGCGAAGCTGCGTGTTTTTGAGCGGGTTGCAACAATACCACACGCAGAGACCACAGACCCAACGAGGACCGTATTTTCATATGCATAATATGCGTCCCACCATCTCATTTTCCCCGCTCTCGCTGTGTTACGGCATATTCGGCGTTCTCTTGGTCACCTATATCGGGCTTATCGCCGTGGTCATGAGTTACGCGGCGCTTACGGTGGAGTTCTCGCAATCGGTAAAGAATGATGAGGCTGCCGTAGCGACGCTTGAAGGACAATATCTCGCCGGAGTTGCACAAGTTGCCGGCACAAATTTTGTCGCAGAAGGATACGCAAAACCAGTCGCTACGATTTTTGTCAGAGCGGAGAGCGCGACCGCACTGCGGTAGGAATCATGCGTGCACAGTTCCGCTCACGCATACGCCTCGTTCTCGCGTTCGTCATACTCGTCGCTCTCGCGATCATTGTGCGTCTCTATTTCATACAGATCGTGCATGGGGACGAGTATACGCAGAAAGCGGATAGACAATTCGCTTCCGGCGGCAGCGGGCTCTTCGACCGCGGGGCTATTTTCTTCACCCGTAAGGACGGCCTCACCCTCTCCGCAGCAACACTTGCGACGGGCTTTCTTGTTGCGATAAATCCACAGACCTTAACTAACCCTGAAGCGATCTACGCTGCGATAACTGCTGTCGCTTCTTCAACACTCTCGCATGACGCTTTTCTTGCGGCAGCTGCAAAAAAGAATCAAGTGTACATTGAAATCGCGCATCATCTTTCCGACGAAGCGGGGCAGGCTCTTTCAGAAAAAAATATAACCGGCGTGCAAGTTCTCCGAGAGCGATGGCGACAGTATCCCGGAGGCACACTCGCGTCGCAATCGATCGGCATCGTGACCTACGGCTCGGGTGACACGCTCGCTGGGCAGACGGGGCTTGAAGCAGTGTATGACGATACGCTTTTGCGTTCGGGCGACTCGCTGTACAAGAATTTCTTTGCGGAACTTTTCTCGAATGTGGGCAATATGCTCGTCGCCGCAAAAGACGCACGCGAGGGAGACATTGTGACAACCATCGAACCGGAGGTGCAGACGCACCTTGAAGATGACCTCGCAAAAGTGAACCAGAAGTATTCCAGCAAGGAATCGGGTGGCATCATCATGGATCCCCATACGGGCGCCATCCTTGCTATCGCGAGTTATCCCTCCTACGACGCAAATGCTTTGCAGAACGTTGATCCCGCGGTCCTTGGGAACCCGCTTGTGGAGCATGTGCACGAATTCGGTTCCATCATGAAGCCACTCACCATGACATCGGGACTTGATGCGGGCGTCATAACGCCACAGACGACCTATAACGATACAGGGTGCATCACCGTTAATACGGCGACAATCTGCAATTGGGACTTGAAGCCGCGCGGTGTTATCCCTATGAAGCAGATAATCGTACAATCGCTTAACGTCGGTGCCTCATGGGTCGCGACACAGCTAGGGCAAGATAAATTTCGCACCTATTTTACCGCTTTATTCGGTCAGAAGACGGGTATCGATCTACCGAGCGAGGGTCGTGCACTTCTCAGTAATCTTTCGACCACCCAGCAGGTGAACTTTGACAACATGTCATTTGGACAAGGTATCTCGATTACACCCATACAGATGATTCGGGCATTGGGCGCGATAGCGAATGGTGGTGTAATGGTGGAGCCGCACCTCGCGAGTGCCGTCCGCCTCAATTCAGGCATTGAACGCACAATTGATTGGAGTCAGATGACACCAGTATTCTCCGCAACAGCAGCACGCGAGACGACCGAGATGATGACAGCCGTCGTTGATGAAAAACTTCAGAACGGCGAAGCGATGATTCCTACGATGTCAGTTGCGGCGAAGACCGGCACCGCACAACTCACTAACGGACAAGGCGGCTACTATACCGACCGTTATTTTCACTCCTTTGTCGGCTTCTTCCCGTCGTATAATCCGCGCTTTATCATTCTGCTCTATACCAATAATCCTCAGAATGTCACGTATGCCTCGGACACGCTTTCCCCGAGCTTCCTTGACCTTGTCCACTTCCTCATAGACTATTACGCGGTGCCGCCCGACCGCGGCTTTGCGACAGGTACCAGTACCTCGCCGCAAGCCACTACCCCATGAAAAACATCCTGAAAGCCATAGCCGTCTTTATCCTCGCATTTTTCGCGCGCGCGGTGTTGCACCGATACCGGCCACGCATCGTGATGGTGACCGGCTCGGTAGGGAAGACCTCGACGAAGGATGCCGTAGCGGCAGTGCTCTCGACACGTTTCTTCGTGCGCAAGAGCGAGAAGAGCTTCAACAGCGAACTCGGCGTTCCTTTCACTATTCTTGGCGTGGGGAATCCGTGGAGCAATCCTTTTGCATGGCTCTCTATAGTGAGGAGCGCGCTCGCGCTCCTTCTCTTGCCGAATCATTATCCAAATATGCTCGTGCTTGAAGTGGGCGCTGATAAACCAGGAGACCTTGCTCGCATATTGCGATTTGCAACGCCGGACGTTGTCGTCGTCACGCGGCTACCGGAAATCCCCGTGCATGTTGAAGCGTATGCCTCGCCTGCGGCGGTGAGGGAGGAAGAATTTTCTCCCGCGCATGCGCTTGCCGCCGGCGCGCCGCTCATCGTTCCCGCCGATGATGAGTATGCTCTTGATAGTGCGCTGCACACATCGGCACATGTCATTTCATACGGCACTGCAGAAAATGCGAACATACGAATTACCCGTACTGATTTTGACGAGAGCGATGGGAATGTAATCGGCATGAAAGCGAATGTGGTGAGTCAAGGCGAACACGGTAGATGCGTTGTGCAGGGTTCGGTCGGCGAGACACAGCTATTTCCGATCGCGGCCGCACTTGCGGCCGCGCAGGCTTTCGAGATATCACTTACTGATGCGCTTGATGCATTGAAGTCTTACAAACCGCCTGCCGGTCGTAGTCGATTGCTTTCCGGGAAGAACGGCTCCATCATCATCGATGATTCCTACAATGCTTCGCCTGCGGCAGTTG
>JANLIU010000046.1 GCA_024654305.1 Candidatus Parcubacteria bacterium
ATCCACCGGATTGCCGTCCTTGTCATACGGCATGTCTTCCACCGGAAGCACGCGGGAGATGACGCCTTTGTTGCCGTGGCGGCCGGCGAGCTTGTCGCCTACCGACACATTGCGCACCTGCGCGACCGTGACGACTATCTTCTTGATAATGCCGGTCTCGAGCTGGTCGCCCTTCTCGCGAGAGAAGATGCGCACGCCGATGACACGGCCGCGCTTCCCGCCTTCCATGCGGAGGCTGGTGTCCTTCACATCCTTTGCTTTGTCGCCGAAGATGCTGCGGAGCAAACGCTCTTCCGGCGTGAGCTGGGTCTCGCCTTTCGGCGTCACTTTGCCGACGAGGATATCGCCGGGGCGCACTTCCGCGCCGATGCGGATGACGCCCTCTTCGTCGAGATTCTTGAGACGTAATTCGCCGACATTCGGGATGTCGTGGGTCGTCGTCTCGGGACCGAGCTTGGTGTCGCGCACGACACAATCGAAGTCCTCGATGTGCACGGTCGTGAACTTCGCTTCCTCGACGAGGCGCTCGGAAATGATGATGGCGTCCTCGTAGTTGGCACCGTTCCAGCTCATGAAGGCGACGCGTACGTTCTGTCCGAGCGCGAGCTGACCTTTATCGGTGGAAGAATTGTCTGCGAGTACCTCGCCCTTCTTTATCGCATCGCCGAGGCGAACCGATGGGCGCTGCATGAATGCCGAGTTCTGATTGGTCTGTGTGAGGCCCTGCAAATGATATTCTTTCTTCTTCCCTTCTTTATTTTCAACAACTATCTTGCGCGCATCCACCGCCGTGACTTCGCCGGACTCCTCCGCGAGCACGAGGCGGCCGGTAGAACGAGCGGCGTGCGTCTCAATGCCGGTCGCTACCAAAGGTGCCTCCGGAATGAGGACAGGAGTCGCCTGCTTTTGCATGTTGGAACCCATCAACGCGCGATTCGCGTCGTCGTGATCCACGAACGGGATCATGCAGGTCGCGATGGAAAACATCTGATACGTTGATGCATCCATGAGCGTGATGGATTCGCGCGTGACAATAATCGGATCGCCCTTGTGGCGCGCCTCCACCGAGTCGGTGATAATGCGACCCTGCTCGTCGAGCTTAGTCGCGCCATGTGCGATGTATTCAAGCTCTTCGTCAAGCGCGTTAAGGTAAACGATTTCTTCGGTCACCTTGCCCCTCGAAACTCGCGCATACGGAGTCTCAATAACACCGAAATCATTCGTGCGCGCATGGGTCGCCATGTGCAAGATGAGGCCGATGTTCTGACCTTCCGGCGTATGAATAGGGCACAGGCGCCCGTAGTGGGAAGGATGCACGTCGCGCACTTCGAAACCCGCGCGCTCGCGGGTAAGCCCGCCGGGACCAAGCGCCGAGAAGGTGCGCATGTTCTCGAGTTCGGAAAGAATGTTCTGTTGGTCCATGAACTGCGAGAGTTGGTTGGCGGTGAAGAACTCGTGCACCGATGCATGGAACGGACGCGGGTTCACGAGCGCCATTGGGAGCGTGGTCTCGCTCTCGATAGTCGACATGCGGTCCTGAATATTGCGCTTCATGCGGCTCATGCCGACGCGCATACGCGCCTGCAAAAGCTCGCCGACGAAACGCACGCGACGAAACCCGAGGTGGTCGATGTCATCCGGGCGCGCGGAAGGGTCCGTGTTGAGTTTGGTTATTTCTGAAATGATGCGCACGAAGTCCGCGAGGGTGAGCGTACGCTTCTCGAGCGCTTTTTCGGTCGTCGGGAGCCCGAAGCGCGAGTTGAGGCGATGGCGGCCGACGCGGCCGACGTCGTAGCGCTCCATCGAGAACAAGGACTGCACGAAGTTCTTCGCATTTTCAGGCGTAGCAAGGTCACCATCGCGCATGCGGCGGTGTATTTCGATATATGCCTCCTCAATGGACTTCGCTTCGTCGTGCTCCAAGGTCGCCTTGATGGCGGCGAGTGCAAGCGGATCCTTCGCAAAGTGCTTCGCGACTGCTTCGCCGAGGCCTCCGCCGAATACGGTGAGGAGTTGGGTGATGGGGAACTTGCGCTTGCGGTCTATCTTCACGAAAATCGCGCCATCCGCTTCTGAATCTATTTCAATCCACACACCGCGAAGCGGAATTATCTTTGCGCCGAAGAACGGCTTGCCGCGCAGGAGCTCGGACACAAAGAACGCTCCGAAGCTCCTCGCCAACTGCGGGACGATGGCGCGTTCTACGCCGGACACAATGAATGAGCCATGCGGCGTCATTATCGGCATGTCGGTGAGAAATATTTCCTGCTTCTTCTCCGAGCCGAACGTTTTGTTGACGAGCTTGACCGTGACTTTTATCGGCGCTTCGTAGGTGCGCGCATTCTCACGTGCGAACTGTTCATCAAACTTCGACTCTCCAACTTCAAAACTCTCAAACTCTAATTGGAACTTCTTTCCCGAGTAGTCGCTGATGGGAGAGAACTCTTTGAAGAGTTCGGTGAGGCCGTCTTTGAGAAGCCAGTTGAACGAAGACCGCTGGTGCCCAACGAGGTCCGGGAACGGAACTGAGGGAGCTCGGTACGCACCAAAGGTCTTCTGAATGAGTTTTGTGCGCATGTGAGGGTGGCGTGAGGTGGTTAATTTGAACGTTCTCCCTAAAACATATATAAATGTGAACGCACGGAAATAATTCCGCTATCGCTGTCGCGTTTTCTTTTCAGTTCCCGTATGAATCTTTCATTCCCCGCCCTCCATTACTCAGTCGTATCTTATGTGCCTAATGTATCAGCCCGCCCTCTTTCGCGCAAGGGGCTGGGGATAAACGAAGAGGGTGCGAGAACAGCGTTCTCGCACCCCATCAAACATGCTCGACACTATTACGACAACTTCATCGCATCTGCCATACGAAAGAAGGCAAGGATGGACCAGACGGAAATCAGAAAGGATACCGGAAGCACGAACCAAAAGTACTCCGGTTGAAGCATCCAGGAAACCCAGTGCTTCTCAGGATTCCACCCCATGTTGTACGTGACGGCGAAGATCGTTAAAGAACAGATACTGAGGAAAAAGAAGAAAAGAAGCTTTCGGATCAACATTGCGCACCTCCAAGAAAACGGAAAACATCTGCATCTGCTACACACTCGCGTGTGGAAGACTTGCCAAGATGCTAACTCTTATTTCGCCACTTGTCAATGTCAGCGTGATGGCCGGTTTGGAGGACTTTCGGCACGCGATAATTCTTCTTTTTGTATGAAATGGTTTCAGGGCGGGTGTAGACGGCAGATGAAGCGATGCGACGCTCCTCGACTGACGCGTCTTTGCCGAGGACGCCCGGAAGGCGACGGGTGACGGCGTCGACTATCGCGAGCGCCGGGACTTCCCCGCCGGTATAGACCGCTTCGCCCACGGCAAATTCCTTCAGTGGCGCGAGCGTCTTGAGGATCTTCTTCGCGCGCTCGTCGATGCCCTCGTAGCGGCCGCAGACGAGCACCACGTCGCTATACTTCGCGAGCTTATCGGCATCTTTATTCGTAAACTGCTTCCCGCTCGGCGAAAACCATATAATTACAGCTTTCTTTTTTGAAGGGTTTCGTAAACCCTTCATTACGGCTTTGATGACTGGGAGCGCGGTCATCACCATCCCCGGGCCGCCGCCGTACGGGCGCTCGTCTACCTTGCCCCATTTATTGTCTACGAAATCGCGCGGGGTTTGGTACTTCACGACTATCTTCTTCTCCTTCCGTGCACGCCCGATGATCGACACATTCAGATATGCATCACACGCCTCGGGAAATAATGTAATTAGGTGAAATTTCATATGAGTGAGGCGTATGAGAATTTGGAGACTCTCGGAGCCGGCGCAGCATGGCAATTTTTGCGCCGTAGGGCAGCTGCGCGAAAATTTGCGCCGGCGAGAGTGAGCGCGTTTCGCCGCTGGGCGAAACGACGCGTGCTCCAAATTTTCATACGCCGAACGATTACAACTCTTCAACAACTTGGTCGACAGTTTTCATTTCTGGGTCGCGCTTGCCGCCGACGGGTTCGTTTATCTTGAGGTTCACACGCGCATTCCCTTTCATCCCCGCGACGCGGAGCAGTATGCGGAGCGCCTCGGCGGTCTTGCCGCTCTTGCCGATGACTTTGCCCATATCGTCCGGATGGACCGAGAGGGTCAAGAGAACGCCCATCTGGTCGATAGTGCGCGTCGTCTCGACCGCTTCGGGGTGGTCGACGATTGCCTTCACTGCGTATTCGAGGAATGCTTGGTCTGGTTCCATGGTGGGAAAAGAATATGGGATATAGAATGTAGTATATAGCACCGCGACCAGCGTAGCTGGTCGCGTTTTACGCGACGAGAGTTTCGACCGGAACTTCTGCAGGCGCAGCTTCTGCTATCGGAACCTCTTCAGGAGCCGGTTCGGCTTCTGCGATCACTTCTGCCTCGGTCGGTGCTTCGACTACCGGCTCTGCTTCTGCTACTGGTGCGGCTTCCGGAACAATCGCTTCCGCTACCTTGGCGACAGCGGCCGCTGCAACTGCGGCTACCTCCGCTGCAATCGCTTCCTCGTTCTTCTGTGGGGTCTTCTTCGGAAGCGCGTTCACCTTTTTACCCTCGATGACCTTCTTATTGATAAGGAGATTGCGGATGGAGTCCGTTGGCTGAGCGCCCATAGAGAGCCAATGCTTCACCTGCTCTTCGTTGAGGGTAAGTGCCTTGCTACGCGGATTGTAGGTGCCGAGAAGTTCTACGATATTGCCAGCCTTTGCCGCGCGCTCTTTCTCGAGAACGACAATGCGAAACGCCGGATCATTGGTCCGGCCGATGCGCTGAAAACGGATCATCAACATGTAGGGGCACATTACCAGAATTAGCCTAAAATCGCAAACAACCGCGACTATATCTTCGAGGACTCGATACAAGCGCTCGTTCGGAGAATAAGAATGATTGAAGACACTCATTCTTATTTCCTCACTTCGCGCCTGTAGCAGAAGCTCCGTAATATTGCTAGAGTACGAAAAATGGCGGAGGAAACAATATATGAAGGCCCGATAACGATGACCCGGAAGGGCATCGGATTTTTCTCCGTGGAAGGGCAGGACGAGGACCTTCTCATCCCGAAGGAGTGGGCGAACCACGCGCTTTCGGGCGACATCGTAAAAGTCGCTCCGACCGGCATGTACCAGGACCCCATGGGTCGCATGCCGCCGCGCGCATCCGGCAAGGTGTTGGAAATAGTCTCGCGCGCACGCGAGACCTTTGTCGGAACGCTTATTGAGGAAGACGGCCTCACGATGCTCACGCCGGACTACAAGAAGATGTATGTGCCTCTCGTCATCCTCGACCGCGGGGCGGCAGAACTCGGCGACAAAGTGCTCGTGCGACTTGGAGAATGGGCGGCGGACAAAGAATACCCGCTCGGCACCGTTCTCGAGGTCATCGGTAAGGCCGGCGTGCACGACGTTGAAATGCGCGCACTCGCGCTCGGGCAAGGATTCTCATCCGACTTCCCTCCCGGTGTCGTCACAGATGCGCAACTGCTCGAGAAAAATGGCGGCGTGATTCTCGTCGAAGAAGCGAAGAATCCAAAGCGGCGTGATTTTAGAAATGTCGCCACCTGCACCATCGACCCCTTTGATGCAAAAGACTTCGACGATGCACTCTCGGTGCAAAAGCTTCCGAATGGAGACATTGAGGTCGGCGTGCATATCGCGGACGTTTCTTTCTTTGTGAAGCCCGGCACTGAACTCGATAAAGAAGCGATTGCGCGCGCAACGAGCGTGTACCTCGTGGACCGCACCATTCCGATGCTCCCCGAAGTACTCTCAAACGACCTCTGCTCGCTCAAACCGGACGAAGACCGTCTCGCGGTCTCGGCGGTCTTCACACTCGACAGCGATGCCAACATCCTGGACACTTGGTTCGGCGAGACGGTCATCCATTCCGACAAGCGCTTTACGTATGAAAATGCGCAAGAAGTGCTTGATGCCGGAAGCGGCACGATGTACGAAGAACTTTCTACCCTGCTCGCGCTCTCCAAGAAAATCCGCGCGCGACGCGCGGCAAAGGGCGCTATCGAATTCGACACGGCCGAAGTGAAAGTCGAGCTCGATGCAACGGGTAAGCCTATCGCCGTACACCTGAAAGAACGCAAAGCGACGAACCTTCTCATCGAGGATTTCATGCTCCTCGCGAACGAAGCCGTGGCGAAGCATCTCTCCAAGCTCACCAGTAACGGCGGCCCGCACTTCTATTCGCTCTATCGCGTCCACGACGCGCCCGACACCGACCGCATTGAAAATCTCGCAAACTTGCTTCGCGTCATGGGCTACCACCTAAAAACTTCCGGGAGCGGGGCAGTCACGGGTGCGGAATTGAACAAACTTATGGAATCGGTAAAAGGGAAGCCGGAGGAGTATCTCGTGAAAATGGCGACGCTCCGCTCCATGAGCAAGGCCATCTACACGACGCGCAACATCGGCCACTTCGGACTCGCGTTCGATTTCTACACGCATTTCACTTCCCCGATACGCCGCTACCCTGACCTCGTTATCCACCGACTCATCAAAGCACATGCCGGTGGCGACCCCATCACGCCTGCCGAGATGCAATCTTTCGATAAGCTCGCCATCCACGCCTCCGAGCGCGAAGTCGCCGCCTCCGATGCCGAGCGCGATTCCATCAAGATGAAGCAGGTGGAATTCCTCGCCGGCAGGATTGGCGAAGAATTTGATGCCGTCATTTCAGGCGTCACCGAACGAGGACTGTATGTGGAACTGAATGAAACGCATGCCGACGGCATGATAAATGTCCGTAATGTCGGCGATGACTTCTTTGAATACGAAGAGAAGCAGTATCGCCTCGTCGGCAAGCGCACCCACAAGGCGTACCAGCTCGGCGATCCTATTAAGGTCAAACTCACCGCCGCCCGTATTGCAGAGAAGGAGTTAGATTTTGTACCTGCTTAAGCCGCCCGCCCCGTTAGAAATCTGATTTCTAACGGGGCCCGCATCCCCGAAAAAGAATTGGATTTTGTACCAGTAAATTAAACTTATCTTTTAGAAATTTCCTCCGCCTCTACGCGCCGCCTTTTCAACATCTCGTGAGCAGATTCAAGCGCAACTCTGTTTGCTTTATAGTCCTCCACCAACTTCCCTTCTCCCAGCGCTTTTACGAATTCGATCAGTCTCTCTTGCGGCAGTGCTGTTTCCCTAATGCCAGCCTTCTTCCAGAAACTGGCCGGAACTACAGACAACAACGTCCATCCGAGTAAATCTTGTACGTTATCTCCAACAGCCCCAACCGCCGCCATCAGGTCTCTCACCGGCTTCGTTGCTTTCTCGGCAGCTGGTGAAAGTAACTCTTTCTGAAGTTGTTCTAGGAGAGTGAGTGCCTTGTTATAATCCTCGGCCGTTAAATTCTCTTTGCTGCGGTGAAATTTCTCTGCATGCGATTCTGCTTGCGCCTTCACCATATTGGCCATTTCCTGAGCTTTTTCAGGATCTTGAATACGAGTTTTCTCAAATCCTTCTGCGGACATAGTTTTAAGCTGTTTAAGTCTTAGTAAATCCTGTCGGTTATTATACTCCTATTTCGCAACTGCAACCGCTTCGTCGAATTTCACTGACAACAACTTCGAGACGCCGTCGCCGCCCATGGTGACGCCGTAGAGGATAGTCGTGCGACTCATCGTCTCGCGGTTGTGGGTAATGACGATGAGCTGGGACTTCTGCGCAAGGTTCTCTATCATGTCGCCATAGCGGCGGCTGTTCGCCTCGTCGAGCGCGGCGTCGGTCTCGTCCAGTATCAAAAACGGCGGAGGATTCACCTGGCTCATCGCGAATATGAGCGCGATAGAAGTGAGGGCTCGCTCCCCGCCCGAGAGTTGCATCAGGGAGCGCACTTTCTTCTTCGGTAGGTTAACGGATATCTCGATGCCCGGACGCTCTTTTTCCGTCGGCATATCTTCTTCCATTTCTTCTTCCAAACTCTCGGTATCTTCGGGCTCCGGTTCTTCAAGCGCGAGACGCGCAGAGCCGCCTCCGAACATCAGTGCGAAGTATTCACCGAACGACGCATTGACCTTTGAGAGCCCGTCTGAGAAATGTTTCTGCAGTTCCGTGTCCAAGTCGTCGATGAGCGCACGCAAGCCCGCTGCCGACTTCGCAAGGTCATCTAGCTCTTTCGCGAGGAATACTTCCCGCTCGGAAACTTCTTTGTGCTCATGCCGAATTTCTTCACCCGTGCCGCCTGCTTCTTCAAGGCGGATTTTCGTGCGCTCCAAGACGCGCTTGCGGTCCTCCTGCGCTCGACGCTCTTCGGAGGGTAATTGCGAGAGTGGAGTATAGGAAACGGCTGATGCGCCGCCGAGCGCGAGCGCCTCTGCCTTGTCGCGCTCAAGCGCTTCGGAAAGCATCGTGAGTTCGTGTTCGCGCGCGTCAGACTTCGCCACTTCGCTTTCCTCATGCGCTTTTGCTTGCGCGAGGTCGAGGATGCGGCGGCGTAATTCCCTTCCGGTTTCGTCGTGCGCAGTGAGTGCTTCGCGAGCGCGCGAAAGTGCTGATTTCACTTTTTCAAGTTCTTCGGAAAAGAGTTTGTCTTTCGCAACTAATTCCGTTCGTTCGTTTTCAAGTGCATACGCCGCGCGTTCCTCATCGGCAAGCAAGTCGTCGCCCGGCGCCGTGAAGCGACCAACGAATGCTTTGACCGCTTTGTTGATAGCGGCAAGTGCGGCATAAATGGTATCCGGCGTTACCGCTTCCTCCGCTTGTTTCGCGACTTCACGCGCGAGCTCGGTAAGGTCCTGCCGCGGAACTTTTGCATACGGCTCGCGCGCGACTCTCTCGCTGCGATCCTTTGCGGCGGCAAGGCCACCCTCCACGCGGCCGAGCTTGCGTGAGAGCTCGCTTCGTTCACCGGTGATACGTTCAACGTCGTGTTCCGCCTTGCGCACGAGAGAGAGGCGCTTACTGCCTTCTTCGTCGGTGGTCGCGCGCTCCTCAATGGTTGCGAGTTCCGAAGTCGCAACCGCGAGCCGTTCCTTCGCATTCTGCTTACTTTCAGCGGCTCTCTTTTTCTCCTGCGAAAGAAACGTATCCTCTATCGCAAAATAAGTTTGTGAAAGGGAAATGAGTTCCCTGCGCAATTCATCGGCGCGCTCAAGCTTCTTCACCTGATTTTCCAAGAACCGCAGGTGCGGTGCGAGCTCACGGCGAAGGGAATTCACTTGCCCGATATTTTCTTCCGTTTTTTCAAGCTTCCTGCTCGCCTCCTGTTTCTTGAATTCATACACCTTGAGCCCAAGCGCGTCCTCGAGCATTGAGCGGCGCTCGCGCGCATTTGCGAGCAATATCCGGTCCGCCTCACCTTGCGAAATGATGTGATGGCCCGTCTCGCCGATATTTGCGCTCGCGAGAAGCTCGTTGATGTCGCGCAAGCGAACTCTCGAACCATTGATGGAATATTCGCTCGTGCCGTCGCGGAAGGCGACGCGCTCGATGGCGACCTCATCAAAATCTATTTTGAACTGCCTGCGGGAATTATCAAAGATGATGACCACGGATGCGCGATTGGAGCGCGGGACCGTGTGCGAACCGCCCCAGATGAGGTCCTCGGCGCGCTTGCCGCGCATGCTCCTCATCGACTGTTCGCCAAGCGCAAAGCGGAACGCCTCAGCGACATTTGACTTGCCCGAGCCGTTCGGGCCCACAATGGCGGTGGTGGAATTAGAAAAGTCCAAGACCGTTTTCTTGGCGAACGATTTAAACCCGACTATTTCCAGTCGCTTCAGCATTACCCGTTTATTGTACCAAATAAAAACGAACGCCTCCCCAAAGGAAGGCGTTGCGCACAGCGCTGCATCAGATCTAACCGGCCAGTTCACAGAACTTCTGCCACTGGCGATACAGCAGAATCGCTCCGCCACACACGAGCCCGATGCCAGCCGGAAAGAGACAGACCAGAGTCACCCACGGCCTTTCTTGCACTTCATCCATACCTTGGTAGTGCAGAGCGGCAAGGAGAACGAAAGCGAGCATGACTATCGCGAGCAGAAGCGCTACAAATGCGAGCGCCGTGATCTCGAAAAAATCCCATCCAAGATACCCACTCGTCTGCGGATAGAGCACCACCACACTAGCACCGGCGGCAACAGCAAACGCGGTGAGAGCGGCGATGGCCAGCACATTCTCCATTCTTGAACAGCATCCAGAGAAAGATCCCTCAACGACAGGCAGGATGAATGCCAGAGTGAGGAACCCTACGAGAAACGCCGCATGGGAAATGTCCATGAACGATTTGTACAAGACGAGACCGACGAGCAGTTGTAAGACGCTCACGACGGAAGTCACTCGCCATGCCTTGAACACAGGATCCATAGCACCCTCCAGAGAACTGCTCGCGACGGTTGCCGCGAGTCCTGCATCTCCTTATATCCCCATCGCCCCTCTTTGCCAAGCGGTCCAATCTCACTATAATTTCCGACCGGATGCAGATAGGTAGATTTAGGGAAGTTTTGGATGTCTGAATTTTTATCCTATAGGATAAAATTTCAGACAAGTGACAATGGGCATATAAATAAAAAGAACGCCTTCCCGAAGGAAGGCGGTGCGCATATGCGCAAGAAGGAACTACATGGCAGAAATCTGGCGGCGATGACGGCGACAGAACAAACGGTACAGGAGGATTACTCCCCCGACTATCGTCCCGATACCGGGAATCGTAGTGAAGAAACAACCCGCCACTGATTCGCCTTCTGCTCGCTCGAGCATCACCGCGATTATCAAGCAGAGACACGCAACTACCACTACAACGGTGTCCCATACTGGGATGAGGCCGCGCGGCAATTCTATGACCGCGGCTCCGAATGCGAGGAGAAAGATGGTGAGCGAACCCACTTCTTTATCTATCCTATCCTCCGCTATCGCGAAAAGCACAGCGGCAGCAGCAATGCCCGACGCAATGACCGAGGTCACGACTTTAGCTGTATCGACATTGCCTTTGTCGACAAAGTCGTAACTGATCGCAAACCCCAGTAACTGCAGCAGGAATATCGCCGTGCTGGTCTTCCAGAGCTTAAGCATGTGATGTCCCCCTTTCAAAAAACATACCGATGAAAATTCATCGATTTCTATTCTAGAATATAGTATACACTCACCAGCCAGTCTTGTCAAGCCCTGCTTGGGCGGCGGATTGTTCTGCCTCTTGCTTAGACTGCCCTTCTCCGCGGGCGATTTCCTCGGAGCCGATGAAGACGCCGACGGTGAAGCGCTTATCGTGGTCGGGACCCACTTCTGAAAGGGTTTCGTACGCAGGCGTTATGCCCTTCTTCTCCTGCGCGATTTCTTGGAAACGGCTCTTCGCGTCTTGGTAGGAACGCTCTGCGATGACCTTGTCGATTTTATTGAAAATGTTTTTTGCGATGAATGCTTCTGCGGCGTCATAGCCGGAGTCCATATAAATCGCACCGATGATGGCCTCAAAGGCGTCAGCGAGTATCACATCGCGCGCGCGACCAGTGTCTTTTGACTCGCCTTTTGAAAGGAGCAAAAAATCATTGACGCCAAGCAATTGCGAACTCTCGGCGAGCGAGACCGTATTTACGAGTGCGGCGCGATACGCCGTGAGTTCGCCTTCGGGCTTTGCGGGGAACTTCTTGAAAAGGAAATCGGTGGTTGCGAGCTCAAGCACGGCATCGCCGAGGAACTCGAGCCGTTCGTTATGGCTCCCAGTGTATTCGCGATGCTCATTTAAATAGGAGCGGTGCGTCAAAGCCTCGATAAGGAGATCGAGGCTGTTGAATGAAAGGCCGAGTTGTTTCGCGAATGCGTCAAAATCGGGCATGACAGTAGTTTACACTACAAATCCGAAGCACGAAATCCGAAATCCGAAACAAATTTTAAGCACCAAATCATAAAAGTTTAAACTTTTTGAATTTAGATATTCGTGCTTGTTTCGTGCTTCGTGCTTCGAATTTCGTGCTTTAACGGGACGAGTGATCAAGCAATTTCTGCACCGCCGCCGTCACGATAGGCAACATATCGTCGTAAAAGTTCAACTCTATGATGTCCTGCAGGCGGAACCACTTTGCATCATCGAGCCCGCCGCTCTTCTTCAAAACGAGCGGTTCGAACGAGGAAGACGCGAGGAAAAACCACACGTGCTTGCGCACTTTCCCCTTTTCCGGATGCGACGCGATGTATTCGTTCTCGCCAACACGGCTCTCCACTTTTGCATCCAGCCCGAGCTCTTCTTTGATGACGCGCGTGACGCCCTGCTCCGGCGTTTTGTCCTCTTCAATGTGACCTTTTGAAAGCGTCCACCGTCCGAACACATCGTGCACGAGCGCAAGATAGTATTGCCCGTCGTGTTTGGCGTAGACGATAGCGCCGCCCATTTTTTCGAGCGGTAGTTCTTCGCGTTTTACTTTCTTACTTCCCTGCTCGTCTTTGCCCGGCTCGCCGAGCTCCTTATACACGGCGCCTAACACCCCGTTGACAAAGCGGCCGGATGAATCGCCGCCGAACGTCTTTGCGAGCTCAATGGCTTCATTGATGGCAACTTTTGCGGGCACTTGGCTGCGATCGGCAAACAGAAGTTCAAAAAGTCCGAGGCGCAAAATATTTCTATCCACAGGGGCAATGCGCTCAAGCGGCCACTCGGGTGCGGCCTTCCCGATGACGAGGTCAATGTCTTCTTTCTTCGCAAGCACGCCATGGAGGAGGCTTTCCGTAAATGGATGATCGGTATCATCACCGCCGAATTCTGCGACATTGCGCGCGAGGATAACTTCCGTATCTTTATCGGACGCGTGCGTGGTATCCCACTCGAAAAGAGTCTGGAGAACAACGGAGCGCGCAAGATGTCGGTTCGCCATGGAAAGAGCTGTACCGGTAGTATAGCAAACAACGCGGCCATGCAAGCGCGGCCGCGTTGTTTGTGTGTACAGAAATTAAACGGGGGCTCATAGGAATGACCCCACTTGGATTTTTATAGTCGCTTCGCTTCTTAAAAATCTAGGCGCCCCCGCCGAAACCGCTACGCGCCTTCGGCCGTCCGCCGGTTGCGATCTTTCCGAAAATTCCCTTTGACGCTTTCGCCTCGGCGTTCGCATGCACCTCTGTTGCGTGTTCATGCACATGTTTCTCCGCAGGCGCAGTTGAGATTCCCTTTACCTTCGTTTTGTGTTCGGCCTTCGCCTTCGGTGAGAAGATTTGCTTGCCACGATACATACCCGTCGCTTCATCCAGACGGTGCGGGAGGCGGAGATTGCCGCTCTCTTTATCCTTTACGATATTCATATTTTTGAGCGCGTGATGCGACCGGCGGTTAGCCGTGTGACCCTTGGTGTGGCGCATTCGAATTGACATACGGGCTACGCTACCATGGGACGTATAAAATGAAAAGGTCCCGTCTTATGAACGTGACCTTTTGTGCGAAGCCATCCTCCGGGCTGGCGCTATCTAGAAAATGTTCGTCCTGGGTAAGGAAGGAAATTCAGTTGGGTTCGGAAACCGCTACGAGACATGCCGAAGTGCATCTCAAAGCTGTCTCCAGGGAAATTGGTTGTTTGTCCCTTTTGCAATCCAGAAGGGCTTTGCCATCACTTTGGCGGTAAATACCCGCCGCTCTGACGCAAATCCTGTTGTTGGCAGTGCAGATGCAGGTGTAAAATCCTGCGCTAATCATCTCTTCCATTCTCACTTGCAGGGTTGCTGCTTGTGATACTGGGAGAGGTTCTTTTTCTTTCGCCGCCTGAATCTGAATCATTTTTCCCTTCTCCTAAAGGTCATTTGGTCCCGTGCAACATGCTGGACACAAGCAAAGAGTATAGTCCTATTTGCCGCCAAAATCAAGGGCTGGGGAAATCAAAAGCGCCGTCCTCCTTTCGTGACGGCGCCTTGGGTGATGCTTATGTTTGGTCGGTACAGCTCATCGCTTCTTCGATGGTAATCTGTCGTCGGAATTTCCTGCAGCCGAGCGTCGTAGCGCTCGGGTCGAGGCTCTTGTGGATCTTGTTCGCATGAGCACACGACCTGTTCTCAATAATGCACCCACAGAAATCGGCATTTCCCAATTCCTTCGGGTTTGCCGTGATCACGCCGTCGGCGCAAAGACCGGTCATCTCTGCCTTCCGGACGTCCCGTGGATTATCTTGTGGTACTGCCAATTTTTGCATCTTTATTTCCTCCTTCTTGTTGAAAGACCATGTGTCTCGCCCCTTGGCTGGACACAAGCCAACACTGTAGTCTTATTTACCATTGGAATCAAGATGGATAAAAGACCGGCGGTGGATAACGCAGAGACCGTGCTTTCCAAGCATTTCATAGTGCGCCTTCGTACCATATCCTTTGTGCTGTTCAAACCCGTACTGCGGGTACTCGACCGAGAGTTTAATCATGAGCCGGTCGCGTACGACCTTCGCTGCGATAGACGCAAGCGAGATAATCGGAATAAGTTCGTCACCATTGATGATAGTTTCCTGCGCATATTCGGCCGGCGCGCGGAGCGCGCCGTCCAGCTGTATGTGTACGAGCGCCGCATCCGGCGCTAATGCATTCACGCCGCGCGATACCGCGCGGCGTATGACGATCGCGATGCCTTCCCTGTCAATGTTTCCGGCACTTTCAAATTCAACCCGATAACGCGCGTCGCCTAGGGCGACGCGCGCCTCAAGCATCGCAAACAGCTTTTCGCGGTTCTTTTCCGACAGTTTCTTTGAGTCCGCAACGCCCGGGAACTCCGCCGCGACATCAAACCCCTCCGGCACGGCGACGATACCGACCGAAACCGGCCCCGCAAGAGGCCCCCGCCCCGCCTCGTCTACCCCAAGTATGAATCGCATAAGACCAAGGATACCAAAAAGAAAACCGCCGGGATTGTATCCCGGCGGTTTGAAGATAGTGCGACTCACGTCGCGCGTGCCATGCGCATCGGCACGATTATGCGATTTTCCGCCGTTACCATAGCGTGTTCAACCATGTTATTGATGACGACCGCCTCGCCAGTCTCCATCGCTATATCAATCGCGCTCGGGAATGATCGAACGCCACCGATCCAACGGCCGTTACGCTGTTTATCGGCAGGTATCCAGAAGCCAGTGTAATCGGCACCGCTATCGGCACAGCTGATCCGGGCACATCCCACAAGAGTCCGACTCTTCGCATTGAGAATCACCGCGTGGTCGGGGATCTTCTGGTCCGGCTTTTTTCCGCCGACAGAATATAGCGTGACCATATCGCCGACGAAGATTGGCAAGCCACACCAGGCGCAGCGAATCGTCATGGAACCGATGCAGGCATGACAATACGGGAGGTGTCCATCGGAATCCCGCGGGATAGTGCAGGTTCTGGTTTCATCGAATGCCGTCACCTTCCCTCGCACTTGCGAGACAAGATGACCACAATGGACAGCGAGTTTCGGTTGGGCAACTAAACTTCGAAGGAACTCAAGCATCTTCTTCTCCTTGTGGGTAAGATACAGAACGACATTACCACTCAATCGCATTTGGTCAACTACACCGTGAGTTTGGTATTCTAAACACAATGGCCTCACGCTTCATCCATTTACATACGCATTCGCATTACAGCTTCCTCCAAGCGTTGCCGAAAATAGACGAACTGGTAGAGAAAGCGAAAAAAGAAGAGATGGGTGCGCTCGCGCTCACCGACACCGGCAATATGCACGGCGCAATAGAATTCTACAAAGCCGCAACGAATGCTGGCATCAAACCGATTCTCGGCGTCGACGCGTATCTCGCTCCCCGCTCGCGCCGCGACCATGATGATGCGAATGTACGGCGCTCGCGCATCGTGCTCCTCGCCGAAAATAATGCGGGATATAAAAACCTGCTCGCGCTCGTGACGAAATCATGGACGGAAGGATTTTTCGAACGCCCGCGCATGGACAAAGAGATTTTGCGCCTGCACCGTGAGGGACTCATTGCAATCGTGCCTTCTTTTGCCGGCGATGTTGCGCACCATTTGCGCGCCGGTGACGCAGACGGTGCCGCAGCCGCACTTTCGGAATTCAAAGATATATTCGACGCCGGTAATGTCTTTCTGGAAATCACGCACCATCCAAAAGTCGAAGGGCATGAAGCACTGATGAAGAAAATAATCGCCCTTGCGCACGAAAGCAACACGCCGCTCGTCGCACAAAACGACGTCTACTATCTCAACACCGATGACCGCGAAGCGACCGAGATCATGCGCCGCATCCAGCACGGCGCGCGCGGCAGAAACGAGGACGAGGATTTCTCTTTCATCAGCGAAAAAACCGCTGAAAAACTCTTCAAAGATACGCCGGAAGCCCTGGATAATTGCAGGAAGATAGCCGACCGCTGCAACCTTTCCTTTGAGCTCGGCAAGTGGACCTTCCCTGCCGTCCCCGTCTCGCCGGGTTTCAAAAATCATGACGAAGAGTTGCGAGCGACTGCGTATGCCGGCATACCCGGGCGCGGACTCACGGAATCAAAAGAGGTCACGGACCGCATCGAATATGAACTGAACATCATCATCGGCAAGGGCTTCGCCGTGTATTACCTCATCGTCGCCGACCTACTGCGCTTCGCGAAGAGCGCCGGCATCCTCACCACCACGCGCGGAAGCGCCGCCGGCTCCTTGGTGGCGTATTTGGTCGGCATCACGAACGTCAATCCGCTGTTCTACAAACTCCCTTTTGAACGATTCCTCAATCCGGAGCGCCCGAAAGCGCCGGATATCGATATGGACATCGCTGACGATCGCCGCGACGATATGATCGCGTACACCAAGCAGAAATATGGCGAGGACCACGTCGCGCAGATCGGCACCTTCGGCACGATGATGGCACGAGCGGCGGTGCGCGACGTCGCGCGCGCGCTCGGACACTCCTACACCACCGGCGACCGCATCGCAAAACTTATCCCGATAGGGTCACAAGGATTTCCGATGACCATCGACCACGCACTCGAGCTCGAACCGGACCTTAAGTCGCTCTACGACGAAGACGACGAATCGCGTGAGGTCATCGACCTCGCAAAACGCATCGAGGGCTGCGTGCGACACGTTGGCGTGCATGCGGCGGGAGTCGTCGTTGCACCGACCCCGCTCATTGAGTGGACGCCCGTCCAACCGGACCCCAAGGGCACCGGCAAGATGATCACACAATACGATATGTATTCCATCACCGACGAGTACGGCGGCGTGGGGCTCCTGAAATTCGATTTTCTCGGTATTAAAAAT
>JANLIU010000023.1 GCA_024654305.1 Candidatus Parcubacteria bacterium
GGTGAATCGAGAAAGACCGGTATCTTCGGCAAATCGCCCGCATCAAAAAAATTCGAGAGCTCGTAGAGCATCAACTGGGTTCGTTCCATAGAAAAAGCCGGGATAAGTATCGTCCCACCGCGCTTGATCGCACGCTGAAGGTTTTCTTTAAGCAAGAGATTACGGTCTCCTTGCCCGTGCAGTTTGTCGCCATAGGTGCTCTCCATCACAAGCGCGTCAGCGTCCGGTATCGGTTCGAAGTCGGGCAAAAGCGGCGAGGGAGAATTGCCGATATCGCCGGTGAGCGCAACGCTCGTCCCTTCTTCATCTTTAATACGCACGCTTGCGGATCCCAAGATATGGCCGGTATTGCGCAGATAACAAGAGAGTCCGGGCGCCACTTCTTTTTCAACATGATAATCGAGCGTCTCGACGAGCGCAAAAGCCGCTTCAACATCATTCGCATCATAAAGCGGCGCGCGCCCGAGGCGCTTGGCCTCTTCAGCGAGGATGTGTGCGGAATCGAGCAGGATGAGCACAGCGAGATCGCGTGTCGGCGGTGTCATGAATATCTTGCCCTTAAACCCGTCGCGTACCAGTTTCGGAATGCGACCGACGTGGTCCAAGTGTGCATGCGTGACAACGAGCGCATCAATGGCCGCAGCATCATACGGGAACGGTCCGTACACCTCCTCAACCGCAAAATCGGCGCCCTGTTCAATACCGCAGTCCACAAGCACCTTCCCGCGTTCGCTCTGTATTAAAAAATTAGAGCCGGTCACCTTCCCCGCTCCGCCATAAAAACTCAATTGTAGTGCCATATGTATCTATTGTAACGCCAATCGACCTGTTTCCGAAGAAACAGGTCGATTGGCGGAGCCGTCCTCTTAAGCAACTTTATCTTGCTAGGTGGGATGCGCAACGACAGTTTTCGGATGTCCTTGCGGACTTCACCAAACTGCCTTAATGCAGCGCTCCCGTGAATACAGCAAGTTGCGTTTTTAAGAACAGCTCCTAACTGAAAGTATACACCCTGTGTCAAATGGCTCTGGGGAAAACTGAAAAGCCCCGCGTATGTGCTTGGTTTTTGCGACTTCTCTATCCGAGAATATTCTTCATGTCCACGTCGTAGAGTATCGCCTCGTGTGGCACATGGTAGTTCACTACTTCTCCATGGGTGAACCAATGTGGAATCTCCATTTCCGCTTCAGGAATCGTACCGGATGCATGGATGAGGTTGCGTATCGCACGATCATCACTGTCGGCCATCTGATACGAATCAAGAACGAAATCGCCACGAATCGTACCGATGCCAGCAGACCGCGGCTCGGTGCCGCCGGTAATCTTGCGCACGAGCTCAACCGCGTGTGCGCCCTCCCAGACCATCGCGATAACCGGCCCACTCGTCATATATTTCTTCAACCGCGCCACGACCAGATTCGCAACCTCGATAGGATCGCTTGACGGCGGCGTCTCGCCTTTCTTCATATAACTTGCGATGGCTTTCCCGCCGACATTCTTTTTCCAATTCGAATCGAGCAGATAATGAGCCTCGATCATCGACTCGGTCGGGACGAGCATCTTGAGCGCGACAAGCTTGAGGCCAGTACGCTCATACCGCTGCATGATTTCGCCGATAAGCGCTCTCTGGATGCCGTCGGGCTTCACGATGACGAGCGTTCGTTCAGTTTTTGGATGTGCCATAAATAATTAGCAAGATAGGCGTTAGGC
>JANLIU010000025.1 GCA_024654305.1 Candidatus Parcubacteria bacterium
ATTCGAGGAGACAATGCATGACCCGATCTCCAACGAACACGGGCGCCCGGAAAATACACGGCATCGCCACGTTATGGACTGGCCGGAACTTATGGAGAATGAGGGCCTTCCCATCCGCGGATAACGCAGAGACCGCACCATCGCGCATCCTTCGGGATGCGCGATTTATTTTTTCTATGCTGTGGAAAAGTGGTAGTATCCGAACTGCTGATGGTATCATTTATACATGAAATCGAGATGGGCGAATCAGAAACCTGCAGCTATCATACTTCGGCGCAAAGGTAATTCGATTGGAAGTATCGAGACGATGCTTGGTATTCCCCGCTCGACCCTAAGTGGCTGGTTCCGCTCCGTACCGCTTACGAAAAGGCAGCAACAAAATCTTAAAAAACGATGGGAGCAAGGACTCGTGAAAGCTCGTGTGAAAGCGGTCCATTGGCATAATGCACAAAAAAATGCGCGCCTAGAAAAAGCCGCACAAATGGGAGCAGAAACTCTGAAGCATCTTTCTAACGATGCAGCGATACTGGAGCTCGCACTTGCTTTTCTGTACCTCGGAGAGGGCTCGAAGACACACGATGGAACTTCTTTAGGAAGTTCCGATCCCCGTATAGCGAAATTTTTCGTGCGAAGCTTATCGAAAATTTATAATGTTTCGACAGAAAATATCAGATGTTATCTCCATCTTCGCGCTGATCAGAACGTTGAAAAAATGAAACGATATTGGTCGCATGAACTCAGACTGCCGCTTAGTAATTTTGGAAAAGCATCAATTGATAAAAGAACGGAGGGGAGACCGACATATCCGCATTACAAAGGAGTCTGTCTTATAGAGTGCGGAAGAGTGGATATACGACGTCGGCTGATGTATATTGCAAATGGATTCTGCGATAAAATCGTACAGAATCCTGAAATTAGTTCGGGCGGTTAGCTCAGCTGGTAGAGCGTCTCGTTGACGTCGAGAAGGTTCACAGGTTCGACCCCTGTACCGCCCACAAACTTGATTTTGTGCTATAATTACGCATAATGCGACCGAAAAAGAACACGAAATACGAGAAACATACACCGATACGCCGAAAGGCCGTAGCGGGCGGCAAGATTTATATATATGGCAAGCACGCGCTCGTGGAGGCACTTGCGAACGCACCGAAAGTCATTCGCAAAGTGTTCCTTTCGCGCGACATGCGCGATACTGAACTGCGCGCACTACTCCAAAAAAATAATATCCCGACCGCAGAACTTGCAACTGGTAAGGGAAAAGAGCTCGTTGGCAGAGACACTGCACATCAAGGTGTCATCGCCACGATGGACCCGGCTTCCCTGCTCATCTCGCTCGATGAGTTTTTGAAAACGTTGGATGTGAAAAAAAATCCTGCGGTCGCTGTCCTTGGAGAAGTGCAGGACCCGCACAATGTCGGCGCCATCATCCGTTCCGCCGCCGCCTTCGGTCTCGCCGGCGTGCTCATCCCAGAACACAATCAGGCCGGCGTCACGGGCGCGGTCGTGAAGACTTCTGCCGGTATGGTCTTCCGCGTCCCGCTCGTCTCCATCGGTAATGTGAACAACACGCTTAAAGTGCTTAAGGATAAGGGCTTCTGGATATACGGCCTTGCGATGGACGGCAAAACTTCTCTCGGTGTGGAGGTATTCGATGCGCCGACCGCATTCGTCATCGGTAATGAAGGTGCCGGTATTCGCGAAAAAACTTTGGTCGCTTGCGACGTGACACTTTCCATCCCCATGAACCCACGGACTGAATCGCTGAATGCCGCGGTCTCCGCCGCCATCGTCTTCTACGAATGGTCGCGCAAGCATCCTGAAGCTTTATGACAAAAAAATTAAATTGCGACCAGCACCTTATCGCGAAGTCATGTGGCGACTACGAGCTTCTTGATTCGGGCGACAACGAAAAGCTGGAGCGCTTCGGGACGATCGTCATCCGCCGCCCCGAGACGCAAGCCCTCTGGGCGAAACAGCGGGACGAGCTCTGGAATGATGCTCACGCGACCTTCATGTTCAAAGACAAGAAGGGTTCATGGCAGATACAAAAGACGGTCCCTGACTCGTGGACAGTCGTGCGCACCGGTCTCCCGCTCATCGCACGTCTCACGAGTTTTAAGCACACCGGCATTTTCCCCGAACAAGCGCCGAATTGGGAGTGGCTTACACAGGTCGTCCGCCCCGAGATGAAGGTGCTGAATCTCTTCGGCTATACAGGCGCGGCGACCGTGACTGCCGCGCTTGCAGGCGCCTCGGTCACGCATGTGGACGCATCAAAGCAATCACTCGATTGGGCGCACGAGAACGCACGGCTCTCAAACATTTCCGAGGACAAAATACGTTGGATGCTCGACGACGCACTTGCCTTCGCGAAGCGCGAAGCGCGTCGCGGTGCGAAATATGATGGCATCATCCTCGACCCGCCGGCGTTTGGCCGCGGAGCGAAGGGCGAAGTATGGAAGATAGAAGAGGACCTGCCGAAACTGCTTGAAGCGCTCAAGGAAATATTCTCGGAGAAGCCGGGCTCGTTCTTTCTTGTGAACGGCTACGCCGCCGGCTACGCGCCGTGCTCATTCGCGCAGGCGGTTGAGAGCGTTTTCGGCGATACGAACGGCGAATGCGGCGAACTTCATATACAGGAGTCGTCATCAGAGCGCGTCATCCCCGCCGGCATCTATGTGCGCTTTGTGCGGTAACATACGACTATGATCGACAAACCAATCGTTGTGCTCTATCACGGAAAGTGTCCCGACGGTTTTGCGGGCGCATATGCCGCTTGGAAAAAGTTTGGGGATACTGCCTCATATTTGCCCGTCGACCATGGTGATGCTCCTCCGGAAGGTCTGGAGGGTAAAGAAGTGTATCTCGTCGATTTCTGCTACGAAACCGCCGAGCAGATGGATAGGCTCGCAAAAACAACAAAACGCCTTGTCGTGCTTGACCATCATGAGAGCGTAAAAACATTCGTTGAGAATGCTCCTGAACACGTGTACGACGAAAAGCGTTCCGGCGCCACAATCGCATGGACCTATTTTCATCCGGATGTACCGATGCCGCGTCTGATGAAATACCTTGAGGACGGC
>JANLIU010000030.1 GCA_024654305.1 Candidatus Parcubacteria bacterium
CCAGCTCCTATACCTCTCTATGGCCTCTCTGACCTTCTGGTGAATGTGAACGCGATAGGATATCTCGCGATCGATGGTCAATTCGATTCATTCGTTGAAAGCGCGACGGTACCAGCCAACAAACAGGCTGCAGTTAAATTCACCGTACAGAATATCGGTACCAACATAAGCGGCACATGGCAGATTTCAACCGACCCGAAATTGGCTTTCTCACAAGAGGAACAGTCGTCCCTTCTCCCTAAACAACGGCGCGACCTCATCATCTACCTCGACCGAACAGACAAATCGAGCCAGCCGCTCACCATCACCGTTACCTCCAATTTCGTTTCCGAGTTGAGTACCGCGAACAACAGCATCTCCCTCACCTTCACCCTCGGGAATTAAACGTCCAGATTCGCGAGTTTTGCGTTTGATTGGATGAACGATTTTCGGCTGGCGACGTCGGTGCCCATTAAAATATCAAAGATGCGGTCGGCCGCTTCGGCGTCGTCCACATTCACACGCTTCAACACGCGACGCGTTGGGTCCATAGTGGTCTCCCAGAGCTCACTCGGGTTCATTTCGCCGAGACCTTTGTAGCGCTGGATATTTATTTTCGTCGGCTTTTTCGTTGCAACAACTTCCTCCTCTTCGGAGGTTTCAACCGGTTCCTCGCTTTCAGTGATTTCCGCTACCTCGCTTGCCGCGACACCGAGCTCTTTGAGCACGGCTTCTTTTTCTTTGTCGGAGTACGCATACGCGACTGCCTTCCCTTTCGTAATCTTGTAGAGTGGCGGTTGGGCGATGTACACGAACCCGCCATCAATGATGGGCCGGAAGTGACGATACAAAAGTGTGAGCAGAAGCGTGCGAATGTGCGCGCCGTCCACGTCGGCATCGGTCGCGATGATGATTTTGTGGTAGCGCAGTTTTGAGAGGTCAAAGACATCGCCGATAGCGGTGCCCATCGCGATGACGAGTGCGCGTATTTCCACTGACGCGAGCATACGGTCAATGCGCGCGCGCTCAACGTTGAGTATTTTCCCGCGCAAGGGAAGTATCGCTTGCGTGCGGCGGTCTCTGCCTTGCTTGCTGGAACCACCGGCAGAATCTCCTTCCACAATGAACAACTCTCCTTCTTCGGCGCTCTTGGTCTGACAATCGGCGAGTTTGCCCGGGAGCGTCATGCCTTCCAAGGCACCCTTGCGCAGCACGGAATCCTTTGCGGCTTTTGCGGCTTTGCGCGCTTTGAGTGCGAGCAAGACTTTGTTGATGATGGAGCGCGCGTCGTCCGGATTTTCTTCAAGGAATGCGCCGAGCGCTTCGCCGAAGACGGTAGAGACGGCTCCTTGCGCTTCCATGGAGCCGAGCTTTGCTTTCGTCTGCCCTTCAAATTGGATCTCCGGAAGTTTGACCGAAATGACCGCCGTGATGCCTTCAAGCACATCATCGCCGGTGAAGTTCTCGTCCTTTTCTTTAATGAGATTCGCCGTGCGGCCATAGGCGTTCAGCGTGCGCGTGAGCGCGGTCTTGAAGCCAGTGACGTGCGTCCCGCCTTCGCTGTTGTAAGTGTTGTTCGCAAATGCCGTGATACGCGGCGTGATGTCGTCCACGTATTGGAGCGCCACCTCCACGACAACGCCGTCCGCCTCTTTGTCTACATAAAAAATATTCTTGTGTACCGATTCCTGGTGCTTGTTGTGGAATGCGACGAGCGATTTCAATCCGCCTTCAAAATAAAAAGTGGTGGACGGTGCGGAGAAACTCTCCACATCACGCAGGTAAAAGCAATCAGCATCGTCCATCTTTGCGAGCGCGCGACCATCAATGACGGTGATGCGCACGCCCTTCACGAGGTACGCTTGCTGGCGCAGGTGCGCGACTATCTTTTCCAAATTCCACTCAATGCCCTCCTTAAATATTTCGGCATCTGGTTTGAATTTTATGATAGTACCGTGTTCTTTTGTCGTGCCAACCTTTGTCACTTTCTTGATGGGCTTGCCGATCTTGTATTCCTGGCGATGGATGCCGCCGTCTTGATGCACCGTCGCGATGGTGTGAATGGAAAGCGCATTCACCACCGATGCGCCGACTCCGTGGAGACCGCCCGATACTTTGTATCCGGAATCATCGCCGCCGAATTTTCCGCCAGCGTGGAGCGTCGTCATGATGGTTTCAAGCGCCGAGACTTTCGTCTTCGAGTGGATGCCTACCGGCACACCGCGACCGTTGTCGACGATGCGCACATAGCCATCCGGCAGGAGTGCCACTTCTATGTCGTTCGCGTATCCGCCCATCGCTTCGTCACGCGAGTTATCG
>JANLIU010000059.1 GCA_024654305.1 Candidatus Parcubacteria bacterium
GCCGCGACGAAGACGCGCAGTATCCTGATGTTCATCGGGCCTCTGCTCCACCTCTTCAAAAAATTTGAATTGCCGCAATCAGGCGGCTGTACGCTCGGACTCCGTAGTGCGCGTCCGCACCTCCTCGCGCTGGAGAAATTCGGCGTCAATATCGCTGCAAGCACGGACTGGTATGTTGTCACGCACACAAAACTCGCTCCGACCGAGGTCATTTTGTATGAATCAAGCGACACGGCGACCATCAACGCGCTTTTCGCCGCCGCGCGCATCAAGGGCACTTCTGTCATTAAATACGCATCAGCGAATTATCAAGTGCAGGAAGTCTGTGGTTTCTTGCGCGATCTCGGCGTCGCTATAGACGGCATCGGCTCTACCACGCTCACTATTCACGGCGTTACGGATATCAATAAAGATGTGTCCTACAGCGTCGCCGAGGATCCGACCGATGCGATGTTCTTCATCAGCGCCGCCGCGGTCACGAATTCCGCCATCACCATCGTCGGCGCACCCATTGAATTTTTGGAAGTCGAATTATTCTTGCTTGAAAAAATGGGCCTGAAATTTTCGCTCTCCAATGCCCGCGTTTCCGAGAACGGCATTACGAAGCTCGTCGACATAAAACTGAAGTCCTCTCAGCTTGTGGCATTTCCGGAAAAAATACACGCGCGCCCATATCCGGGGCTCAACATCGATAATCTTCCGTTCTTCGCAGTCATCGCAACGCAGGCAAAGGGCACGACCCTTATTCACGACTGGGTCTACGAAAAGCGCGCTATTTATTACACTGAACTGGACCGCCTCGGCGCACGCACGAGCCTTCTCGACCCGCACCGCATCAATATCGAGGGGCCCTCGCATCTCAAGTCGGCGGAAGTCATCTGTCCACCCGCGCTCCGCCCCGCGACCATCATTCTCGTCGGCATGCTCGCCGCGAAAGGCCGTTCCACACTTCGTAATGTGTATAGCATCAATCGCGGGTACGAAGACATCGTGCATCGCCTGCAAGCGCTCGGCGCACAGATCGAATCAACATGAGATCCATCGGCGAGATGCTTCCCGAATTCCGAAAGAAGGCAGACGCAGCGCCTAAGGGAAGAAAACGCCAGACCGAACGCGGCGAGCTGATGCGATTTTTTCTGCGGCATTTGAATTATTCACGAAAACAAGACGGCCTCGCGCCCATGACCATGGCGCACCTCGGCACTGTGCTGGAGAAAATACCGACGCAAGATCTGTATTATTTAAAAAGCATCTGCAGTCAGGCGAAAAATTTCAGTAAAAAATTCTGGTGGGAGCTCGATCCGACCAAACACCCTCCGTCGCGATGACGCTATGGAGGGCGCGCGAACCGAAATAATTTGGTATACTGCGCCACATGAAAGAAATCGTGCAAGATGGAGCACAGGTGCTCCGCGATATCGCCAAGCCGGTGCCGAAGGAACTTTTCGGCTCGGAGAAGCTTGCACGCATAATTATTGATATGACTGAGGCACTCGACCAGGAACCGGAAGGCGTCGCGCTCGCTGCGCCGCAGATAGATGTTCCGTATCGGATTTTTATCGTGAGAAAGGATCGCACTCTGCCTCCTCCGATAGCGGTTTCGGAAGGGATGCCGCTACCCCCTCCGCCACCGGCAGAAGTAGTGGTGTATATAAATCCGGAGATTCTGAAGACTTCTCGCCGACGCGCACGCGCGGACGAAGGCTGCCTCTCGGTGCGAGGAGTGTATGGCACGACCAAACGACATGAGCGGGTAACGGTTCGCGCACAACACCCGGACGGTAAGTCATTTCAGCGCGGCGGGGGCGGCATCATGGCGCAAATTTTTGAACATGAGATAGACCACTTGAACGGCATTCTTTTCATTGACCACGCCGAGCACCTCATCGAGATACATCATGCCCCAACCGCATAAATTCGCCTACTTTGGCACGCCGAATGTCGCAAGCGAGACGCTCGCGAAACTCATTGAGCACGGCCTCGTTCCCGATCTTGTCGTGACGTCCCCGGACGCGCCGAGAGACCGCGGACACGTACTCACGCCGTCGCCGACAAAAACCCTTGCGCTCTCGCGCGGCATCAAGGTACTCACACCTGCACGACTTGATGCGGAGGCGATAGCCGAAATTCGCGCGTGCAATTGCGATTTTGCCGTCGTCGTCGCCTACGGAAAAATATTTTCTGAAGATTTGATACAGGCCTTCCCGCTCGGCGTACTGAATGTTCACTACTCTCTCTTACCAAAATACCGCGGCGCAACGCCGCTTGAAGCCGCGCTCCTTGCGGGGGAAAAAGAAACCGGCGTGACCATACAAAAGATGGTGAAAGAATTGGACGCCGGCGACATCCTTGCGCAGAAATCGACCGAAATAGAAGCCAACGAAACCGCACGCGAATTGCGACCCCGGCTTATTATCATGGGCGCCGAACTGTTGGCTGAAATGCTTCCTCGTTTCTCGGGCGGTTTTATGACGCCGGTTCCGCAAGATAGTTCGAAGGCAACGCATGCGGGGAAATTGAAAAAAGAAGACGGACTCCTTTCACTTGACGCGCCGGCCGAAGAGAATTGGAATAAGTATCGCGCGTATGCGGATTCTATCGGCACCTATTTTTTTGAGAACGAGAAACGAATGAAAATTACAAGCGCGTCAAACGCCCGTGGCGAATTCCGCGTCTTGCGTGTCATTCCCGAGGGGAAAAAAGAGACTTCGTACCAAAGCTAACGCCCAAAACGCAGCATCTTCTTAACCGCAGAATGGCCGCGCTTCCAGAGCGTTCGTGCGCGCCCGCGCGAATGGCGTATTTCCGCTTCAAGCTCACTGCGAACACGGTCTGCGGCACTTTCGGGTGTCGGCTTCACCGCCTCAGCGTGGAACACCTTTCCGTCGACAATAAGCCGCGCGACGACTCGACATGGCTGCGATGAGCGTCCTTCAGCCGGTGCCTGTTCTACTTCTATCTCAAGCAATGCGCGATCACCTTCCTCTCCAAGAAGACGTAACGGTGCCGCAAGCTTTTCTTCTATCAATGCTTCCGTCTCGGGGCTAAGGGTGTATTTTGTCGCCTTGATAGTGATGTTCATAGGAGCAATGTTAGCTACTGCTAATGCTTATCATTTTAGCCCGAGAACGATGTCCTGTCAGGATGCGCACCTTGCCCACCGGCGCCTTGAAACGCCCTGCGACAAGTTCCCTTACGCGGGTATTGGCGAAATTTTGGGCCGCCGGCTCTTTCACCGAAATCCGTAAGGTGTCACCTTTTTCTTCGATCTTCTCCTTCTTGGCGCCCGGAGTGACGAATACTTTGATGAACATTTAAAAAGGATTGCACACGCCGGAACTCTTCGGTGCACTTTCCTTTCCGTTTCGTAAATAGGCGACGATATCGTCCGATTCGTACATTTCAACGCCCTTCTCACTATCCACGAGATACGGCACCTGACGCTTTCCACCACGCGCAATCAATTCCTCTGCGACACTCGGCTCCGCGATATTTTTTTGTTCGAACGAAATGCCAAGTTCTTCACCCGCGGCAAGCACTTTATGGCAGAACGGACACCCGGTTTTTACATAGAGAGTTAGCATGAAAGGAGTATACCAAATGCCGAGATCTGCTCGTAAGCCGTCGAAACGGCTTGCCCGCAATCGTCTCGCTCGAAAACAAAAGAGTCCTCCGAGGGCTCTTTTGTTTTACTCACGAGGATGTTCGAACCCAAAACCTTCAAGACGCTAGTACGTCGTGGTAGTTTTCGAGGTCGTGGTAGTTGAGTTTCCGCCATTGGCCGCTGAGGTCGTGTTCGTCGTGTTCGTCGTGTTTGATGTACCGCTTTGCGCTGGGAGGACCACATTTGTGGTAGCTCCCGTGTCTGTTGCGGCCGGAGCGCGATTTTGCATCCAGAAGTATGCCCCAATGCCAATGACCACAAGAAGTATGATTACCGCTACAGCCCAGCCAGAACCGCCATCGCCATTGTCCGTATTATTCCCGGGAGTATTAATTACTGTTGTCATGGTGTAGTTGCTGTTACGTTACTAACTGCTAATAGAAATCTCCTCTCTATGGGTATGTTACCACGACTCACGAGAACCACTGGCTCCACTTGTAAGCCGTTACTTGCACGCTTTCCTTACGGAGTCTCGCTTGAAAACAAAAGAGTCCCGAAGGGCTTCGTTGGATAGGGGGGTGCTCGAACTTTCTTATTTAGTTAACTGAAATTGTTCCAACCATCCCCTTCTCGCGATGATTCGGTAATGAGCAGTAGAAGGAGAACGTGCCTACCTTATCCGGCACGAAGCTGAACGTCTCGGTCTCGCCTGCTTTAATCGTTTTGCTTGTAAAACTAAGTTCATCAATGACGAGGTTGTGCGGATACTTACCTGCATTTGTATACGTCACTGTCACCGTCTGACCGACTTTTGCAGAAATGGTGGCCGGTTCATACTTGAATTCACTACCAGAAATCGTAACGGTCTCGGGCTGCACCGTAATCTCTGTAACAGTTGGCGCAACGGCACGACCACCCATGAACCACCATCCAGCGATTACTAGTAAAACGACGACGATAGTGCCTATTGTTGTTTTTGTCATATCCCGAAGCCTAGCACACGTTATTCATATGGAATCAGTGGAAAACTCCCTTCAATCACTTTTCATTTTGCTCCGCTGGATGGATGTGTTCAGAACTGTTGATTGGGTACAATCCGGTAGAGAAATTCAAAAGTTTAGTCAGAATTCTTCTTTTTGCTCTTTATCACGCCTACAATGCCGATAATAACTACTAGGAGTCCGAACAGCTGTCCTCCGGGACTATCATCAATTCCACCATATACAAACATAAATGCCCCGAATACTATTGCGAGAATAGAATATAACATTTTACTTTTGTTCATAACTATTTTAGTCCTTTAAAGTATATTTAAAATTTATATCACGTTGTTCGGTAGGAAGTTGGTAACCATCAATTTCAAAGGGGTAAGCAAGCACCCCGCTGGGGAAAGTCGCATCAGGACTATAACTTTTCCAATAAAAGAACGAGCCCGGTTGAACAAGGTGAAGATTTTTGTTCCCATTTTTAATGTTTGGATTTACTGATGTATCCGGTACATCGAAATAGAAGTCCGCAAAGGAGTGAGTACCAACACTACCCAGTGCCGGCACGGTGCCGGCAAATCCAATTAGTTCACCACGTTTTACCTTGTATCCGATTAGAGCACTATATGAAGACGCATTGCTTGTGGATGAAAGCGTATAATTCCCATCCCAAAATAGTTGGAATCCCTGGGCTGGCGGCGCCATGAGGTCGTTACTTGCCCTTTGAGTGTGCCCGATCAACAGGGGTGAAGTTAATAAGTGATATACAGTCAAATACACTCCTGGCCAATCAGGACTTGCAGATTTGAAGAATAATTTCACATCATCGGAATGGGCAGATGTTCCTCCCGACACAATCTGAGTACTGGTATCTCGAAAACCAACTAGCACCATATCGAACGGTGCGAGTACTGGCGAACCGTCTTTATAAGCTTCAAAACCCATGCCAGGCTTATGCTGGTAAAATTCCCAGCCCGGATGACCGCCAGCCTTTGGGCCCAGTGTAATTATGTCAGGGTCAGCACCTGTACCGTATAACTCCGTATGAGTATTAATGCCATCCATGCTGGGTGGCGGTGAAGTTATTGCGGATGCGCTTGTTTTAGGCACGCCTTGAATAGGTATCGTAGTTGGTGTTGGGAGTAGAGGATTTTGTTTTGGCGTCGATGCAACCGAAGATGTCGTGGTCTGTACTACAACGGGAGTTGGTTCCGATTTTAATTCTGTCTGCGTTTCAGGATCTGGTATTTGAATTGTTTTGTCGAAGAAAGGAATTTTCTTTTCTGAAAATAACGAAGAACTGCCGGCTCCAAAGAGAATAAGAACGGCAATAATACCGAGTAAAATAACTTGGGAAAATCCTCGATTCACTAACTCCATCTTACCTCTTTTTTGCGGGATTTTGATTCTTCTGAACCTAACCTAGTGTGGGCTACATTATACGACCAAGTTCGAACATTCTTCGAGCGCGCCCAATGATTACTCGCCCGCTCGCAGACTCGCGGGCTCGCCGCCGCGGACGGCGGCC
>JANLIU010000048.1 GCA_024654305.1 Candidatus Parcubacteria bacterium
CGCGCGACTCAATGAGATTGTAGCGAAATCCCTTTGAATTGATTGGTGCAATAGAAACTTCTTTAGCACTCGCGTTCATCGCTTCGTCATGTAACAGAATAGGTTCGGTCATTTCGAGAGAATGCAAATCTTTACCGACCGCATGCCCGAGATGTATGCGAATTTTTTCTTCGGGATTAGACGGCTTGATGGGTATCGTGAAGTAAATGTGCATCAGTCCTGTTTTTTCGTCAATCCAAATATCAGGATCCTCAAGACCGATACATTCCCAACCTTTCGGTGTGAGTTCTCTAAGTATTTCCTCTTCGTTTTTTATCTGAAGTTGTTCACCAACAATAAAATGTTCAGGAGATTCGCCAGAAACTGTAAACAATCGGCTCCGGTCGACATATCCTTTGATTTCGACATCTCCTTCACGGCTCGTAATACAACGAATGATGCCTTGCTTGTATTCAGAACCAGGGTCAAGAGCCAACGCCATCATATGACTGAAACGTTTATCTTCTACCGCCCTGCCTAGATGTTCAAAATATGCTTTCTGTTCCATGCGTTCAATCGGCTTCGGTTTTATATTCTTCTGTCAATGCCGGCTGGCTACCGTGGATGAGTGCATCAAGAAATTCATCCAAGGGCGTGGTCGCGACGCAGACCACCTTGTCGGCACCACCGTAGTAGACGAATAGTTTTCCATCGCGGACGACGGCACCGCCTGCATAGACGATGCCGGGCTTCCCATGGTTCTCATACAATTCATCCGGCACCAACACCGGCGCGGCGGCGCGGTACAGCACTTTCGTCGGGTCTACAAGATCAAGCAACATCGCGCCGAGCTTATAGCGATGTCCTTCTTTTGCATCGTTAGCATGATAAAAGACGAGCCATCCTTTTGTCGTCTTAATGGGCGGCGGACCGGCGCTGCGCGTATGCACATGCCACGCGATGAGCTTGTCGGATATCTTCTGCGGGTCAGGGCTTTTGAAATCTCTCAACTTGAGAGTCGTCAGGTCATCAGTGTATTCAATGCGCACGCGATGCTCGTTTTCGCCGATGATGCTATGCAGAACGGCGAATTGTCCGCCGATTTTTTGCGGGAACAACACCCAATTCTTATCACGTGTGCCGTGCGAAAGTATGATAGGGCCTTCCCACTTTTCAAACCGTTCCGCGAGGAAGTCTTCTACACTCATTGATATGACGGCAACGCGGAGCATCCAATTCTCGAACATATTGAAAGTGACGTACACGCGCCCCTCAATGACCACTACGCGCGGGTCTTCGCACCCGCCCCAGCTGCCGCCCGAGGGATACCTCATCGGAGAATAGCGGCGCAGGTGATGAGCCGGGTTGTGCGGGGTACGCGCGACATACATGGGATAGGGAAGCCGCTTGTCGAAAAGAATGCCGTCCGGACTGCTCGCATACCCAAGCCGCGAGACACCGTCGGTACCTACCGCACGATAGATGAGATGCGTGCGACCATCGAGAACAGCGGCTCCCGGATTGAAAACCGCTTCCGCATTCCACGGATGGCGCCCAGGTCGGAGAATGGGATTGTGCGAAGACTTATTGAGCAGAAGTTTTTCAAGATGGAGGAGCTTTGCGACTCTCTCGCGAATGGGCTGTGAGAAGACAGCGCCAAGAACCGCTCCGATAACGAAGAAAGAAAAGAGCAGAGCGATGATATTCACCCAGAAAAGAAAATTCATAAATATATCCTCTTTAGAATACCACTCGCACGCCATATTGAGGCGTGATATATTCACTGCATATGTTATTAGACGTTTGTTTAGGGAAGATACACCGAGCGACGGTGACGGATGCCGATTTCGATTACATGGGCTCCATCACGATAGACGGGCTGCTTGTTGATGCCGCCGGCCTTCTCCCGGGTCAGGCGGTTCTGGTCAACAGTCTCGCTAATGGAGTCTCGTGGAAGACATATATCATGCGGGGAGAGGAAGGAAAGGGCGAGATAATCCTGAATGGTCCGCCGGCGCATCATTTCAAGAGGGGCGATATGGTTATCATATTGGCGTATGTGTTGGTGAGTGAGGAAGAGGCGAAAAAGATGGCGCACCCTACTACCGTCTTTGTGGACGAAAAGAACAAAATCACCAAGATCAAAAAAGGCTGGCGACCGGCGTGATCGCTCCTCGCGGGATTTGTATTTTAATACAATATATGGTTTAATGTTGCCGGAATGTTCTCTGCAATACTAATGCCAACAGCGAGGCGTTCCATTCTTGTCATTCAAATCACAATCTAGCCAAGAAGGAGTTCACTATGTTTGCAAGTCTTAGTAAGGAAGAACAACGTCGCCAACGGTATATTCGAGATGTGCGGCGTCTCGTGATCGAGATGTTCAAACTGTCGGATAAACAGGCACATGAGCAAAACCGACTATGGGCTGAGTGGCTCGATGTTGTTCAGGAACGCAAGATACAGAGGCTCAACCTGCTTCCCGTCGATGCCAAGCATCTCAGCAAGTTCATCTTGGGCGATGCCGGCGATGCTTTCAAAGCGCGTGCCATTGCTATCTTGCTCGCACCGGAAGACCGCCTCATTCCGTTCACCTGGCCCGTTCGCGTTCCGGATTACTCGTGGAGGTATGCTGAGATCGACTTTGCCCGCTTGTCGCCACAGTTGCAGATGTTCAGTCTGAGTGTTCTTGAGATAAATTCAGGTCTGAATATCGCGGACGCGGAAAGACCCGACGCACGGGTCGTACATTCCTTCAACGAGTTCATTCTTTCCAAGCTCGCGGTGCTTCTGGAGGACGATGCAACGGCAGAGCGGTTGTTCAATTGCTATCAGCTGTATGTGGAGCGCGGGAATCAGTATGACTACTACCGGTCGTTCGAGCTCATTCTTCGCGCAAAGATACCGGAAAAGTGGAAGAAGCTGGCGGATGACAAGATGAGGGAGCTCATCCGTCTGCGGCAAAAAGGGCGCACTCGACGGCGCAACGCCTTCGACAGTCCCTTCCTGTATTACATGGATCCCATCATGGTGCACTTTCTGTCCGAGCTCCCATATAGTATGGACCTATTCGCTTCCCAAATCGCATTCATCATCGGGTCGCCGGGTATGGATGATGATAAGCTCTCGTTCTTGAGTTCCCACACGGGTACCGTTCAGCAGATGCTTGAAGGTGAACCTTATGCGGAACTTCGCGGCAAGCTCATCAAGTTCTGTGAAGTCATTGCCGAGAAGGAGGCACGCGACAAGGTGCAAGCACGCAAAGCGAATGCCGCCTTTCAAAGGCATCAGGAGCAAGAAGAGAAGCGCAAAACGCCGGAAAGGAACATTTTGGCGCGGATGCGATAGACACCGTATTACAATCAATTGGGTCCCCAATCACGAGAGTGGTCGGGGGCTTTTTTATATCCGAACTGTCAGTTTGGCGCCCGTCCTAAATAGGAGTATTGTGCGACCAGAAGCCCTTTGTAATGAGAGGGCGTTTTGCTTTTTCACTTCTGTAGGAGAACGAAAATGATTGCGAACAAGGAGTTGCAAGACCGCTTTTCGGGGCGGGTTCCTGATCCGTCGAAGATGCGTCTGGTGAGGGTCTCTGAAGCATTTCCTTCGTGGCTCAATCCGTTTGCGGACGATGGTGTTGTTATCAAGGCTGCCAGCGTTCCCGGAGAAGCACCGCACAGCAAGTGGGTTGTCGCCTACGCAGGTATCAAAGACGGCATCGAGAGAGGCTACATCACTCCCGATACGAAGCTCATCGAGGCGACGAGCGGGAATACCGGAGACGGGATGGCAGCAGTGTGTCACGCGCTCGGCATTTCCTTCACGGCGGTTATGTCCGGCGATGTGCCGCAAGACAAGATAAATGCAATCCGGGTTCTCGGCGGCCGCACCAGCTTACAGCTCTTGTTCGACTCAAGCGAGACGACGGTCGAGTATGCCCGTCGACTTGGCGCACAAGATGGCTGGTACAACCCGTGTCAGTATGACGGGATCTGGAATCCTCAGGCTCATTATCGGTACCTCGCGCCGCAGTTGTGGAGACAACAGCGGAAGATTTCTCTGCTCTTTGCCCCGGGCGGTACGATGGGAACGCCGATGGGACTCGCGATGTATGCACGCGAATGTGGGCTCGATACGTTGGTGTATCCGGTGTTGTGCGCCGAGGAACACGAAGTACCCGGAGCGCGCACCCTCAGCAGTGTGAAGAAAGACATTCGCCAACAATGGG
>JANLIU010000070.1 GCA_024654305.1 Candidatus Parcubacteria bacterium
GACCGGATGCAGATAAGAATATGGGATTTTATTTGGCGAGTGGTACACTGAAATCATGAATCACACGCCGCAGATTAAGAAGGCGATACAGTTTGCGGCGCGCAAGCACGACGGTCTCTATCGCAAGGATGCTGAACCGCTCCCTGCCATAACGCACTTATTTTCGGTCGCTCTGCTTGTTGCCGAGGATGGTGCGCATGATGATGTCGTTACCGCAGCGCTTCTCCATGACACAATAGAAGACACCAAAACGACCGCAGACGAAATCGAGGAGCAGTTCGGGCCGAGAGTCCGGATGCTCGTGGAAGCGGTTTCGGAACCGTCGCACGACGCCGCAGGGAGAACGTTATCCTGGCGCGAACGTAAAGAAGGATATTTCAAGACGCTTGAATCGGCGCCAGATGATGCTTTGGATATCGTCGCTGCAGACAAAATTGATAATATTGAATCAAAGCTCGCCGCGTTTGAAGAGGAAGGTCCAGCACTTTTCAAGCGCTGGCCCCGACCTGCTTCTGAGTATTTGTGGTATCACGCTACCGCTCTTGCTCTCGTGTTGAAGCGTATTCCGAATCACTCGCTCACGAAGCGTCTTGCCGAGGTGCATGAAAAGGAGAAAGAAGTTTTCTCATAACCCTAAACGAAAAACACTACCATATATGGTAGTGTTTTTCGTTACCAGATTTTAGCGCGGGCGGAGGGAACGCGATAGAGCTTGTCGCCTTTCTGTACACCGAACGCTGCGTAGAACTCGGGAATGTTTGAGGCAGGACCGTTGATGCGATAGAGCCCTGGGGAATGCGGGTCGGTGAGCACCTGCGTCTTTTCTGCTTCGGGGCGACGGTTCTCGCGTTCAAAGAGGGCGAAGCTGAGGAAGAAGCGCTGTTCGGGCGTGAAGCCGTCAATATCGCGGCGTCCAGTCTCCGCGAGGCGGAGTTGGTATGCGTCGAAGGCGATGGAGACGCCGCCGAGGTCGGCGATGTTCTCGCCAAGCGTGAGCTGACCGTTCACTTTGAGACCATCCGCGACGACGTAATTGTTGAATTCCTTAACCAGCACTTTCGCCTTCTTGGTAAAGCGCGCGTGGTCCTGTCTCGTCCACCACGTCTTGCGGTTGCCCTTGCCGTCAAACTTGCATCCCTGGTCGTCGAAGCCGTGTGTGATTTCGTGGCCGATGACGGCGCCGATGCCGCCATAATTGACCGCGTCGTCCGCGCTCGTGGAGAAGAACGGTGCCTGAAGTATGGCGGCAGGGAAGACGACATCGTTGAGGCCGAAACTGCAATACGCGTTCACCGTCTGTGGGCTCATGAACCACTCCTTGTGGTCTACCGGCTTCCCGAGTCGCCGGAGCGCCCGTTTGTGTTCGTATTGACTCACGCGCATAGCGTTCCCCGCATAGTCGTCGGCACGCAGGCGGAGCCCATGATAGGTCTTCCACTTGTCGGGGTAGCCGAGCTTGCGGTTCATCTGGCGGAGCTTGATGAGCGCCTTCCGTTTCGTCGCTGGACTCATCCAGTCCAGGTTCTTGATACGCGCTTCGTAAGCGCGGAAGAGGTCGGCGACCACCTCGACGATTTTATGCTTCGCCTCGGGAGGGAAGTACTCCTTCACATACAGTTCACCGAGGAGCTCGCTTAATCCGCCGTTGACCACGCGCAAGATCCTCTGCCAGAGGGGCCGCATGTGTTTCGTCCCCGAGAGCACCGTCCCGTAGAAAGCGAAGTTTTCTCTCTCAAGTTCCGGTGTGAGGAAGGAGGCGAAGTCACCGATAAGATGCGTGTGCAGATACGTCTTCCACGACTCCACCGGGTAGGTGGCGAGCAGGCGCTCTGCGGCGGCGAAGAACGCGGGTTGCATCACCACCACGTCTTTCGGCTCAGTACCGAGGAGCTTGAAATAGCCCTTCCAGTCCACGCGCGGCGCGATAGTGTGCAACTGCGTAAGCGACTTCTTGTGGTACGTCTTGTCGACGTCGCGCACATCCTCTTTCTTCATCGACACTTTCGCGAGCGCGGTCTCTATTTCAAGCACGACCGCTGCGTCCTGCCGCGCCTCTTTGTGCCGCCCCGCGAGCTCAAGGAGCCGCACGAGATGTTTCTCGTACGCCTTTCGCACACGGAGCGACTCCGCGTCATCCTTCAGGTAGTAATCGCGGTCGGGCATACCGAGGCCCCCTTGGCTCATATAGATGATGTAGCGCTCGCTGTTTTTCATATCCTGGTCGATGCCGACGCTCCAGACGCCGCCAGAACCGATACGTTCCAGGCGCGCGATAGTGCAGACGATGTCTCGCACGTCCCGCATCGCATCAATGTCGCGCAGAAGCTTTGCAAGTGGCGCGAGACCGAGCGTGCGCCGCCGCTCCATGTCTGCCCCCGAGCGGTAGAGGTCGCGAATCATTTGTTCCGCGCTCCCTACGGTCGCGCGCCTCTTAACAGAGACTTTCTTCAGGAGGTTGCGGAGCTGCTTGTCGGTCGTGTCGCGCAATATCATAAACGAGCCCCAGCGCGACTCGTGACGCGGAATCGGATTCTTCTTCAACCAGTTTCCGTTTGCGTACCGATAGAAGTCGTCCTGCGGACGCACCTTCGTATCCATATCTCGTGTATCAAATCCCCAGTTCTTCTTTTCCATACGCGCATAGTATATGAATCCCTTGTCTCGTGCTATCTTTTTCCCATATGACCGTCTCGGATGTACGGAAGCGGTATCTTGCTTTTTTCGCAAAGCGCGGACACGCGGTGATTCCCGGCGCGGCCATCGTTCCCGAGAATGACCCCACCACACTCTTCACCTCTAGTGGGATGCAGCCCTTGGTGCCGTATCTTTTGGGGCAGGCGCATCCGGAGGGCGTGCGGCTCGCGAACTCGCAACTCTCG
>JANLIU010000078.1 GCA_024654305.1 Candidatus Parcubacteria bacterium
CTGTCGAATCATAGAACTATCGTACTACCATTTGCCAGAGAACGGGAGATAGCGTATATATGAAAGACACATGGCAATCACCAGTTCCGCAAAGAAAGCTATCCGCGCTTCTGCAAAGAAGCACGTGTTCAACTTGCGCCGCAAGAACACACTTAATGACGCGACGAAGTCGCTTATGAAGGCGCTTGCCGCTAAGGATGTATCGACAGCTGAGAAGCTTCTCCCATCCGCTTTTAAAGCAATTGATAAGGCGGCGAAGCGCGGTGTCATCAAGGGCAACACTGCCGACCGCAAGAAGGCGCGTCTCGCCGCCGCAATCAAGCGCGCGAAGTAGTGCGACCAAGAAAATAAGGAGTGTATTCACGACTATATTTTCTGAAGTACTCTTGTGGTGTCCTCGGGCGGAATCGAACCGCCATCACTTCCTTCGGAGGGAAGTATTGTATCCATTCAACTACGAGGACGAAGCGAGGAAACAAGAATATGTCCTCGGATTCTTGTTCTCCGAACGAGTCCTCGTATCGAATCCGAGAAGATACGAGGACGAACTTTTCAATTCTAACTCTAAAACGAATTTGGTGCCCTCGCGAGGAATCGAACCTCGAATAGCGGCTTAGAAGTCCGCAGTTATATCCATTTAACTACGAGGGCAAAACACCTCTTTACCCTAGCGTATTTATGCCTTTATTGCGAAGGGTCGGTAAAACTATACACGCCGGTCATATACTTCGCTTCTTCAGCGGCACGATTCACGAAGATGATGCGGATTTTGTCCAGAGCGGTCGGATTGAAGGCCTCCGGCATCTTGGTCGTTGGTGCGCCGATAGTGCCGCCACCCGCGACCGTATCGAACGCCCATATATTCCAAACGACAATACCTATGAATGCAATCATTGCCAAGGTAAGCAACATGAGCCAATCGCGTATCGGATCTACACCTGCGCCGGAGCGCATTCTCTTAAAGAGAGAGCCGATTGAGTTAAAAGTATTCATGATTGGGAATTGAAGGGGCAATTGCAGTTGACGGTACTAGCGTGGTCGTCGTCGACTTCGCCGCCGGTACTGAGCCGACAAGCACTTTGAGGTCGGCATGCCAACTGTTCTTACCATCCTGCAGTATGGTGAGCGATGAGATAGAAAGATCATAGGGAGCGTATTCGATAGAGCCGACTGTGCGCATGACGGCATCAAACGTTCCTCTGGCCGAGAGCGCGAGCTCGAGCGAAGGTTTCGCGGGTGTGCCACTCGTTCCGACTGACAGAACGCTCACGGTAGTACCCAGTGTTTTTCCGTTCGTTTCAAGTACGTCAATGAAAGAAACGACACTTGCTTCAGGCACAAAATAACTCTGTACGACCGCTTCATCGCTCACCACATTTGCGAGCGTAGCGCGCGTAGCGGCGATGCGATTTACCGTCTCGGTCTTTGTGTCGATCTGGTTCTGAAGAGTAGCGACTGCGGCGCTCTTCGCAGAAATGGCGGCGTACCACATGCCATAACCGACAATGGCAGAAACGCACATGACCACGGCAATAATGATGTGCGAAAAAGGAGATTTCATGGCGTAAGGGTCACCGTAATCGTGAATGTGATATCGGCATCCTTCGCATATGCCGAAACCGGAAGATTCGCCGCCGCGGCAAATGAGGCGCTTTGTACGGCGAGCTGATAGGTGCGAAGTGCGTCGCGTGTCGTCGCAATTCCCGTTATGGCAAGCGTCCCCGGTACTTTTGCCTCCGAGGGGGTATACGTCAAACCGGATAGTGTGATGCCTTGGTGCGGGACCGCAAGCGCAGTACGCAGTATCGCGCTTGCGGAGGGAATGTTTCCGAGTTCGACCAGCGTTGCCGCATCACTTGCGAGTGCGGCAAGCTGTGCAGAGAGCATTTTTTCATCCGAGGAAGAAAGAACGGACTCTATGCTCGCGAGACGCGTCGCCTTCGCAGAGGCGCTCTGGCCGAGAAAAATGTATGTTGGTACCAACAAAAGAGCGGCTGCGAATGTGAGCGCGGTTATCAGTGCCGCAACCACCACGCTGAGGCGCAATAAGTATTCCCGAGACAGAGCGCTCTGTCGTTCCGGAGGAAGCAGATTGGTCAGTTCATTATCCATGGGATGAGACATGCTCGCGAAGTGCAAGACCGACTGCCGTTGCATACGCGAGCGATTCCGTATAATCAAGCGTCGGTATCCATGTGTCGCGCGACGCGAGATTCGTGAACACATCACCGGCAGTCACCGGTATCTGCAGCGCGCCTTCGAGATATTCCGGCAATCCGCGCAGTGATGCGTTGCCGCCGGCTAGAACGGCACGCGACACCGGAAAGTGCGGGCCTTTCTCCGTCGCTTTTTCCTGCCAATAACTAAGACGGAGGGAAATCTCATCGCGAATGGCAGAAACGGTGGAGAGCATGGCGGCGAGATAGTCTTCATTCCCCGGTGCCGGCACAATGCCTCGTTCCGCTTTCACCTTGCGCGCTTCGGCTTCCGTCACGCCGAAATGTTTCTGCACCGCGAGCGTGAGTGCGTGCCCGCCGATGCCTATCGTCGTTGCGAAGTGCGGTATGCGATTGGTGACGATGGCCATTTTCGTCGTCGTTTTCCCGACATCGATGATGAGTGTCGTGGAATTGTCCCCGGCTGGCAAAAGCGCGCGCACCATCGCAAATGTTTCTTCCTCGAGCGCACGCACCGGTATCCCCGCTTGATCGAAAATCAGAAGCGTCTCGTCCACCATGCGCCGCGCGAAACCGACGCCGACGATGGATTCATCGCCGGTCTCCGTTTTACCGACGCCGATGATATCGAAGACGGTCTCGGGTGGCGGCAACGGCACCAACTCATCGAGATGCTGTTCTATGGCAACGCGCCAATCGGCCTTCCCTACGCCTTGCGCCGTGGTCTCAAACAGATATGCCTTAGATTCCGACAACGAGACATTCGCCGACGAAATGCCGGCGACCTTCGCAGCGGCCCCAATCGCCTCGGTTATCGCCGTGCGGTCGATTATCTCACCGTCGGTGAACACGCCGAGGGGCAATCGCACCTGCGCATAATGTGCGAGCGTGAGCCCGTGAGTGCCTTCCGTAAGGCGAGCGACCTTGACCCCGCTTGTGGAGATGTCTATGCCGGAAAGAGTGGGCGCGAGATAGCGCGGCGGTGCGAAAGCGGCACGCAGGCGTTCACCGAAAACGGAAGTCATGTCCTCAGTATAGCCTTACTTCGCCAAGGCTTCGTAGGGCACGCGCGCATTAGTGTGCACTGGTACCGGGCGGAACTTCTCTATCGGGCGTAAGAAATGCAAACGTTTCGTCGGTGCCAACGGCGAATAACATTCCGTTACTTTCAAATCCGCGTATCGTGCGCGGCTCGAGGTTCGTCACAAAGGCAAGCTGGCGGCCGACAAGTGACTCGGGTTCAGGAACGTATGCGGCGATGCCGGAAATGATCTGGCGGGGACCGCTCTCTTCATTGAAGTCAACCGTAAGCCTCAGCAGTTTGTCGGTCTCCGGCACGCGCTCAGCACTCCGGACCGTCCCGACCCTCACTTCGATTTTTGAAAACTCATCTATCGTTATGCGGGGCTTACTTGCCCCGTTAGAACTGTCTGCATTTCTAATGGGGTCCATGGTCGACACGTGAAAGATAACTGGTAAGGATGAGTGCGGCGGCGGAGGCATCCACATTCGCGCGTGCCTTCGGCGCGCGCGTCTTCTCTTCTTTATGCGGTGTACGGCGCGCCTCTGCACTGGTAAACACTTCTGATTCGTAGAACACCGGCACTCCCGCGCGTTCGGCAATTTGATCACCGAACAGTCGGGCATCTTTCGCTATTGGATTCTCTCCGCCCGCGAGTGTGCGCGATTCGCCGATGACCACCGCACCGACATCCTCTTTTGCAATGAGCGCGCACAGTTCATCAATAAGCCGCGGAGTATTCGGAACAATTGAATGCGGAAATCCCATCATCCCCGCTTCGTCCGAAAGCGCGAGCCCAATTTTCTTCGTTCCATAATCAACACCGAGATATCGCATATGATGATTGTATGGTACAATGCGACGCATGTATACGTACATGCATAACTTCCCCGCTTTTTATTCTCCGTACGCGACGGGGTTCTCGCCCTCCCCGTTCGGCGGCTTTATGCTCGCACTTCTACCATTTATTGCTGTTATTGCTGTATGGACGATTCTCATCAAGGGCTACGCGCTCTGGCATGCTGCACGTGCCGGCCAGAAGTGGTGGTTCATTGCACTCCTCGTCATCAACACACTCGGCATCCTCGAAATCATTTATTTAATCTGGTACAGTCCGAAAGGTTCCAATAAATTCAATTCACGCGCTCCCCACACGCCTGCGCACCATTCATCACCGCAGGCGTAAAAAATAAGCAAGCACGGAGAGGTGGCAGAGCGGTCTAATGCACCGGTCTTGAAAACCGGAGTCCTGGAAACGGGACCGTGAGTTCGAATCTCACCCTCTCCGCCGAGATTT
>JANLIU010000029.1 GCA_024654305.1 Candidatus Parcubacteria bacterium
CATATCGCCTGGATGTATGTCCTTCGGACCACTGAGATCGTTCGCCCAGATAATGGTATTTACCGAAATGTCGCCGAACATGTGTGCGATATCCAAGAGCGTATCGTACTGTTTCACCTCATAGACTGAAATACGATCGGGCGGCACATCATTCGCGTTTTCGGCGATTGTGCCACCGGGGCCGTTGTAAGAAATAAGCGCGGAACCACCCGAGGTTGCGAGCGCTATCGGCGCCGATGAGTTCGGGTTACGGTTTATGGGAGCACGTAAAATCGGCGTCGACGAGCTCGGCACGAGAGCCGGCATTGCAGCATCTGCGTTGGTAGAAAAAGGCCAAAACGCGCTTGCGTGGTTTGGTAGAAAGACCGCGGCACTAGTGATGGCCACGAGTCCGAGTATGAGAAATTGTTGGTTGGATTTAATGGGAAACGTGCGTAATTCGGTGGGTCTTTCTTAATACAAGAACGGCTTACATACGCCGTATATAAGCCATTCCTTGAGTACAGTCAAGTCAGTCGATAAGGAGAGTATAGCCCCGCAGATTTGGTAGTCAATCACCCCTCTAATGACCTGTGGAGAGCGGTTTTAGGGTATATTTCGTAAGTGAAATATCTCGATGGATTGAATGACGCACAAAAGAGCGCAGTACTCGCGACCGATGGCCCCATTTCGGTCCTGGCCGGTGCCGGAAGCGGGAAAACACGCGTGCTCACGACGCGTATTTATCATCTCATCCGCTCCGGTGTGCCCGCCGGAGAGATACTTGCCGTCACGTTCACCAACAAGGCAGCCCGCGAGATGCGGGAGCGGGTGCGGAAGCAATTGGGAGAGGACGTCCGCCCCGAAGGGGCCCCTTCGTGGCTTCCGTTCATCGCCACCTTCCACGGGCTCGGCCGCGAACTCCTGGAAAGCTACGGGAAGGTCATGGGTATTCCGCGTTTTTTCAGCGTGTATGACCGCGACGATTCCGAGAAAGCCATCGGCGCGGCGCTCAAGGCGCTCGATGTCGAGACGAAGGAGCTCTCTCCGCGCTCGGTTCTGAATCGTATTTCGCGCGCGAAAGGGGAGGGGATACGAGCAGGTGAGTTCTATGAGAAGAACGGACGTTCGAGTTTTGGCGGGCGCATCGCGGCGGAAGCATGGCTCCGCTACGAGAAAACGCTCGCCGCAGAAAAAGCGCTCGACTTCGATGACCTCATCGCGCTCCCCGTGCGGCTCTTGGAAGAACACGAAGACATTCGCGAGCTCGCACAGAATCGTTGGAAGTACATCCACATTGATGAATATCAGGACACCAATGCGCTTCAAGGACGGCTCGCGAATATGCTCGCGGCAAAACATCGGAACCTGTTCGTCGTGGGGGACATCGATCAGACTATTTATACGTGGCGCGGGGCTTCAATCGAGAACCTACTCGAATTTGATAAAAAGTATCCGGAAGCGCAGACCATCGTCCTCGCCCAGAATTACCGGTCGACGAAGAACCTGGTCGATGCGGCAAATACCGTCATCGAGAAGAATAAGAATCGTAAAGAAAAATATTCGACGAGCGAGAAGGCCGCCGGTGAGCCTATAACAGTGCATATGGCGATGAGTGCGGAAGACGAGGCGCGTTGGATAGCGATGCGCATACAGAAACTGATGCGGGAAGGGGAGAAGCCGGAGGATATCGCGATACTTTTCCGCACCAATTTCCAATCCCGTGCGCTCGAGGAAGGATTGTTGCGCGCCAATGTGCCGTACAAGCTCTTGGGCACGCATTTCTTCGCGCGCAAAGAAGTGAAAGATGCACTCAGCTGGATGCGTCTCGCGATGGATCCGTCGCGCGAGGTGGATAAACTTCGCGCAGCGGCAAACCCCTCACGTGGCATCGGGAAAATAACGCTTGGCAAACTCGCGGCGGGGCAACGTGGCGCACTACGCGCCGGCGAGCTCGCGAAAGTGGAAGCATTTGAATCGGTCATCGATGAACTTTCACGCGCTGCTGAAACATTGATGCCGTCAGAATTCGTAAAACTCGTCGTGGAGAAGAGTGGTATGCGCCGAGTGCTATACGACGAGGGGAGTATGGAAGATCGCGAACGATTTGAGAACGTCGAGGAACTCGCGTCGGTCGCGGCGCGGCATGACGATGTGCCGGGGAAGGAAGGTATTGCGACATTCCTCGCCGAAGCGGCTTTGGCGAGTGATCAGGATGAAATGGATCAAGGTGACAACTCGAGGCGAGGAGTCACCTTGATGACCGTCCACGCCGCAAAAGGACTTGAATTCGGCACAATTTTCGTAAGCGGTATGGAGGAAGGGCTCTTCCCGCACCAAGCTATGGGCGGCGATACCCATCGTGATGAAGAAGAAGAGCGGCGGCTCTTCTACGTCGCGATGACACGCGCGAAAGAACGGCTCATACTCACGCTCGCGCGCGTGCGGAAGATCTACGGGAGCGACACCTATGCAGAGCCGTCGTCATTTCTTTCCGACATAGACAACGCACTCATCCTTTATGATGAAACCGAAAATATCTCAAGACCTCCCGAAAGGAAGCGACATTCTTTTTTCGATGACGATGATGATATCTTTTAACTCATGACGTTCGCAAAGAAATCACTCGGGCAGAATTTCCTGATGCATGCGCGCATCGCAGAGCGCATCGCGATGGTTGCTGAGCTTGCGAGCAGTGATGTTGTGCTAGAAATCGGTCCCGGCACCGGCATGCTCACGAGAGAATTACTAAAGTTGGCGGGGAAGGTGATTGCAATTGAAGCCGACTATGAACTTTTTGATAAATTGCAAACAGATTTTGCGAATGAAATTGCAGAAAAAAGATTGGAGCTCATACATGGCGACATACGCAATTGGGATTTCGAAATGTACCTTAATTCACGCTATAGCATAAAAGAAGGTACGTGCGATTATCAAGTTGTCGCGAATATTCCGTATTATTTGACCGGTGAAATTTTCCGCATGTTCCTTGCCTCAAACAATCAGCCGAGCTCGATGACGCTCCTCGTGCAGAAAGAAGTGGCCGAGCGTATCGTCGCCCGTGAGAAAGAAAGCATTCTTTCGCTTTCGGTGAAAGCATACGGCACGCCGAAGCGTGAGTTCAATATACCGCGCGGGGCGTTCAATCCCGCGCCGAACGTGGATTCTGCGGTGCTCACTGTCCGCGATATTTCTCGGAAAAACTTTTCCACAAAAAAAGAAGAAGAACTATTTTTTGAACTCATCCATGCGGGATTTGCGCACAAGCGCAAATTCGTACGGAAGAATCTTTTGGAAGCAGGTTTTAACGCAGGAGACATTCCGGAGAAAGCGCGTGCGGAAGACCTGGTACTTTCCGATTGGCTTTCCTTAAGTAAGTTGAGAGATTAGTGCTGTAAATTACGGAGAGGAACCAACCATTGGGGTAATCGTGCCTTCCGTCTCGACTACTATGCAATCGGGACAGGCGAATACGCACGCTCCAGCAGGCTCATATTCTCCGAGAAGCCATTCAGCATAAGGAATGTTATACGACAGAAAAGCCTGTGAAAAAGGTTCGTAAGATAATTCCGTCACATAGGTCGGAGGGAGAGGCTCAATAGTAAGCCACCAGTTTCCAGAGTCCTCGCAGAAGAAAGGTACTAAGAGCGCTCCGCCGAATGGAATGGCAGCTTCTTGTGCTCGTGCGTGTTCAGTTGTAAAGAGTGATTTAATAGCTTGTTCTATGGTTGCTAATAATCCGCCAACGCTCTGGTTTTTGTTAATAGTCTGATGAGACTTGTTCTGTAATTGTTTTAAGAAAGTCGCACGCAAATCGGTTGTCGTTGCGAGTTCTTTCATCACGTGTTCTTTTATGTTGGTGATTGCGCTAGCAGAAAGTCCTTGTCTTCCCTGAACTTTGTCAATTGTGGCCAAGACCTTGTCAAGATTTTTCAGATTCGGATTTTGAGGAGCAGTTGTCTGCCCTGAACCTGTCGTGGTTGTCGAAGCAGAAGAGGTTGAAGGGGAAAGAAGAGGTGGGGTGTTTGTCGCCAATGCAGAAAGCGCATTGAGTTTTGTTCTCGTGTAGAACCCGACATATCCGTTACCTTGAAAGAGCCCGGCGAGCGCCAAGACCTCGCTTGCGTATTTTTCTTGGAATCGTACAACCGCCGCCTTTGTGAGTAGTCCGAAATAGTCTGTCTCATATCCGGGAGAGCCTGGGCCAGTGCTCGCGATGCGGGTATCAAGGTTTCGATTAAGAATCTTCTGAAGTGCGACGACCTGTGTACCGCGCGCGCCGAGTGAGAGGTTCGTTGTAATTGTATTCGAGGCACTCGACTGGGCACTGGTAAGCGCTCCGCACGAGAGCACAAGGAAAGCTACGGTAAGAGAGGGAAACGAAACGCGCATAGTCACAGGATAGCATGTAGATAACCGATTCTCTCTCGGGCGCGACTGGTATACTTCTTATTAATACTATGGGGCAGA
>JANLIU010000006.1 GCA_024654305.1 Candidatus Parcubacteria bacterium
AGGCAAGCATCCCTACATGCTGAAAGGATCAATCACACTCACCATACCGAATCCTCACGAAAAAGAAATAAGCCAAGACCTTCTCGTGCGTCTCCTCCGTCAAGCGGGCATTACCAGAACGGAGTGGATGAATAAAAAATAACGTGGCTACAAAACGACACATTTCATTTTTAGAATACGATGCCGCTCACCTGTATGAACTGGCGCTAGAGAATTTTTGTGTTTCCGAAAAGGATGGAATATGTCACATTTGTTTTGATTTGAAGAAACGATTAGAAAGATTTGTCGGAGCGAAAGAAGTTAAAAGTATAAAAAGACGGGTCAAAAAACATCCATATTCGAACTAAAACCACTTTACCTTAGCACCGCCTACAGTTCGTACATAGGACTGTCCTATGTACCCAACAGTGCGAAGTATTTTAAAACAAGCAGACATAGAAGTAGACAACTTTCTCGATTGACCTTCCCAATTGGGAGGGTGGGGATAAGGGGTTGCGCGCATTGACCCCGTTAGAAGCCCTGCTTCTAACGGGGTTGACAGTGTGTAGTAGAGGAGTAGACTTACGGGTGAGATTGACAATCTGTATTTCTATTGTTTAAGGGGCAATTTTTGCCAGTCTCCATTACTTAATCGCGGGCGGTTTTTGTAAAATAAATAAAATATGAAAAAAACACTTCGTGTTTCTCTTTCGGTTCTCGTTTCCGTCCTCGCACTGGGAGCCTCTGCTCCTCTCGCACTCGCAGCAACTGCACCAACTCTTGGATCAATCAGTACATATGGTGTCGTTTCAAGCACCTTTACCAATTCCAACACCGCGCCGCAAACCATTGTCGACGGAAGTGTTTGTTATACTACGGGACCCGACATACCACCTGTGACAATGACCGGCGCAGTAGGGGCTTGTCCTGGAGCAGCGGGGACGGATCAAGACACCGCCTTGAACGGTGTGGGTGGTCTAAATACTCAAGCCTGTCCGTCTATCGGTGCTGATGTTGCTCTGGATTCGTTTGACACAGATGGTGCTGGACCTATTCTGCCGGGAACCTTCCCTCCTGGCTGTTATTCCAGCACTGGAGCAATGAATATAACCACAGGCACAACCGTGACCCTCGATGGTTCTGGTGTTTATATCTTTAGGCCGGGGGGAGCACTTAATACAGGAGATAATTCCAACGTTAGCTTGGTAAATGGTGCCAGTGCTTCCAATGTATTTTGGGCTCCAGTCGGCGCTACGATACTTGGTGCATACACCACTGGAGGTATTCCACCAACTTCGCCTACGTTCGTGGGAAATATCTTCCGTGGTGTTGCTGATGGTCTCAGTATCACGCTAGGACATTTTGCAAGCTTGTTAGGAAGAGCGTTAGCATTTGGTTCAACAGTCACGACCGATGCGAACACCATTACGGTTCCTCCTGCGGCATCAGTCTGTACCGATACGTGTTATGTAAACGATGCAACCGGCAACGATACTTACAGTGGCATATCAGCCGATACCGCCAAGCAGACCATTCTAGCCGCCATTACCCAAGTTAGCTCGAGCGGAACAGTGAATGTCGCAGCCGGAGACTATTCTGGTCCCCTCACAATCAATAAGGCGATTACTCTTCAGGGGAATCCGGGAACGAACTTTACCGGTCAAATCACCATCGCGAGCGACAACGTCACTATTGACGGCATGGACATAACAAATCCGACTGCTGGGTACGGCATTGTCATAAACGGCAAGAGCAATGTGTTCATCACAGGTAATACCATCCATGATATCGGCACGAGTCTCACGAGCGGTTCAGCTCAAGCTATAGACCTCGTTGGCGGTTCGAGCGCTGCGATCTCCGGTGTGAGTATCACAGGCAACATCATCTCGAATATCGGTAGTTCGATGCTTGCGTACGACGGTTCTTCCGGTAGCGCAAAAGGGATCTTCATTGGTGATACTGCTGGTACCGGTACGATTACCGGACTCACCATCTCGAACAACCACATCTCGAATGTGTTCGCATCGACGACGCCGTGGGCAAATGGAGATAAGTTTGGACGTGGTGCGTACGGCGTGCTCGTGAACTTTGGTGGCTCGCACGCAAATGGTTCGACGGCCGCAACTATCTCTGCCAACACCATCAATAATCTCTCCGGCTTCTGGGCTCATGCAATCGGCCTTGAGGGGAACACGCCGAACACAACCGTGTCCGATAACACGGTTACCAATCTTTCGGACAACAAAGGCGGTACCGACGCTATGGCGCTCCGACTCGAAGACAATGTGAGTGGCCCAACCGTGACGGGAACGGGTAACACTCTCGGCGGCGTCCCGCTTGTCGTTGGTAATTCGAATGTCATCGTCGATCAAAGTATCTCCGTGATAACCGGCACGACGTATCCGGAAACTCTTCTCAACGGTGCGTACTACTACATCGGCGCGAACGCAACTTCAACTGTCCAAGGAGGTGTCAGTTTGGTCACATCAGGCGGCACGGTGCATGTCGCGGCTGGGACGTATAACGAGCACGACATAACAATCAATAAATCCCTAACGCTTACCGGGGATGTCGGAGACGCACAACCCGGTCCGGGTGCAAACGCTCCTGTCATAGACGGACAAGACCTATGGTCGGATGGTTTCTTGCTCTCGAACGGCGTATCCAACGTTACCATTCAGGGTTTTGAAATTCGTAATTATATTGGAACCGGTAATGGAGTGGGCAACGCAATTCAAGCTTGGGTAGCCAGCACAGACCACATCACTGTGAATGACAACTACATGCATAATCTATCGTGGAATGGTGTCCTGGTTGGAAACGACGGCGCAATCGGCGATCATTCCTACTGGACCATTACTCGCAACAGATTAACCGACTTTGGTCCAACCGGTGCTTTCGCTAATTCAGGCTATGGTCTGGAGTTGACCAATACCTCTCATGGAGTTATTGAGGATAATGTCATTGATGGCGGTACTCATTTCCCCGGTGTCGGCATCCTTGTCACTATGCGTCGTTTATCAGGTCAGGACATGCTGATTCAGCGGAATAGCGTCCGCGGTCAGTTCGATAATTCTGGAATATATGTAGGCGGATTTGGTTATGATGTTCCAAATAACAATCTAGATGATGTACGCGTCCTGAACAATGATGTGGATATTTCCGGTACAGCTCCACGCGCTCTTCGTGTTCTTGATAATTCGACGGGAACGGTCACGAATGTTGTTGTCCACGATAACAAACTCATTATGGCGGGCGGTTACGGTATTGCAAACCAAACTGCTGTAACGTCGCTGAATGCCACCAACAACTGGTGGGGAAGCGCTGTAGAATCCACAATTCTATTGAAGATTTCTGGCAACGTAAATTACAAGCCGTGGTACACCGACTCCAGCATGACGACGCTGCGTTATGCGACAATGATTGATGGAAACGGTAATCTAACAATAACACCCGATCCCGTCACGATTACAGCCACGGAAGATGGCGATGTGGGCATTGTTATTCCGTCTGACATGACCATCACTGGTCCAGCAGGTTGGACTGGCGACCTCATCTTGCCGACGATAACAACCACGACTGTCACAGTTCCGAGTTTTGACACATTCGTGACATCTGCAGTCACCGTCGGTTCAAATCTATTCGACCTGACCTTCGATAAAGCGGTGAAGCTCACCTTCGCTGGTCAAGCAGGCACACTCGCCGGTTGGTATGACCACGCGAACAACTTCCACGAGATTACGGCAACTTGTGCAGCAAACGATCAAACAACTGGCGATGCACTTGACCCAGGAACTTCCTGCAAGATTAATGTCGGAGCGGTTCCCGGCGGCGATCTCGTCGTCTGGACGAAGCACTTCTCGACCTTCGTGACCTACACACAGACACCTAAAGCAGCTACTCCTCCTTCCAGCGGTCATGGTGGTGGCGGTGGGCCTGGCTGTGCAGTTGGTACCGCATATAACCCAAGCACATCGTCTTGTACGCCAGTTGGAGCAACTCCGGCAACACCCGCAGTTCCTGGTGTGAGTCCAGCAATACCGGCAACGCCATCACAAGGTCGCGTGCTCGGTGCCGCGACATTCAACTTCACGCGGAATCTAGGAGTCGGCTTGAGCGGAGAGGACGTGACTGCGCTCCAGCAGATTCTCATTGACGCAGGTCTTCTTAAGATAAATGCGCCGACCGGCAACTTCGGCCAGCTGACGAAGGCAGCGGTTCAGGCGTTCCAGAAGTCGCGCGGTGTCTCGCAGACTGGGTTTGTCGGCCCGCTCACGCGCGGAGAGCTGAACTCGGGCTCTGCGAGTTCTGGAGTGACGGTTGAGCAGATGAATGCAATCCTCACCGTGCTCCAATCATTTGACGTTGGCCAAGCGATTATAGACAAAGTGCGCGCCGCGCTCGCGAGGTAGATATAGTAAAGACAAGCCCGCAATCCCGCTTTTTAGCGGGATTGCGTGTTTGTTGATTCTAATTGGTTAGCCATGTATAATCTCCTGTATGAGTACTGCTCTCAAAAATGAAATAAAAAAACTGGCCCGCGAGAGCGTGCGCGAAGCGCTTCAAGAAGAGTTAACACTCTTGCGCATCTTGCATTTGCCGCTTGTCTCCAAAAAAGAGCAGCAAAACATCAATAAACTCTACAAGGCGCCTTCGCGCCGAGCCGTGCGGAGTGTGTACGTTCGCGCGTAAGGCATGAATTGGGGGATCGGTTTTTCCCGGCAAGCCGAAAAGTTTCTTAGCCAACGGCACTTGCCGGACGAATTTGCGATTGAGCCGGTACAGCGAGCTATCCGGAAGCTGCATGGAGAAACGGTAGCAATCAATTTGAGACACCTTTCTGACAAATGGGCAGACTGTTACCGGGTGCGAGTCGGCAAAGTTCGGATTATATTCTCAATCAATTTTGACGAACAAAAAGTCCTTATAGAAGTAATAGACAATCGCGGAAGCGCGTATCGTTAGACAAGGTGCGCGCGGCGCTCACGAGGTAGATATAGTAAAGACAAGCCCGCAATCCCGCTTTTTAGCGGGATTGCGTGTTTTTGTGATTCGTTGTATCGTTATCGGGACATGCAGGAACCCAAAAAGCCGCTCCACCATCATCTCCTCGACTACTTTCTTCCGCACCGGCGCAACAATTACCGCCCGCATCTTTTCAGTGCGGTATCCATCGCGGTACTCGTGTTCGCCGTTATCGTTTTTGAAGGTGCATACCTGGTGCAGACGAAATATGTCTTCTTCAATACCGACTTCCTCGCATCCGTATTGCCGGGGGCGCTTGTCGCACTCACCAACCAAGACCGTGCGATACAAGGACTCGCCGGTGTGACCGAGGATGCGCTTCTCAATAAGGCCGCACAGGCGGCGGCAGAAGACATGGCGGCAAACGGCTACTTCGCCCACATTTCTCCGGACGGAAAAACACCGTGGGATTGGCTCAATCAGGTCGGCTACACATATAGCTATGCCGGGGAAAATCTGGCGGTCAATTTCACCGACTCGACGAATGTGGAATCAGCGTGGATGGAGTCGCCAACGCATCGCGCAAATATCGTGAAGCGAGAGTACACGCACGTCGGTTTCGGCACCGCGAACGGCATGTATGAAGGGCAGGAGACCACGTTTGTCGTTGAATTCTTCGCGGCGCCCGCCGCCGTCGAGCTCGCGGTCAGCGCCCCAGCGAACATCGCTATCGCGGAAACTCCGGTAGCCGAAGCCACCACAACTTCTACGAGCACCGTGCAAGTACTCGGCACTCAAACTGTTGTTGCAGATACTACCGGCGCCGCGGCTGCCGCGGCGCCGGCTCCTGCTACGCCGAGCTGGCTCGTGCGACTACTCGCCTCGCCCTTGCACACACTCTGGGCCATCTTCACCGTTCTCTTCGCCATCATCGCCACTGCACTCGCCATCACCGTTCTTGCACGCACGAAGGTTCAGCACCCGCGCGTACTCATCGGCGGTACGATGCTCCTCGCACTCATTGGCACCTCGCTCCTCCTCAGCTCCGAGCTCGCGGGCAATGTTCAACTCGTTTCTGATACCCAGCCCGCGGCCGTGAGTGCCGCACTCGCAAATTAGAACCCTCCGGCAAGGCCGGGGAGGAGCGTCGCTACCATGGCGATAGCGAGAAGGACGACGATAATGATTGCGAAAACGCGTTTCATATAGAGAAGATAGCAGAAATTCCGCGGACAGAAAAGCTATTCGCGGGTTGTGTATAACCCCTTGCTAATAATAAGAATACGTTGTAACATTCATTTGTCGTAAGTCAACCATTTTTAAGGGGAGTCTCGCGACGAAAAGCTTGTTCTTTTCATCTGACCAATAAGAAGGGGGAATTGTTATGAGGACTAGAAATCGCAATGCAGACGCGGATGAAGCGTTTGAGCCGGTCGAGTCGATTGGCATTTCGGTAGCAACGCACAACAGTGTCGAGCCGACCAAGTGTCTGGGTTACGCCTGCCCGATGCCATCGGACACCTGCAACATCTGCAAGCTCTTCAAGGGGGATACTGTTTTCCCCTTCTATCAACCGTTCACCGAAAGCAGAGTATTCCAAAGCCGAAACGCTGGTCTGCACGAGCTATACGCGGCGGCGCCGGCATCTCGCGGCAGCCACACATTTGTCGAACTTCATGTGTATGGACGAATGAAGTTCTGATCTTTCCATTTTTCGTCCCTTTCCAAGAGCGCCCCCACAAGGGCGCTTTTTTATTTATGACACTGGTCTGATAAGGTCGCGCTTGATGTCGTCAAAAGTGCCACCGACTTTCTTGCCGGGGTTGAAGATATTCTGCGGGTCGAATATTTTTTTCGTTTTCTCGAAGAGCGTTATCATATCCCTGCCAAACTGCATCGGCAGGTAGGGCGTGCGCACGATGCCGTCATTATGCTCGCCGGTAATACTGCCTCCTGCTTCAACGACCATCTTGTATACCTTGGGTGCGAGGTCGAGTATGACCTGACGATTTTCTTCTTTGGTCAGGTCCATGAGCGGGATGATGTGGATGTTGCCGTCGCCGATGTGGCCCGCGACCGTGTATATCATGTTGGACTTATATTCATCCAAGAGGGCATTCAGCTTCGGCAGGAACGTCGGATAGCTTGAAGGCGGCACGACGAAGTCGTCGATGAAAGGCGAAGATTGGAGCCCGTGCAGATTCTTGCGCAAGAGATTGAAACTTTCGCGCCGGACTATCCAATATTTCTCCGATTCCTTTTCATCTTTTTCTATCTTGGTCTGCACATCAAGTCCCGCGAGAGCTTCCTTGGCCTTCAGGGCTTTAGCGTCGGCGGCTAGGATTGTATCTTCGGCGAATTCCGCCATCAAGATGAGCTTCGGCACCCCGCCGGTGGCGACAAGCGCCGCCTCGGGGATGAAAGAGATGCCGAGCCGTGCGGCTTTCACCAATCCCATCTGCGCCAGCATCTGGGGCATAAATTTCACTGCGAGCGTGAAGGTGTGGTCGTCGTAGCTCTCGAATGATTCCGGATTTTGCGGCAGGACGCGATTCACTATTTCAGGCAAAATGTCGAGATTTTTGAGGAAGATGACAAGCATTGCGCGATGACCTTTCGGCTTCACAAGCCCAATCTTCGCTTTCGTCCAGAGTGCGAGCGTGCCCTGCGAACCGCAAATAAGTTTTGCGAGATTGAACGAATTTGTTTTTGCATCGCGGATGCTCCAGAGCGCGTAGCCGGCGGAATTCTTGGATACCTTCGGGCGGTGTTGCTCGATGAGGTTGGTGTTCTCGGCGAGAAGCGCATCCATCTCGCGATAAATGTTTCCTTCGAGCGTTTGCAGATTTTTCTTCTCTTCCAGCTCCGCTGGTGTGAGCGCTTTGACGGAAGTCTGACTTCCGTCAGAAAGGACGACCTCAAGCTCCTCCACATATTTCTCCGTTTTGCCATATTTGAGGGTGCGCTCGCCGCCGGAATTGTTCGCCACGATGCCCCCCATGGCGGCTATTTCGCGGCTGGCGGGGTAGGAGGGGAGCATGAGCCCACTCGCCATAGTTGCCTTCTCAAAGTCCCTATAAAACACCCCCGGTTCCGTCTCCGCATACCCCTCCACTTCTTTAGCAAGGTTTAACCTTGCTAAATTTTCGCCGCTTTTACTTGGCGGTTGGACCGCCAAGTTGGAGGTGACATCGCCCATATGGTTCATGTGTTTGAGAAAGGAGACGACGACGCCGGTAGTGAGGGGGCCTCCGGACATATCGGTGCCGGCGGAGCGCGCCGCTAAGGAAACATCCGCGCCCGCTCCGCGGGCGCGGCCAATCTCTTTCACCACTGCGCTCACATCCGCCGCGTCTTCCGGATACACGACGAGTTCCGGCATCCGCATAAAAAGCGATGTGTCGCGAGAAAGCTTTGTCAGCGTCTCCGCATCGTCGCTCACTTCACCTTTCATCACGCCCGCAAGCGCGTTTTTCAGTTCGTCTTTTGTCATGTGGACAGTATACCTTCTTCTTGTGCGACAGTGCTATGTTGAAAATAATGCGCACGCGTATATTCGTTTTTCTTTTTGGACTGGTTATTTTTTTAAGTAGCGGGCAATCGGCGCTTGCGAGTACGATGAAGTAGTCCTTTAAGGCCGCTTCGAGACCTACCCCGGGTTGCGATAGAGCAGCATAATCATGCTCGCCGATTCTCCCTGTGTAGGAAACCCCGCATCCGTGCGGGGTTTTTCTTTTGGGTTTACACCCTGTTCGGCGGTTGTATACTACTGACCGGCTGGTTCATTCACATTGGAACACAACGATAGAGGAGGGTTTATGGCGGCCTACATCAACACGCTCTGCTACGGCTGCAAATTGCCTATCGGTCGCCGGGACCACCAGAAATATATCGACGAGGTCACCGGGCTGAAATTCGTTTGGCACGCTGATGGAATCCGCGATTGTTGGAACGAAGCTCTAGATCAAGCACTCGATGAATATTACAGATGGTTCATCTATGGCACACAGCAAAAGGAGGTTGCATGAAGGTTGCCAACAGGGCGCGCCGCGCGCCCTGTTTTTGTTTATCCGCGAATCCGTAGGGTAACACCACACGGAATTTTACACCTCTATACCGAGGTATATACTTAGGGTATGAAAAACTATGCGGTGGTTGGTGGGGCACTTTTACTGGCTGTGGTAGTGGCGCTCTGGGTGGTGAACACGCGCGTTGCGAAGGCGCCCGGCCCGGTAGCGTGCACACAAGAGGCGAAGCTATGCCCCGACGGCTCCGCCGTCGGGAGGACCGGTCCCAACTGCGAATTTGCCGAATGTCCATCAGTCGCGACGACTACAACGACTTCGGGAACTGCCACGCTCGCTATCGGCAAGAGTGCGACCATACAAGGCGTTACCATCGGAATACTTGGTCTCGTCGAGGATAGTCGTTGTCCCGTCGATGTGCAGTGCATCCAGGCTGGCACTGTGCGCGTACGCGCCTCGGTTGATTCTTATAACAAGGATTTCATCTTCACACTTGGTCAGCCGCAGTCCGTTGGAAATGTGACCATCACACTTGCTTCAGTCATTCCCGCACAAAAATATGCGAAGCAGACTACCCAACCGAGCGACTACCGCTTCACTTTCACAGTCGTGCCTAAGGTAGCAACTACTCCAGGCCCTGTGGCCTGCACCATGGAGGCGAAGCTCTGTCCCGACGGCTCGTATGTCAGCCGCACGGGTCCGAATTGCGAATTTACGCCGTGTCCGACGACAATCGCTCCGTATAAATCAGGAGTGCGCGGGACAGTTCTTCTTGGGCCGACTTGTCCGGTGGAGCGCATACCGCCGGACCCAGCGTGCGCCGAAAAGCCATACGCCACGACGATAACCGTGCGTCATACCGGAGCGAGTGCGACGTTTGCAACAGGGAAGTCAGATGCGACCGGCGCGTTTACATTCTCGCTTCCACCCGGTTCCTATACGCTCACCGCATCAGGCGGCACGATGCTCCCGCGCTGTAACCCGATTGACGTGACAGTTGCTGCGAGCGAATACATCACAGCCGACATCTCCTGCGACACCGGCATTCGTTGATATACTTTCATCTATGAAAATCGAATGGAACAGGGTGACATGGTATTCAAAGTTGCTTGCGGTGGTGGTATTCCTCGCAATGTTCGTCACCGCTTTCAATCTGGGCATTCTGTATCAGCAGGCACGCATCAATGCGACGCTTCTCGCGGCCCCGAGCACGACCGTCACGGCCTCAAGTACCACTGAAACGATACCGAGTACGATACGCATCAGTACCCCGAGCACAACCGATACGACCGCAAGCACGACCGAAGTAGCGCATTAGTAATATCTGATAGAGTGTCCGCATGACCCAAGGCGAGGCACTTACGATTTTGAAGACGGGTGCAAATGTGTATCTCACCGGCGAGCCGGGGAGCGGGAAAACGCATACGATAAATGAGTTCGTGGAATGGCTTCGCGAGAGCGGCATTGAGCCCTCGGTGACCGCCGCGACCGGCATCGCGGCGACACACGTGAGCGGCATGACGCTTCACTCGTGGAGCGGCATCGGCATCAATGAGTCACTGTCGCGCGCCGACGTGGACCGCATCGCCGGCAAGGAGCATATCGCGAAGCGCATTGCGAAAGCGAAGGTGCTCATCATTGAAGAAATTTCCATGCTTTCGGCGCAAACGTTTGAAATGGCGGATTCCATTTGTCGCGAAGTGCGTCGCGTGGACAAGCCGTTCGGCGGGCTCACGGTCATACTCGTCGGCGACTTCTTCCAATTGCCGCCGATCTCCCGTGGTCGCGAGGTTGAATTCGCGTTCGCATCGAAAGTCTGGCGCGACTTGAATCTGCTCACGTGCTATTTGACCGAGCAATATCGACAAGATGATTCTACATTCCTCACCGTGCTTTCCGCGATACGTTCGGGCGGAGTCGAGACGATGCATTACGAAGAATTAATGAGCCGGCACATGGAGCCAACGGAGACACCGGCGGATGCACCAAAACTTTTTTCGCACAACGCGGACGTGGACCGCATCAATGCTGGCGAGCTTGTGAAGTTGTCCGGCAAATCAAAGAAATTCAATATGAGCTCCAAGGGCAAAGATTCTCTTGTAGACGGGCTCATACGCGGATGCCTTTCACCGGAAGTGTTGGAATTGAAAGAAGGCGCGGCGGTGATGTTTACCAAGAATTCGCCGCAGGGAAGATTTGTGAACGGCACACTGGGTACGGTCATCGGATGGGACGCGGCAGGCATGCCAATCGTCAAAACAAAAGATGGACTCAAAATAACGACTGAGCCGATGGAGTGGCAACTTGAAGAGCAGGGAAAGGTGAAGGCGAGCATTTGCCAGATACCGCTCCGACTTGCCTATGCTATGACGGTGCACAAAAGCCAGGGAATGAGCATGGACGCCGCGATCATGGACCTCTCGCGGGCGTTTGAATACGGACAGGGATACGTGGCGCTCTCGCGCGTGCGCCGGCTCTCCGGTGTGTATCTCACCGGCCTCAATCAGCGCGCGCTTGAAGTGCATCCGGAAATTCTGGAGAAAGACCGGGATTTCCGCGCCGCGTCTGAGGCGGCGCGTGACGCATTTGCCGAGATGCCCGAAGACGAAAAAATTACGATGCAAAAAAAGTTCGTGAAGGCAATGGGAGGGGCGTGGTTTGATGCAAGCACGAAATCCGAAATTCGAAATCCGAAACAAATTAAAAATTCAAATAATAAAATGGGAGGATTGCCCGGACGTCTTGCCGAGACACTGCAAATCGTGCGAGACGCGAAGAGTTTGAAAGAGGCAGTGAAGGCGCGTGGGCTCGTCGCTTCAACCATCGTGCATCATTTAGAGGAACTCGCCGAGATAGGGAAACTCACTCGCACTGATTTCGCGCATCTTATTCCCATCGATATCGTTGACGAGATTCACGAGGCGCTCGCAACTGCTGGAAGCGAGCGCCTCTCGCCCGTCTTTCACGCACTCCACGGTCGTCACTCCTTCGAAACCATCCGCCTCGTACGTCTGATGAAATCTAACTGAGGCTTAGTTTTTTCAATGTCTGAATTTTCATCCTATAGGACAAATATTCCGACAAGTGAGTAAAGAGTC
>JANLIU010000013.1 GCA_024654305.1 Candidatus Parcubacteria bacterium
GAGACCGACGCCGACGAGCCATCCGACGATGAATATAACGATTGCAACGACTAAGTTGGGGATGAACGCCACCATTCCATAGAAAAGATTCTGGAACGACTGACTAAGAACATCCGCCCATGTGTTGAAAACCATAGTTAAATAACGCTTTTGTTTATGCGGCTAATATACGAGCACCTACAGAGAGTGTAGCATTTTTATAGCCCTATTTTGTCTATCAAAAGGCGGTGTGGATAGTCGAAAACATCCCGCAAAAGGCGGTCGTAGACGCCGAGCCGGTAGCGGAAGTCTGCTGTTGCGAACGAGGCATACCGTATTTCTTTCCCGAGTTCTGCTTCGAGCGCGTGCACCGCATGCAAGAGAATCCGCTCATTCAAATTATCCCCCACGATGAGCAGGTCGATCTGAGGCTCAAGTATGCCGGTGAAGTGTCCGGTGAGCGCGACGAGCCGCAACGTTCCACTGCGCTTGAGCGCTGCAATAATTTTCTGCGGTCGCACGGTGGTCGTCTCACGAATGAATGCCTCGAGAGCGATGAGGTGTTCAAAACGTGCATTCACCTGATAGTGCGCAGATGAACGCTCTCCTTTCTTCCGGAGCAAGCCTGCGTCAAGAAGTTCGGTAATTTCGTGTCGTGCAACCTCTTTTGAGAGTTTCGTCCGCTCGGCAACCTCATCAAGCGTCAGAGCCGTATCCCGATTGAACACGAAGAGACGAAGCATTTTGAGCCGGGCCGGAGAACCGAAGAGTTTTGCAAGCCGTTCCATAATGCCGGTAGTGTACGAGTTTGGAGGATAAAATGCAAAACACGCCCCCGCCTCTGGCGGGGGCGTGTTTTTTGTTGCGCTATACATTACCCCTAACGCCTTTCTTTGATTCGGCTTTGCGCTAAGTTGAGCCTATTCGGCGCGCGCAAAGCCAGAAAGGCGAAAGGGTCACTTTGAAAAGCGCTTCGCTTATTTCAAAGTGACTTTCGCTCCGGCATCCGTGAGCTTCTTAGCGAGCTCCGCGGCATCTTCCTTCTTCATACCCGTCTTGAGCATTGAAGGAGCACCGTCCACGAGGTCTTTCGCCTCTTTGAGGCCGAGCGCGAGCGCTTCCTTCACCGCCTTGATGACGGCGATTTTGCTCGCACCGACTTCAGTAAGCTCCACGTCTGCAGTGGACTTGCCTTCCTCCTCTGGCGCCGCACCCGCTGCAGGGCCGGCAACAGCAACTGCGGAGGCGCTCACCCCGAACTTCTTTTCGAGCACCTTCACAAGCTCGGAGAGCTCGAGGACGGTCATCGCCTCGACTTCCTCCACGAGCTTCTTGAACTTGCTCGGTACCTCTACCGGAGCTGACGTTTCCGCCACTACTTCGGGAGCTGCTGCCTGTATCGTTTCATCTGCCATATTTTTAGATTAAATTCGAAGCACGAAGCTCCAAACTCGAAACAAGCACTAAATTCAAAAGTTTAAAAATTTAGAATTTATGATTTGTTTCGGATTTCGATATTCGGATTTCGTGCTTAAGTGATTAATTACGCTACTTTCTTTTCTCTGATTTTGTCCAGTGCCATAACGAGTCCTTGGATAGGGCTGTTGATGACGTTCACGAACATCCCGCGCAATACCGGCAACGGCGGGATAGTTGCGATGCCAATCATCATTGTGGCATCGGCAAACGCTCCTTCAAACACGCCGCCGAGGAGCGACAATGCACCCTTCAGTTTCTTGCCGAATTCGTAGACGCCGCTTGCGGGCGCCGTGACATCCGTAGTGGTCCACGCGACCGCAACCTCGCCCGGCAATTCAGGAACCTGTCCTTCATAGCCGCGTTCTGTGAGCGCCTTCTTGATAAGGGTCTTTTTCGCGACAAAGTACTTCACGCCTTTTTGCGAAAGTTCCTGGCGCAATTTGGACGCATCCTTCACGGTAAGTTTCGTAAAGCCAACGAACACAATCGAAGATGCTTCTTTAAAAGCGTCCGTAAGCTTCGCGATAATAGCGCGCTTTTTGTCTTTTGATATTGCCATGCTCTATATATTTTCCGGAATGAATTCCGGGTTCTGCACGAACGAAATAAAGGAGAGTTCGACCTTTTTAATGGTCTCCCTACGTAAGATTCATTCCCGCCATGGCGGGACACTTACGGTCTTTGGTTCGTACTCGGCTACTCTAACAAAACAGCGCTTTTCTGTCCATCAACCCATCGCGGCGCTCGCGGCGTGGAGCGTGAGGAGCGCCGCGGCAATGATGACCGCAAAACCGGTTGAGAACTTCACAAATTCAATAAAGAACGGGAGCATCCGTCGTTCCTTGTCTCTCTGCATATATGGAGAGGATACCATACAAACAAAAACCACCCCGAAGGGTGGTTTTTGTATTGCTAGACCAATATTCTAGCTGGTTTTTTGCTAGGCCAATTTCCTAGCTGGTGGTCCGAAGACCTTAACTATCAGGAAGGTCAGACCTTCGCAGAGACTAGGGGTCGCTAAGAGCGTGAGCTGTTTAGCGCCAGGTGAGTCCTTGCAGGGTGGTCGTCCTGAAGTCGCCAAGGTTAACCGTGTAGAGGCCCGTGAGGACATCTCCACTGTTCGTCGTAGCCTGGTACTTGATACCGGTGATACGAGCGCCAACCATGAGGTTAGCACCACCTGAAGGGATGGTCGTCGTGAACGTGAAGGTTCTGAACGTCCCTGTAGGAATCTTGAATGCTTCTTCATTATCCGTAATGACATCGAGGTCATTGCTCTTATCAGCCGTGAGTGTCCCGGTCTGAGCAGTAGTCGTACCAGTGGTCGAGTCAGTCGTGGTTGCCCATGAGAGACCGTCCATGCCGACGACAGGAAGAATACCTGCCGCTGCGATATCGCCCTCAACCCAGATGTCGTTTTCGCCTGCCGCAATCGTGAAGACAATCGTGTCAGTCACGCTATCCGGCGACCCGGCAATGCTATACGTGTTACGAGTAGCGCTGCTGGATACGAAGGCGACGCTGATACCGGCCGCAGTAAGAGTCTGCGTGTTGCCGGCAATAGCGGCTGAAGGAGCGACCGTGGCGCCATCGGCGTCAGATACATCCCATCCATACACCGTCGTTGAAGCAACGAGCGTCGTGTCATCAGGGTATGCTGAGTCACCCTTGAGGTCTACCTCAATCGAGTAGTTCACCGTTGCATCCTTTGCGATGGTCTGGTTAATACCCGTGAAGGTAGTCGTACCGAAGGTACCGGCGGCGACCGTCTTAGAACTAAGAATGGTCGTGCCCTTCATGAGGTACACCGTCGAGATAACATCAGTGAGACTATCAGATGTTCCAATCTGAACTGGAAGGTCAGTGATAGTAACAGCCTGATTCTTCGCCTTCAAGTTGAAGGAAAGAAGTGTTACGCCTGAAGTGGTTGAGCTTGAGACGGCAACCAGGTTCGTTACCGGATTGTCGCTTCCGGTGGTAACCGTAAGCGTACCGGCAGTTGCCGATGAGACCGTGAAGTCTTCGTCTACCGCAGTGTCAACATAGGTATCAGAGATACCGTCTGCCGCGACCGCGCGAACGCTGTCGATAGCAAGACCGCCAGTAACTGATACGGCATCTTCGTTAGCTCCGATGCTCGAGACCGGAGTTACCTTGACGTAGAGCTGGCCCGTTGCACCGCTCCTGATGACCCCATTGAGGCCGGAGAAGCGGTAGGTCCAGACGCGACCGTCCTTGTCGCCAAGAGCTGCATCCATTGAAGCGAGCTTCGTACCATCGAGGTAGATGCTCACATCAGAGACATAGCGGTCGAGGTTTGCACTACCAGTCGTTCCACTAATGGTGAACGTAGTGTCAACACGCTGGATAGCGACATCGCCACCCGTTGCATCAGCAGAAACGCCCACGACCGAAGTCGCGGAATCACCTACCTCAAGGTCAGACGTGACGTTACCGAGTGAGGTGACGTTCGTAAGACGACCGTTGCCCGTGAGAGCACCGCCAGTCGTGGTTGTGGTTGTACCACAAGCCGCGCCAGTCGTTGAACTGAACGCTGCTCCGGCTGCGCAACCAGCGACTGTTGAAGTCGTGGTGGTCGTTGTCGTGGTGGTCGTGCCAGTTGTGGTCGTGCCGCCGAGATTCCACGCACCTTGCGAGATCGGGCCGAAGTAACCTACTGCCGGCGCGACATTGCGAGATGCTTGCCACGAGGCAACTGCCGCGCGTGTCTGGGTACCGAAGTAGCCAGTCGCACCAGCAGGGATCGAGAAGCCGCCCGCGATGAGCGCACTCTGGAGGCAGGTTACATCCGCGCCTGTCGAGCCAATCGTGAGACTGCGCGAGAAGGAGCAGGAACCTGCTGACGTCGTGGTGGTTGAACCGGACGTCACTGTGGTACCCGTGAGGGCCGCATTGACGTTTGCGATTGTTGCACTATTTGCACCGAACGAGGAAAGGAGCGAGAGGATTGACGAGACCTGCGCGGTCGTCAATGTCGCTGCGTGCGCGATAGGCGCAAGAGAGAGCATTGATGTTGCCATCGCGAGTCCAGTCGCTACTGCCGCGACCTTCGCTGTTGCTTTTGTCATTTTCATAAACAATTGTTAAGAATTTAGGGAGCACATAATAATCAAGTAAGAGTTGAACAATTTGAGAGCGCACAAGCACTTTCAATTTCACACTACCCCACACCGTACGGTATCGACCAGTACGCCATGGGTTAGTTGGCAAGGGTTGATGTCCCGTTGTAACGGGACTATTCAGTTATCAAAGTACGCCCCTTCGGGAACAAATTAGTCCCCGCAAGGACTAGGAACTAGTATATAGCGTATACAAGCGTTCCTGAAGACCATGTGTGGATAACTGCCGAGAACAGGAAAGCAAATAGAGACCGATTTCCAGTCTTTTTCTGTCTTTATGCCTCAGTCGCTATCACAGGTAGATACTAGCAAGAACTAAGAAGAAAAACAAGGTTCGACCTTAAATCCGAATCCTCAAGGTCGAACCTTGTTTTTCCCTCCTAAACAAGGGAGTAGGTGCTCCAACGGCGCTCTCCTTGTTTCAACACCATTTTGAGGTCGATTAGTGAGGAAAGCTCGCGCTGGATGGTCTTCTCAGAAACGCCACGAACAAGGGTGGATATGTCCTTTATGCTCGCAGTGCCCTTATTTTTTATAACGGACAAAATGGCGTCACGTCTGTCCTTTATAGGACTGCCCGATAGGTGTTCTGTGTCCTTTATATGTCCTTTATGAATAGTTGGGGTCTTTTTTATCGACTGTTTCTTCGGCGTTCCACCGTCGTGCTTGAGTTCTTCTCGCGAAGATGCATTTTTGGCTATGTCAGAAAGGCTTGGTGTCTCGTCGAAAGAGAGCCTCGGCTCTTCGTATGACGCTACCTCGTGGAGCAACATATGAGCCTCGCGGGCAATAAGTTCGGCATTCATTGCTGACAAGACGCCGCCCGTGCGTGCAATCCCCAGGACACTTGAGAGCGCAAGCAGTTCGCGAGAAAGCGCCGTTCGCGCAATTGCGGGAGATAGTATGGCCGCGTCAATAAGACCGACCGCGATCGCATCAATACGGTTCTTCAAAGACACCGATTCGGCAAATGCTGGAGTGATAAGATGAATGGCTTTTGCCAGCCGTTCGGCCTTTTTATAGATAAAAACCCTTCGTATGTCCTTTTCAAATATGTTCGTAAATATGTTTTTTTCTAGGACAAAATCCTCTGGTTGAGAATGTTTTATGTTTGTCTGGATTTTCCTGACTTCAGTACTTTGTCCAATATCTGATTGTCCGTGTCTCATGTCGTATGAGACATTATACGGCTCTGTATGCGACATGCAAGTTTTCAAAACTCATTACAAAGCAGACCGAGGAGCAGGCAAGCAAGAAAATGGTAGTAAGACTTGGCCTAGCGGCCCGGAGCGCGACCATTTTCTTGCTTGCCTGCGAGTCGGGCTTTGGAATGAGTTTCCCAATTCACTAAAAACCAATGCGTGATGGTACAATGCATGCATCATGAGTCGCGGCAACGGAAAGAACGGCACCAATGGTCGGAGAGGGCGTGCGCGCGAAGAGAATGTAAAAAAATACGATACGCTCATCCGCTACGCTTCCGCTATCGTGCTTCTCGCCGCCGGCGTCCTTCTCGCACTCGCCATCTTCGGAGCGGCAGGGCCCATAGGTTCTGTTGTCTTTGCGACCAGCTACACCATCGTCGGCATCGGTGCGTTCATATTGCCATTCGCCCTCATTGCCGTCGGTCTGTACGCAGGATTCGGACGCCCCACACTCGATACACTCACTGCATCGGGCTTTATCCTTATGCTCGCTTCCGTTCTTGCGTTCGCCGGTCTCTTCCCGGGGGCGGAGTTTGGCGGGAAGGCAGGTATCTGGAGCGGAACGATGCTTTCCGGATTTTTCGGTTTCTGGGGGGCATTAGTGTTGCTCATCGCGACCATCGCAGTTGGTGTCGCCATCGTGACCGATATTGAAGCGCTCGCGGCGCTCCTCGAAGAAAACGTCGTTTCGCTCTGGGAACGCATTCGCCACCCGCGTATGCCGGACGAAGATGAAGAATTGCCGGAAGAAGAATTCGACGACGTTGTCGGAGTGCCCGTTTCTGGCGAAGAATATGGGCCAGATGAGAATGGTGTATCAGAGCATGAGCCCGTCGTGACAATGTTCAATCACACCAGTGCACGAAGCGGCTCCGGCATCGCGAATTTTGATGCCGAATACAACGCGCCTCCCCTCTCCATCCTCGGAGAGGATCGCGGCAAGCCGGGCGTCGGTGATATAAAAGCGAATGCGAATATCATCAAGCGCACCTTTCAGAACTTCGGCATTCACCTTGAGATGGATGAAGTCTCCGTGGGCCCGACCGTCACGCGCTATGCGGTGAAGCCCGCCGAGGGCGTGCGCCTTTCAAAGATAGTCTCGCTTGCGAATAATCTCGAGCTTGCGCTCGCCGCACATCCTGTGCGCATCGAGGCGCCTATTCCCGGTAAGTCGCTCGTCGGCATTGAAGTGCCAAATACGACAAAGGCGATGGTCGGGCTCGGCGGGCTCCTGAATGCGCCGGAGTGGTCCGCGAGCACGAAACCTTTGCTTGCCGCACTCGGCCGCGACATCACCGGCACGCCGCATTATGTGAACATCGCGAAGATGCCGCATGCGCTCGTCGCCGGTGCGACCGGTTCCGGCAAGTCGGTCGCCATTCATGCGCTCATCACCTCCCTCCTCTACCGCAATGGCCCCAATCAATTGCGATTCATTATGATAGACCCGAAGCGCGTAGAACTCACCGCCTATAATGGCATCCCCCATCTCCTTACGCCGGTCATCACCGACCCAAAGAAGACCATTTTCTCGCTCAAATGGGCGGCGAAAGAAATGGAACGCCGTTATAACATTCTTGAAGCGGAGCATGTGCGCGATATTGACTCCTATCACACCACTATCTTTGAACCGGCGAAAAAGAGCAGAGCCGCAGAGATGCCCGAGGCCCTTCCCTACATCGTCATCGTCATCGATGAACTTGCCGACATTATGCATACCTATCCGCGCGAGCTTGAAGCGTCTATCGTGCGGCTCGCCCAAATGTCGCGTGCGGTCGGTATCCATCTCGTGCTTTCCACCCAGCGTCCGTCGGTGAACGTCATCACCGGACTCATCAAGGCGAACGTCCCCACACGCATGGCGCTTCAGGTCGCCTCGCAAATAGATTCGCGCACCATTCTCGACGGCTCCGGTGCGGAAACTTTGCTTGGTGCGGGCGACATGCTCTACCTCTCAAGTGATATGGGCAAGCCGGTACGCATCCAGACGGCGTTCATCAGCGAGAATGAAGTGAAGAAAGTGGTGAGTTATATCAAGAGCCATAACGCCGGTGATCTTTCAAGCATTGACTTCGGCACCGGCGGGAATGGCGCCAACGAACCGAATGATGTTATTGGTCTCGTGAATGGAGGATTCAACGATGATGACATTGATGATGATCTCTACGAAGATGCCCGCGCCACCGTAGAAGCTGCCGGCCGCGCGTCCACTTCCTATCTGCAACGCAAACTGAAGATCGGCTACTCGCGCGCGGCACGCTTGATGGATGTACTTGAGGAACACGGTATCATCGGCCCCGCAGACGGCAGTAAGCCGCGCGAAGTTCTCACAAGAAACGCCGCTGCGCCTATTTCTTCAGCGCTTGCTGAGAACGAGGAGGAAACGTTTTAACCAGTCTCAATGACCCGATACTTGATCATACTCGTGCTCGTCGTTCTTTTCGGTTATGGCTTTATCGAAGCATGGCCGCTTCTCGCGGGACCTTCACTCGTTATCACCTCTCCAGCGCAAAATGCCTCGTATCCGGACGGGATTGTAAGTATACGAGGAAACGCCGCGCGTGCGGCACAACTGACCCTTAATGGAGCGTCGGTTCTGCATGACCAGAATGGTAGCTTCTCATCAACGCTGACCTTCCCTCGCGGAGGGTCTATACTTACCTTTGTCGCCACCGATCGCTTCGGGCGGACGGTGACGGCAACGCAGTCTATTTTCGTTAAGTAATTCAATGAGCGAAGCGACTATGAAATACTTAACCCTGTTAAATCCCGCGAAGCGGGACATTTTCAGAGAAAATGTATTTAACAGGGTGGAAGTTTTTCTAAGTTCGCAGACTCACTAACAAAAACTAACCATGGCTTTCGGTAAACCAAAAAAAGAAAAAATATTGAAAACGCTCACGGTGGCGAGCACCGATAAGAGCGAGCGACAAAAATCGATTGACCAAGCGCTCAAAGAAATTCGCACCAAATTCGGCGATGAAGCGATTACAACCTTCGGCGCGGGTGCTCCACAGAAAATCCCCGTAGTATCGACTGGTTCCATCGGGCTTGACGCGGCGCTCGGCGTCGGCGGTGTCCCCCGCGGGCGCATCATTGAGATATTTGGACCTGAATCTTCCGGCAAGACCACGCTCGCTTTGCATATCGTCGCAGAAGCGCAAAAGGCCGGCGGCATCGCGGCATTCGTCGATGCCGAACATGCGCTTGACCCGGAATACGCGCGCCGCATCGGCGTCAAGCTCGTCGAACTTCTCATCAGCCAGCCGGACACCGGCGAACAGGCGCTTGATATCGTTGAGTCACTGGTGCGAAGCGGGAATGTAGATATTATTGTCATTGATTCGGTCGCCGCGCTGACGCCGAAAGATGAGATTGAAGGAGAAATGGGCCAACAACATGTGGGCAAACAGGCGCGGTTGATGAGCCAGGCACTTAGGAAGCTTACGGCCATCGTTGCGCGCAGTAAAACCATCGTCATTTTTATCAATCAGATACGCATGCAAATAGGCGTGATGTTCGGCAACCCCGAGACGACACCGGGCGGCAAAGCGCTCAAGTTCTATACTTCGGTCCGCTTGGATATCCGTCGTATCGCCAGCATCAAAAAAGGCGAGGAAGTAGTCGGTGGCCGCGTGCGCGTGAAGGTGGTAAAGAATAAAGTTGCCGCACCATTCAAGACGACCGAATTTGACCTGCTCTACAACGAAGGCATCAGCCGCGAAGGCGAACTTCTCGCACTCGGCGAAAAGTATGACCTTGTAGCGAAGTCTGGTGCTACATACAAAATGGGTGACACAAAACTTGGCGTTGGTTACGACGCTTCCCGCAAGTTTCTCGCCGAAAACAAAGACGTTTCCAAAGAACTGCTTAAACAGATAAAAGTGAAGCTCGCAGAAAGTTAAGGACGCGTCTGAGTGAGGATATGCGCGATGAGACGAACAATTTCCCATGCGAGATAGATAAGTGACGCAAGCGTGAGGAGCGTCAGGATTTGGACAATGAAATTCGTATGAGCGAAAGCGGCGAGATAGAAATCCGGAAGATCACCGATATCGGGCGGCGCATTTTCAAAGACGCGCGCGACCCACACTTCTTTCCCAATACCCCAGAGCGCGGCGATGGTCGTGAGCATCGCGAGCACTACGGTAGAGATAACGAGCCGCAATACACGAATGAGAAGGATGCGGCGCATCACAATGCGTTCAATGTTGGATTGTTCATTCATAATGTTGTTCGTCATACGCTTGTTTGAAAAGCTTTTTGGCGCGGTGGATGCGCGTCTTCACGGCGGGGATTGAAAGCTGTTCCGCCTGCGCGATTTCCTCTTGGCTCTTCCCTTCTATGAATTGAAGCCGGAGTATCTTCGCGGCGGTCTCAGGCAGTTTCGCGAGTGCGTTGATGACTTCGTCTCGTATGGAAAGGTCTTCAAGAAATTCCGCCCTTGAATCCGGGAGCGATTCATAATGCTCCGGTTCGAGCTCCGCACGCTTGCCCCACTCGGCGCTCTTGGTGCGGTACTTCGTATACGCCACGCGATTGAGGATGGTATACATCCACGAGGAGAAGCTCGCTCCTTCTTGCGGATGATATTTGTCCGCATAGAGATACATCTTGGTGAAGGCATCCTGCACCGCCTCCTCGGCATCCTCGGGACTTTTCAATATCGTCCGCGCACGACGTAAGAGCGCTGCTTCGTATCGTTCCACGAGCACGGCAAAAAGCTTTGAGTCTTTTTGCGAACGCGCAAGTACCTCGGCATCCGAAAGGGCGCTCAGGTCTTCGTTTGTACTTGAAAAAACCATAGTGTCTGCTAGCATACATCAATCCGCCCTTGGCGGTACTTTTTATAACGAATTTTATCAACAGTAAGTTTCTAAACTATGGCCATACTCTCCTATAACGAAATCCTTCCGAAGTGCATCATCAATTACAACAACGAGCCGTACGAGGTGCTCTCGGCTCATATTTTCCGTATGCAACAAAGAAAGCCGGTGAACCAGACCAAATTGCGCCAACTGGTCGGCGGAAAAGTTCTCGAGATCGCGTTCCACCAGAACGAGACGGTGACCGAAGCGGATGTCGGTAAAATGCAAGCACAGTATCTCTACACCAATAAAGGCGAGAGCTGGTTCGCCGAAGAAGGCAATGCAAAGAATCGTTTCTCCTTCCCCGAAGAGATTGTGCACGATAAAGTGCAGTGGCTCGTACCGAATACCTCGGTTGAAGTGCTGACCTACGAGGACAGGCCGATGACCATCAAAATACCGGTGAAAGTGGAGCTCGTCGTGAAGGACGCGCCTCCCGCCGTGAAAGGTAATACAGTCTCGGGCGGCACCAAGCTCATTGAGCTATCAACAGGTGCAAAAATAAATGTCCCGCTTTTCATCAACACGGGCGACATCATCCGCATTAATACCGACTCGGGCGAATACACCGAGCGCGTCGAGAAGGCTTAAAATACAGAGAAATCGTGTCTATGTACCCGTAGCAGAGGATACGGGCAACCCTACTGTACCCGAAGGACATGCTTGGAATATGGTTATCTGACGAGCAACATATCCCCCTATATCTATGGCATCATTGAGCTGTACAAGTCCATCTCCATTGGTGTCTGCTCTATTCTTTTCCGCGTCAGTAAGCGTAACAAGTCCAACTACGAATCGCATGACTTGTTCTTGGTCAGATTGCGAAATCACCCCATCGGAATTGACATCTCCCTTATTACAGACAACCGCCGGCGCAGTTACCATAATCGTAGCTGAGCATAAGCTACTGCCACCTTTGCCGAATATCGAGAGAGTTGGGGTAAGGTATCCCTTTCCGGCAACAGTTACCACCTGAGATCCGAAGTCCGACAATTTATCCAATGGAAGACCGAGTACATCCGCTGTACTATCTTGCACCCATGATGCATATGCCGCGTCCTCACTGGTCCACGAGAGAGTTACATGGTCTCCAGGAACTGCTGTATTTTTACTTGCCGTAAGCGCACAAGCAGGAATGTCGGGATTTGGGAAAACCTCAACCATTACACCACAGGAGGTATACCCGCCATTACCATAGAAGTTCCAGACGTACGCTTTATTCCCACCTGGGTAATACGTTGCTGATCCGTTCGCGAGATCTTTATCGCCGCCGGGTCCCTGTGAATAATCAGCATTCGTGCTCGCCCACGATATGGTCACTGGTTCGCCGTCGTGAATTTCTACATACGTACTCCCGCTTCCGTCGTAATATCCCGTACCGGTCAATCCGTACTTCTTCGCAACACCACCGGGGCCATAGGCTACATTGAGCGTGCAAGTTGGAGATTTTACGGCCGTCGATTGAGTTGTTGTTTGCGTCGTTGGCTGCATCGTCGTTTGAGTTGTTGATGTGTCGCTCGTGAAAGAGGTCAGGAGAGGGACAAAGACGCTTGCGGATGTAGTGGGAGATGATTGGACGACCGTAATGAGAGCGGTTGCTTGATTTACCGTTACGCCCGAGAAAGCGGTTATGAGGTCGACAAAGGCGCCCGCGGGCGTACTCGGAGATGATTTAACGACATTGATAAGTATGGTTGCCTGATCTGTCGTAAGGCCTGCCGCCTGCGTAAATGCTGGCGAAACAAGAATACCGATGGATAAAATGGCCCCGAGGATGTATTTTTTCATATGCCAACTATACAACAACAAAAACCGCCCGCAAGGGCGGTTTTTTTGTTGACTTACTTAGGCTTGCACGTAGGGCATCAATGCCATATAGCGCGCGCGCTTGATGGCCTGCATGATATCGCGCTGTTTGCCGGCAGGAATGCCGGTGCGCTTCTTCGAGAGCATCTTCGCATGCGGATTAGTGAAGAGCTTCAAATACGCGACATCTTTGTAATCGATGAATTTCTTTATCTCTATCTCTTCGCGTTCAGCTTGGTATGCCATATAACAGAATTTAGAATTTAGTATATAGAATTTAGAATGGGATATCTTCCGGATTTATTTCCTCATCAGGATATTTGATTTCATCAGCATCTTTTGGCGCCGGCTGTTCATGAGATTCGTTTGGGGAAGTTGTAGTGCCAGCGCCACCCTTGCTGTCAGCACCAAACTGAAAGTTCTCTACGATGATTTCAGTGCGATACTGTTTCTTTCCGTCTTCTTTCCCTTCCCATGAACGCGTCGTGATGCGGCCCTCGACGAAAATCGGACGTCCTTTCTTCACATACTGCGCGATGACTTCCGCCGTACGACCGAATGCGACGACGTTATGAAATTCGGTCGTCTCCTGCTTCTGCCCATTTTTGTCCTTGTACGTACGATTTGTCGCCATGCCGAAATTCGCGACATTGCTTCCGGAAGGGAGCGCTTTCAGCTCTGGGTCGCGGGTGAGATTTCCGTAGAGAAATACTTTGTTGAGGTACATGTTGGTATTATACCGCAGCGTTCTCGATGGCGGCATCAAGCTCGGTGTTAGCGGTCGTCTCCGCATCTTCAGCACGTTCCGGCGTCTTCATAGAGAGCTCGTGCATTTCTACGGAATGGCGTGCGGCGTCTTTCGTCGTAAGCAGGTCGATAAAACGAATGACGCGCTTATCAACATCCGCTGACGTGATAATCTCATCATGTTTCAGCGGAGTGGCTTCGTAGACGATCCATGCGAAATATGCGGAATCGAAGTCGCGTCGTCCGCCGGTGTCTTGGCGGGGAATGGTGTAGGCGAGCTGTATCTTTTCCGGCTCCCCTTCTGCGACAATCGTGCCCATCTCTTCAACGAATTTCCGTATTTCCTGATACGCTTTCTTCACTTCCTCGGTGGGAAGCTCCGGGTCGAGATGGAAGCCGAGTTCGTAGACGCGGGGCTCTGTGCCCGAATCCTCGAGTGTCTCATCAAGAACCTTTTCGTCCTGATTATTAGCCATAATAACGGCATCCTAGCACGAGATTTTGCCGCCCGCAAGACTGCGATTAAGCAAAAAGAAAGGGCTCGGCAATTACTTGCCGAGCCCCCAAGCAAAAACCTAGAACTTGTACTCGACCCCGGCCTGGATGATTCTGAACTGAGCGACCCCCCTCGCGTAGTAGCTGTCCTGTACCTGCAGGTTAAGGACTTCCATCTTCGCGCGCCAGTTCGTATTTATGGCGTACTCGGCGCCGACGCCGAAGACCCATCCCGTCGTATTCAACATCTGTTTCGATTCGGATACGTCCACGCCGCTGTGCGGGTTTCCTCCATTATCCGTGTACGAGTACCGGTCGGTGTAAATTCTTCCCGTCTTAACGCGGGCGCTCGCAATCCCTCCCGTTCCGTACAGGAGCCAGGGACCTGCCACATACCCGAGACGCCCGCGAAGCGTATAGAAGCGGTCGAGTGTAGCCTTAGTGTCCACCGTTGTTCTGCTGGTGTAGTCGCTGTCACTGGACTGATATAGCGTAGACACCGTGCGCTCGCCATTAATGCGAGCGCCCGAGATGTTGCCAACAATCCCGAAGACGACGTTGCCCCTTTGCCAGTCGTAACCGGCTCCGAAGCCGACGAACTTGCCCTTGGCGTTTTCGACGTTAAAGGCATCCTTCAGGCCGTCCCCGGAACCTTGACCGATATTCATCCCGACCCACGGGCCGGAGTAGTCGTGTTGCGCCATTGCCGGAGTGGCAAACGCAACGGCTAACAACAAAGCCGCAAAAATCATCTTCGTTTTCATGCTTTTCCCCTATTTGGCACCATATCTCCCGCAGAATACGAGAGTTTAGATGTACTTCAACGAACATACTTGCTTAGCCCTTAAAAGCTAACTTCAGGCTGAAAATACCATATCACGTGGTTGCATATTTAGTCAAGTTTCTGGTGTTATATTTACTTGTTGTGTTTTTTGATACTAAGCAAAAAATAGACGTTGTGCGTTCGCGAGGAGGGTCTCGCGGACGATTTCTGGGTCTTCGCCTCTGATTTCTGCAATCTTTGTGATGACATCAATAACCGAAAGCGGGTCGTTGCGCTGTCCGCGGCGCGAGGCGGGTGCGACATAGGGCGCATCGGTTTCCGAAAGAATATGCGCGAGCGGCACCGCACGGACCACTGCGTCATAGTCGCGTGCGAACGTGATAACCGCAGTAAAGGAAATAGTGAAATCAAGTGCGAAGAACGCTTCGGCTTCTTTGATACCACCGACAAAGAAGTGTATGTCGCCGCGCAATTTCGAATGTTCTTTTTTCGCTTCCTTCACTATCTCAATGAGGTCGTGATAGGCGTCCTGCGTACCTTTCGTGGGGCGGCAGTGGATGATGAGTGGTTTATTGGTAGCAACTGCAAGCGCGATGTGCTGTTTGAGCAATTCCTTCTGAGCACTCTTCACTTCGTTATTCAGCTCGACTGGACGAAAGAAATCAATTCCACACTCCCCTATCGCAACGACTTTCGAATGCGCCGCGAGCGCACGATACGCCGCTTCATCAAACGGTTCATCAGCATGGTTCGGATGAAGTCCGACGGCGGCATACAGATGCTCGTGTTTTTCCGCGAGCGCTACTGCTTTTTTTGAGGACTCAAAGTCGACACCGACGACAATGCTCGCGATGCCCTGTTCTTGCATTTGGTTGATGATTTTTTCTTCGTCGTGCGCAAATTGCTCGAATTGCAAATGGCTGTGCACATCAACGTAACGGATGCTCATAACACCGCGGGGGCCGGTAAGCGAGGAAAAAGATTTTCGGGTTTTTTATTCTCGCGGATAGCGGCAAGTATTCTGCTACTTGTGCGCGGCATCGCCCACTCTAATTCGCCTGCGATCTTTCCGAGTTCTTGGACCACTGTTCGTATGAGCAAGCGCGCTTCGTCGGCGGTTTCTGGCATTTTTATCTTTTTGTACGGTTCTTCCGCATTGATACGTTCGTCCGCACGGCTGATCATTTGGAAAATTCCGTCCATTGCCTCATTGAATTTAAAAGCGCCGACCAGCGAAAGATGCTTCGGAGATGCATTGGCATCGGAGAGCGCGACCGGTTCAAAGAGATGCTCCTCGGCGAGTTTCATTACGCGCGCGACGAGGTTGCCGATACCGTTCGTGAGATGCGCATTGTAATAGTCATACATCAATTGTTCGGTGAGGTCCGAATCCTCGGTTGGACTGACGTGGCGTAGAAGTATGTAACGGAGTGCGTCGGTGCCATACCTCTCAACAGTTGAAAGCGGATTAACGACATTCCCTATGGATTTGCTCATTTTCTGCCCGCCGGAAGTGATGAAACCGTGATAAAAAATGCGGTCGGTGGTCTTGACGTCCGCCGACATAAGCATCGCCTGCCACATCAACGATTGAAAACGCACTTGGTCCTTTCCCGCTACTTGAAGCGTCTCGCCTTCTTCCCAGAATTTCTTGAAGTTCCCTTTTTCGTCGGCAGGCCAGCCGAGCGTGGAGATGTAATTGGTAAGTGCGTCGAACCACACATACATCACCTGCGAATCATCATTCGGGACCGGTATACCCCAGGAAAGACGCGCCCTCTCGCGAGAAATACTGAAGTCCTCCAGACCACCCTTTAGGAAGGCGACCGCCTCCGCGCGGCGCCATTCGGGAATAAGCACCTCCGATTTCTCGAGATACGTGAGCAACCTATCCTGATATTTTGAAAAGCGGAAAAAATAATTCTCTTCGGAGACTTCTTTCAGCTCTTGAGTTGGGTGGAGTGGGCATTTCCCATCAGCGATTTCTTTCTCTGTCTTGAACGCTTCACACCCGACGCAGTAAAGGCCCGTATAGGTTTTTTTATAAATATCTCCTTTCGCTTCGCAACGTCGCCACATCTCCTGCACCGCTTTGATGTGTGTCGGATCGGTCGTGCGAATGAAAACATCATTCGTGAGATTCAGCGCTTCTTTCAGTTTTTGAAACTCCGCTGCATAATGATCGACGTAGGATTGCGTTTCTTGCCCCGCCTTTTGGGCCGATTCAAGAATCTTTTGACCATGCTCATCCGTACCCATTGAGAAGAACACTTCATCCCCCGCAGCGCGCCACACCCGAGCGAGCGCATCGGCCTGCACCGCCTCAAGCGCGAAGCCGATGTGCGGATCCGCGTTTACGTACGGGAGCGTGGTAGTAAGGTAACGCGCTCGCATATGAGTTACGACTTTGACGATGCCTCGCGGCGCTTCCGCTTATCGAAGTCATTGATAAACTCGAGGAGGACTGCCGCGACCGGCACCGAGAGTACGGCACCAAGGAATCCAGCAAGCGTGTACCCAGCGATAAGTGCGACGATGACCAGGAGCGGCGGGATGCCGACAATCTTTTTCACGATGAGCGGATAGATGAGGTTCGACTCGAACTGATTCACGACGACATAGAGACCGGCAACGATGGCCCCGAGCGCAACACCGCCGTCTGAGTACGCGACGATGACCGCCACCACCCCCGCGATGATAGAGCCGAAGACCGGGATGATTTCCGCCATCGCGGTAAAGACAGAGAGGAGGAGCGCATAGGGAATGCCGATGATGAGGAGACCGAGGTAGACAAGTATGCCGACGATAACCGACAAGAGCACCTGCCCTTGCATCCAGAGACCTATTTTCTTCTGCGAGCGCTTCCAGAGGTCGACGTAGTACTCTTCGTACTTCACTGGCATCACCAGGCGGATGAAGTCATCAACGCCCGTGTCCTGGAGCGCAAAGTAGAACGAGAGCACGATGACAAGCAGGAGCGAGAAGATACCGCCGAAGAACGTGACGAAGAGCTGGATAACGCCGCCCGAGCTCGCCGAGAAAACTGACTGGAATGAGAGAAGCGTCTGCACAAACGACTGCGTTTCTTGCGATTCGCTTGCGAAAGAGGTCGCGCTGGTGAGGTTCGAAAACGGAGAGGCGGAGTTAATCGTGTCGAGATACTGCGGCATTGCGGAGAGGAAGCCGGCGGCATCCGCGATAATCGGCGGGAAGAAGAGATAGAGAACCGAAAAAACAGAACCGAAGACAAGTACGTAGACCAAGAGCGCGCTGATAAAACGCGGTATGCGATATCGGATGAAGAATGCGACCCCCGGCTCGATGGCCGAGGCGATAACGATAGCGGTGAGAACGAGGAGCGCGAGGTCGCGCAAAATCCAGAATAGGTATGCCCCAGCGACGACGAGGAGCGCGGTGAAAATGGTGCTCGCGGTGATGGAAACGCGAATTTCCTTATCCATCCCGTTAGAAATAGGACGCGGACGCCTCTAGGACGTCGTACCCTATCCGATTAGTGTTGATAACAAAAGTAGGCATAACTATGCTGAAATTACGGCGTCCGCTATTTCTAACGGGATCCATACGGGCATCCTAGCACATTCCTCTTTATTGTATTGCAGTGCGGATGCGCTCGGCGACTTTGGCGACCGTGAGGCGTTCTTGTTCGCCCGTATCGCGATGACGCAGGGTGACCGTATCCTTAAGCTCCGGCTTCTCGCCCAAAGTATCAAAATCGATGGTGATGCAGAACGGCGTACCGATTTCGTCTTGGCGGCGGTAGCGCTTGCCGATGTTGCCGTTGTCGTCCCATGCGATGGCGGGATGTATCTTTTGCAGTTCCGCGCGCACTTCTCTCGCCTTCAGGGCGAGCTCCGGCTTATTTTTCAACAACGGCGAGACCATCGCTTTCACCGGCGCAATTTTCGGTGCGAGCGCGAGATAGGTGCGCACGTCGGCACCCATGTCATCTTCGCGGTAGGCACTCGTCAGTATCGCCAGTATCGTGCGGTCAACGCCAAGCGAAGGCTCTATGACGTGCGGAGTAAATTTCTCCCCGGTCGCTTCATCGAGATATTTGAGCTCGACTTTTGAATTTGTTTCGTGAGCGGAAAGATCGAAATCGCCGCGATACGCGAGGCCCCAAAGTTCTTTGCGACCGAACGGATACTCGAATTCAAAATCAATGGTGCGCTTGCTGTAATGTGCGCGATCTTTGTCCTCTACTTCGAGCTCGTGAATCATGTTCTGCGGCAGTCCGATCGCTTCGGCAAAGAAATGCATCACCTTCCGCCACTCCTCAAACGCATGTTCCCACTCGGACGGGTGAATAAAATATTCCACTTCCATTTGTTCAAGTTCGCGCAAGCGAAAAATGAAATCACGCGGCGCTATTTCGTTCCGGAATGCTTTTCCTATCTGCGCGATGCCGAACGGTAATTTCGGATGAAGAGAGTCAATGACATTCTTGAAGTTCGTGAAGATGCCGCCCGCAGTCTCGGGACGCAGGTACACCGTCGCAGAATCGTCTTCCATGGCGCCCGCGTGCGTTTTAAACATCATATTGAATTGCCGCACATCGCCAAGCGCACCTTTGCACTCGGGACATTTCTTGGCATCGTCGAGATGGTCTGCACGAAATCGCTTTTTGCATTTTTTACATTCTGCGAGAGGGTCGGAGAAGCCGGCGACATGGCCCGATGCCTCCCATACTTTCGGGTTCATCAAAATCGCCGCATCAACGCCATACATATCATCACGGCTGTCACGAAACATCTGGAGCCACAGGCGTTCCACATTTTCTTTCAGTACAACACCGTACGGGCCGTAATCGAATGTCCCCGCAAGACCGCCGTATATTTCAGAACCGGGGAAAATAAATCCGCGGCGCTTGCAGAGCGAGACGATTTTTTCCATTAGATTTGAATCGGTCATAAGAAAAACATTATTGCACGACTGCATTAGTAGAGACATATCCAGGGTCTCCCTTTGTTTCGGTCGTCACCGGGTCTGCCGTCGCAGAAATTTGCACGCCCGCAAAACGGTCATACCCCGAGAACGACACCGGACCCGTGAGCGCTGGCGCGAGGCCCTTTTGAGAAGTTGATGGCGTCAAAGAAACCTGGAAGGTTCCTTGTGCGCTCCCTCCTTGTGCGAGATCT
>JANLIU010000016.1 GCA_024654305.1 Candidatus Parcubacteria bacterium
AGCAATCCGCTCTCGGAGAATATTGCGATCGCGAGACCGAGATAACTGCCTGTTTTTATAATGGAGATCGGATCAAGCTGTATACAGGCGGCGAGGAAATCGAGCATGTGCATGGAGTATACTTGAATTAATGGAACAAGCGCCATCGTTGTCCACGCCCGAAGAGGAGCTCGCATATTTGCGCGGGCAGGTCGCGGATAAAGAAGCCGCTCTTCGACTACGCGCAGGGCAGGGAGCCCCCGAGCAGGCGACAATCATTTCAGAAACAATTCACGAGCATCAAGCGGCACCGCAGGAAGTGCTTGCGCCCGAGTATCGCATCAGCGAGGCGACGATGAATACTGAAACGGATGCGATACTTGCCGAGCTCAATCTCGGCGGGAGCGAAGCAGCGATTAAAGGTCTCCAGAAAACGATGGAAGAAAAGGGAATTAAGAATGCTCTCGCGGTTTTGGAGAAGCTCGGCGATCCGCATGTGTCCGATGACTTTCATCGGTATCTCGTGCGCTACGTAGCGGCGGGACTCCTCGCTCCCGGTATTGACGAGAAAGTTCCGCGTTTCCAAGCGCTCAACATGACGCTTTACGAAATCGCGCTCCCAGGGCCGAAAAATGCGGATCCGAACTCGCGTCAGAAATTACTCAAAGAGCTCGTCTCCGGTATGGAGCAGTTCTATGCCGGTCTGCTCTCGGTTGAAGATGCGTCAAGCGGCGAGCCCCACTACTACGCGCTCGAGCTCGCGGTACCGGCGAATAGCCCCGAGCTACAGTTCTACGCGGCAGTACCAAACAGCAAACGGAATCTTTTTGAGAAACAACTTCTCGCCATATTTCCCGATGCACATCTGGTGCTTCAGCCTGCCGACTACAACATTTTTGCGGAGGGTGGTGTCTCGCTCGCTTCGACGGCGAAATTTGCCGAGAATCCCGCATTGCCGCTCAAAGATTACACCGACTTCGATTATGACCCCATTAATACGATTACGAATGCATTTGCAAAAATAGAACACCTTGGTGAAGGCGCGGCGCTGCAGATCATCATCGAGCCGCGCGCAGAGCGGCATGTGAAGCATTATCGGAAAATTCTTCAGGCGTTGCGCAAAGGAGAAAAGCATACTGCGGCGTTCAGTACACCCGAGACCGCGTTCGGCGAATTCGCGCGCGATATCGGCAAAACGCTTTTCTCTAGCAAACCGAAAGATGTAGAGAAGGCGAAGCAGGCGGAGACGCGCCAAATCGAAACGAACAAGACGCATATTGAACAGGTGGAGAAGAAGATTTCGGCACCTATCGTCGGCGCCACGATACGAATCGTTGTTTCTTCAAGCGATGAGCGCAAGGCAGGCCAGGTGCTGGGTGAAATTGAGGCCGCGTTCAATCAATTCGCAAATACACAAGGGAATCGATTTCAGTTCATGCATGCCGCAGGTCGACACGCGCGGAATATCTTTGACGAGTTTTCCTTCCGCTTGCCCGACTCACAAGCGCTTCCGCTCTCGCTTCGCGAGCTCACGACCATCTATCACTTCCCGCCGTCCGGCATCGAGAGCTCGCCACATCTGAAGCAGGCGCGCTTCACACACGCACCGGCGCCTGTTGGACTCACACAAACGGGTGCACTTCTCGGCATCAATTCCTATCGCGGGCAAGATACGCGCGTGTATCTCGACCCTGAAGATCGCCTGCGACATCTTTACATCATCGGTCAGACGGGGACCGGTAAGACGGGTTTGATGAAGTCGATGATTATTCAAGATATTCAAAACGGCGAAGGATGCTGCTTCATCGACCCGCACGGGAACGACGTCTTTGATATTCTTGCCGCCGTTCCGCCGGAACGATACAAGGACGTCATCTACTTCGACCCGGCTGACCTCTCGCGCCCGTTCTCACTCAACTTCCTTGAGTACGATATTTCGCGCCCGGAGCAGAAGACCTTCATCGTGAACGAGCTCTTGATGATTTTCAAACGGCTCTACGGCGATGTACCCGAGAGTATGGGTCCCGCCTTTGAACAATACTTCCGCAACGCGACCCAGCTCGTGATGGAGGACCCGAGTAGCGGTTCCACCATTTTGGATATCGCGCGAGTACTTTCCAATAGTGAGTTCCGTCGCGAGAAGCTCGCGAAGAGTATGAACCCTATCGTGAATCAATTTTGGAACGAGATAGCGACGAAGGCCGGCGGCGATGCCTCACTTGAAAATATCGTGCCCTACATCACCAACAAGTTTGACGACTTCACCGCGAACGACTTCATCCGTCCGATTGTCGGCCAGCAGGAATCGTCATTTAACTTCCGCGACGTGATGGACACCAAGAAGATTCTCATTATCAATCTCTCGAAGGGCCGCTTGGGCGAGAAGAATGCAAACTTGCTCGGACTTATTATCGTCGGGAAGCTCTTTATGGCGGCGCTCTCGCGGGCGGACAATCCGCGTGCGCCGTATCCGCCGTTCTATCTCTATATTGATGAATTTCATACTATAACGACCGATTCCATTCCCGGTATTCTCTCCGAAGCGCGCAAATACAAACTCGCACTCTCGGTCGCACACCAATTCCTTAATCAGATAGATGAAAAAACACGTGACGCGGTCTTCGGCAACGTGGGCAATATGGCGATTTTTCGAACCGGAGAAGAAGACGCAGAATTCTTCGCGAAGCAATTCGCACCGGTCTTCGAGGCACTCGACTTCGTCAATCTCGAATTCCGCAACGCGTATGCGAAGATTCTTGCTGGCGGCGTGCCGCAGAAACCGTTTGATATGAAAACGCCGGACTTGCCGGCGCTCAATCTGGCGCAGGTAGACGACCTTATCCAGCTCTCCTCGCTCACCTACGGTCGCGACCGTGCTACAGTTGAAAATATGATTCGCGAGCGCTATCTCTCGAAATAATTACCGTATGGCAAAAGGAAACGGAGAAAGGCCGGCAAAAAAGGGAACAAAAGATCCTCTGCTTGAGGAGCTCAAAGTGGCTGCCAGCAAGCCGAATCCTCCCGCGGAAGTGCCGCCCCGAGATACGGATAAAGAGGACTCTGGAATTTCTGCGGAATCGATACAGAGCGAGAGGGAAGAAGATGCGTTAATTGATAAGAATATTGAAGCAAGGAGAGCAGCCGAGACCGCGGAACCAAAGGTAATTCCGCCCGAGGTGGAACATTTAAGTCCAGAAGAGCAAAGAACATATGAGAAAATTCCTGCAGAAAAACGGGAAAGTTATCTTGCTCATGTAGCCGAGGTGCGTGTTGACAAAGAGAAGAAAGAAAAGAAGATCAAAAATAAGAAACCAGCCAAAACTCGAGCGCAAAAGCCAAAGACTCAGGTAGTCGAAGAAGTAGAGCCAGAAGCGGATGGGAAACCAAATCCGGAAGAAGACGAAGAGTATCCCGCGGTGTGGCGATATAACCGCGATCGTCGGGGAAATGGTGAAGCGCAAGTTGAACCTCCTTTGCCAGGATTGGAGCTTTCATCGACGGAAACGTGGCAATGGCCGAAGAGTGAACGTACGCCTGCAGAAGAGCGTGGTTATCTGCGTAAGCTCATAGAGGGTGCGGCAGGAAAGACGAAAGAAAAAATTGAATGGTGGAAGAGTGCAGAAGAGGGTCTCATTCGCCGCAATGCAGAATTGGATGCACAGTTGGAAAAAATCGGTGGAGTAGAAAAGGGTTTTCGTTGGTTGGGTGAGAAATATAACAAGCTTGGGTGGAAATCAAAGCTCGCGGTCGGCGCTTCTCTCGGATTGGGCGCTGCATTCACCGCAGGTGTTTCAATGCCAATCGCGTTTGCGTGTATGTCCGGTATTGCGGCACAGCGCGTCGCAGGCTTAGCAACGATGTATCTGAAGTTCGAGAAGAATTCACATGAAGATAAGTGGGGGAAGGAGAAAGCGATGCTGAAGGCCGGAGTGTATACCGTACTTATGGGGCTCGCAATTAAAGAAGCAATCGAGTACGCAAGCGGGACGGAGCTTGCACATGCGGCGCAAGTAAAGATTGAAGGCTGGCTCGGTGCCATGCTCGGACATGAATCTACTACGGCTGCTACGAACGAAGGAGTAGGAGCGGCGGCACCGACGCCTGAACATCCGGCAATTCCCGTCGGGCACCAAGCATCTGCAGATGTGCAGACGGCGGCTCATCCTGTGGCGACAGGTGAGGCCCCCGCAGCAGAAGTTGTGGCAGAAGTGGCTCCCGCGACACCAGAGATTGCTTCAATTGAAGCGAAAGCGGGCGATGGGTATGAACGCATGTTGCAGCATCTCTGGGAACAATCCAAAGGTCTTGACCCAAACAAATTCCCTGAAGGGAGCGACATACGCAGACTGATTGAAGCAAACCCGAAATCAATAGGCGCCGAGATTCATCGTCTTGCCACCGATAATGAATTTTTCAAAGGGAATGGTACCAACGTCCGAATCGATATTGGCGACAAGATGACCGTCGATGCGAAGGGTAATATTTGGCTTGGTGAAGATATTTTGGCACCGGAGGGCGCACCCGTGACGCCCGCATTTCATCCCGAGGCGCCTGTTGCTCCCGTTGCCGAACCATTGTCTAGTGTCACCCCTGCAGAAGCCGCGGAAGGGATTGTTATAAAGGAAATACCGGCTGCTGAGCCATTCAAACCAGCAGAACCGTTCATATCACCGACCGAGGAAGCATCACTTGATGTAGCTCATGCTCAAGATATTCCTCAACAGGAGATTGATGTTGCAAATGCTCCTGTTCACGAAGCACCATCTGTTCAGACACCAGCCGAACCTGTAACGACATCAGGCGGGATAGAACTCGGCCCACATGGCTATATGAATAGTCATGGTACTCCTATCAATCCTGACGGAGCACATGCATATCAGAGTCCGAAGGGAGTTGTTTTTTTCGGGAGTGATAAATCTCTGGATGCTCTAGCTCAAGATTTTGCACAGGAACATCGCGTACCGGTGTCTGTGGACAAATCTTTTTCGATTTTGGGCATGAAGTTCACAAGGATTGTCCAGTTCATGCCGACGGAGAGCGGACATCCAATGATGGTTCCCATCACGGACCCTTCGGTAGGTATAGACCCAAAGACTTTTACGAAACTTATTAAATAGTCCATGCTATGATGCCACCTATGCAAGACGAAATGACAAAATTGATAGCGACTGACTTGGGAATCGAGGAACTTCCGATGGAGGAGCAGCAAGCGCTCATAGCACAATTCGGCGAGATAGCACTCAAGGCCGCATCCGTCGCGGTATTCGGCAAGCTCGCAGAAGATAAGCGTGAAGAATTTGCGAAGCTCGCGGAGGCGGGTGATGCGGCGGCTTTAAAAACATTTCTCGACCGCGAGGTTCCCGGTCATGAAGAGATAGCGAAGGCCGCCGTTGCCGAAGAAGTGAAGCGGTTTAAAGAATTTCAAAAGCCGTAGTATACTAGCGTGATATTAATAATGAGCATATGAAACCAACCCAAACAGGCATCGCCGTAGCACTCGCGCTCGCCGTCGTTATCGCATTCTTTATTGTTCCGGGTCTGTGGCCATGGAGCGTAGCGACTCCGACCCAAGAACCGGTCCAAATTACTACCAATTCTCAAACCGCATCAACTACTATGCCAACCGAAACAAAACCGCTTACCCAGCTCATGATGAAAGATGAAGTCGTCGGCACGGGCGCAGTTGCTGCCGCAGGTGATAAGGTGACGGTGAAGTATGTCGGTGCACTCACCAACGGTACCGTCTTTGATGCCTCGGCCAGTCATAAGGAAACAGAGAACGGCTTCACCTTTACGCTCGGGGCAGGACAGGTCATCAAGGGTTGGGACGAAGGCGTTGCCGGTATGAAAGTAGGCGGCAAGCGCGTACTCGCCATACCTGCCGCACTCGCATATGGCGCTCAATCGCCGTCGCCGAGCATTCCGGCAAATTCAGACCTCATTTTTGAAGTGGAACTTTTGAACGTACAGAAATAGACTTGTTCGGACAAAAAAATGATGGGCGCGAACTTGGTAGTTCGCGCCCATTGCCGTATCTCCTAATACGGGTTTGTCACGGCGGGGGCATTTGATTGCCCCTCACCGGCGAGAGTGTCGGGTCAGTCGTGGCGTTCGTGGATTTTTGCAACCCCACGTCACCATTTCCGTACCACGGCACCACGTTGATTCCAGGTAAAGTTCCGGGATAACGATTTTTCGTTTCGTAGAGCTGTAGGATAACGCAGTACGCCTGCGCTCCCTTCGCACTGGTCTCTTGACGGGAGCGTCCGGAATTGGCTCCGGTTACAGCACCCAACACGGCACCGCCCTGTAGATAGTGCGAGACGACCGCACCCGGGAAATATGATGCAAACGCCCATTCCCCGATTCCAGTTGCCAGAGCACCCCAGCCGCCTTCTTTGACGACTGCTTGTGCCCAGCCCGGCAACTGCTCGAACAATTGTGCCTGACAGTCGGCGTCGAGGTACAGGATTTGGTCAATCTCGATTTGAGACAACCGCGCCCGCTTGCCGTTTGAAGCAGGAAGATGAGGGATGTCACCTGGGGCGCGAATGACTGCAAACGCACCCGACAAATCCTTTCCGCTGTAGTCTCCGTGCAACGCCGCAGGATCTTTCTTGATCGTACCTGCGATGTCGGTTGCGCACCCGCTAATCAGGCCAAACAACGAAATGCTCGCCAAAATGGCGATCCAACGTGTTATCTTCTTCATGGCAAAGACCTCCATTTTGGGGCCGTTTCAGAATTGAAGCGGTGGAACCCCGTCTAAAAACAAGAATACTCTATTATATTTGTTTGTCAAGTCCTCCCTGATAGGCTAAGGTAGGTTTAATGAGTGCGATTGATTTCAAAATAGAGAAGCGCGCGCCCACAGGGCGCGCACGTGCGGGCTCATTGACCACACCGCACGGCGTTATTCATACGCCCGCCTTCGTTCCGGTGGGAACGAAAGCAAATGTGAAAGGTATTTTGCCGAGCGCGCTCGCCGCGCTTGGTGCTGAAGTCGTACTCGCGAATACGTATCATCTTTATCTTCAGCCGGGAGAAAAAATTATCGAAGCCGCCGGTGGACTAGCAAAGTTTATGAATTGGAAGGGCTCGCCCCGCGAAGCGCAAGCGGAGTGGGGGCCGACGATGACCGACTCGGGCGGGTTCCAGGTGTTCTCGCTCGGCGCGGCTTTCGGTAAAACCATTTCGAAATTTGTGAAAGAGCAGGCACCGGAGGAAGAAGCGGTTGCGGTATATGACGAAAGCGTCGCGAGCCAGCACGGCCAGCTCGCCGTCATCGACGATGAAGGTGTTTCCTTCACTTCGCATCTCGACGGCTCGCTCCACCGCTTTACTCCTGAACGCTCAGTAGAGATACAACATGCGCTTGGCGCGGATATGTTCTTCGCTTTCGACGAGTGCACGTCGCCGACCGAGCCGTACGAATATCAAAAGGAAGCGATGGACCGCACCCATCGCTGGGCGGAGCGTTCTCTCAAAGTGCATCGGCAAAATATTGAGGCAAATAAGAAGCAGGCGATTTTTGGCATAGTGCAGGGTGGGCGGCATGAGGACTTGCGTAAAGAGTCCGCGCGCGAGATCGCTTCACTCGGCTTCGATGGCATCGGCATCGGCGGCTCATTTAGCAAAGAAGATATGCGCGGCGCTTTGAGCGCCGCGGTTAGCGAATTGCCTGAAGAATTACCGCGCCACTTCCTCGGCATCGGCGAGCCGAGTGATGTCTTGGAAGGCATCGCGAGTGGTATGGACCTTTTCGATTGCGTCGCGGCGACGCGCATCGGTCGCCACGGTTCTATTTATACAAAACGGGGAATCATTCATCTTCGCGGCGAAAAGCATCAGAATGACTTTTCGCCGTTGGACCCAGAAATTAGTATCCCTGGCACGGAAGGATTTACGCGCGCTTATGTCTCGCATCTCGTGCGTTCAGGCGAAATGCTCGGCTCTGTCATCTGCTCAATGCACAACGTTGGCTTCATCCTCGACCTTGTGAAGGGCGCGCGCCGAGCCATCCTTGATGGACGCTTTGACGAATATCGTGCAGACTTTGTGCGCACGTATTACCATGGCTAATTTCAAATTACATCTACCATTTCAGCCGGCGGGGGACCAGCCGGCTGCAATAGCGAAACTCGAGGAAGGACTCAGGAAAGGTCTGCACCATCAGACACTCTTCGGTGTCACCGGCTCGGGGAAGACCTTTACGGTTGCGAATGTCATCGCGAAGCACGACAAGCCGACGCTCGTCCTCGCGCACAACAAGACACTCGCGGCACAGCTCGCGCAGGAGTATCGAGAATTCTTCCCCGAGAACGCGGTGCACTACTTCGTTTCGTACTACGACTACTACCAGCCGGAGGCGTACATCGCGCATTCAGATACCTATATTGAGAAAGAGGCGATGATAAATGCCGAGATAGACCGTCTGCGTCACGCCGCAACCCAGGCCTTGCTCACGCGTAAGGACGTCATCATTGTCGCATCGGTTTCCGCTATCTACGGTCTCGGCTCGCCGGAGGAGTACGAGAAGGTGCATGTGAAGATAGAGAAGGGGAGCGTCGAGAACCGTGCGGCGCTCATCCGCAAGCTCGTCGGCATCTACTTCGAGCGGACGAATGCGGACCTCAATCCGGGGCAAGTGCGTGCCATCGGTAACTCACTTGAGTTTATGCCGGTCAATGAGCGCGCGATTTTTCGCATTACTTTTGATGGCGATGTTGTTTCTTCTATCCACCAACTTGATCCGGTTTCGCGTGCACTCATGCGCGAGCCCAAATCAGTTTTCGTCTTCCCAGCGAAGCACTTCGTCACGAGTGAGGAGGAACGTCTGCGCGCCATCGAAGACATCAAGGCAGAACTCGAAGAACAACTCGCGAAATTCAAGCGAGAGGAGAAGCCGCTTGAAGCCGAGCGCATCAAGCGCCGCACGCTCCACGACCTCGCGCTCATCCGCGAGCTCGGGTACACAAGCGGCATCGAGAATTATTCCCGCCATTTCGACGGTCGCGCGCCGGGGCAGCCGCCGCATACGCTCCTTTCATACTTTCCGCACAAGAAGGACGGCTCGGCGGATTTCCTCACCGTCATCGATGAGTCCCATGTCACCGTCCCGCAGATAGGCGGTATGTATGCGGGCGACAAGTCGCGCAAAGACGTGCTCGTCGAATACGGCTTCCGCCTGCCCTCCGCGCGCGACAATCGCCCGCTTCGATTTGAGGAATTTGAGGAACGCATCGGACAAGTGCTCTACACGAGCGCGACACCGGGACCTTACGAACGAGCGCATTCCGAACAGGTCGTGGAACAGATTATCCGTCCGACCGGTCTCATCGACCCCGAACTCACGGTGCGCCCCGTCTCCGAAGGTGTGCGTCAAGGCGTCGCCTTGACGCACAAAGGGCAAATTGCAGATTTTATTAAAGAGGCGGAGATAGTGATTAAACGCGGCGGCAGGGCGCTCGCGACGACCTTGACCAAGCAGATGGCGGAAGACCTTTCTTCATTTCTGCGCGAGAAAGGTATCAAGGCAGAATATCTTCACTCTGACGTAAAGACTATTGATCGCATTGATATACTTACTAATTTCCGTAAAGGCGAGTTCGACATTTTGGTCGGTGTCAACCTGCTTCGTGAAGGGCTGGACCTGCCGGAAGTGGAGCTTGTCGGCATCTTGGATGCTGACAAAGAAGGCTTTCTCCGGAGCGAGACCTCGCTCATCCAGACCATCGGCCGTGCGGCACGGAATGTGCTCGGCCGCGTCATCCTCTATGCGGATGTGATGACAGGCTCCTTGGACCGTGCCATTAGCGAGACGAATCGCCGGCGCGCGCTCCAGATGGCCTACAACGAGAAACACGGCATCACGCCGCTCACTATCAAGAAAGAAATTCACGATATCGCCGCAAGTATGCGCACGGAGCATCAACGCACGATAGACGAACTGCTTGTGCTGGATACTCTTGCATACAAAGACGACCCGAAAGAGTTTATAAAGAGAAAGAGGGAAGAGATGGCGGAGGCGGTGGAACAGCTCGATTTCGAGACCGCCGCGCTCATTCGTGACGAAATCTACAAACTAGAAGGCACCGGCCCCAAAGCTCGCAAACCGCGCACTCGCAGGGCGCTCAGTGGCGCCTAACATGTTGTCCACTTCTTTATTTAAAGAGAGAACATAAGGGTGGCTAGATTCGATATATACTAAGCACATGTCTGAACGTAAAAGAGTTGTCGACATACTTATCGGTGTTATGACTGTTACAATGTTTGTTCTCATCAGTGTCGCCGTTTCCTATGCGGCGAAGCCGCATTTCAAATTGCCACAGAGTATGCTGTTTACGGGAACGGAGACGGCGAGATTCCTCTCCGGGAAAGAGGCTCAGGACTTTCTCAATTCAGACTCTCTGGAAGCGGTCGCTATAAGAAATGTGATAGCCCAGCAAACGGCCGTACACGGTACGAGCGCGACTAGCACAAAGAAAAAATGAAATCCAATTTGTTTAAAATACTCTTCGTTTGTATATTTTTCTTCAGTTTGCCGAATGTAAGCCACGCATCCTTCCTGCAAGGAACTTCTTTCTCCGGAATAGGGACGAGCCAAGCTAAGGTCACTCTGACTTATGACTACAGTAAGACCACCGGATTCAGCACCTGTGGTGGGGGCACTGGTACCGCTACGGTCACGTTCTCAGTCAGTGGCGGCGCGTGGCAGTACGGGGCTTTGCTTGGTTCATCCAGCTCCTACCCACAAAATACGACGTTCAATCTCGGAACCGTATTATCAACGGCCACTGTGAGTTTTATGTTCACTATGGCGGGCGGAAACACTATTTGCTGGATCGTATCTTCTCCAATTACCGTTGCAAATACTACCACTACCATATCCGATAGTAATTTTTGCTATATATTTCCCACAGCGTGCGTGGGGGTCACGATTTTTAATATTATAGGAGAAATTGCGATAAACCCTGGCTCCATTTTTTCGGGACAGAATACGACCGTAAGTTGGTCCGCGCCCTACATGACCAATTGTGAGATACATAGTTACCGCGATGCTTTTGTTGCTAAAAATTTGCCTGGATCAGGGTCACGGGAGGTGGGTCCCGTACCGCTCTCCTGGGATCAATATAACTTCACGCTCTATTGCGCCGACACCTTTGGAGCAAACAACACTAAATATCATTTGATACCCGTGACATCCCAACGTCTCGGAGTGCTTACACCCCCCTCCGTCTCCTGCACTCTCCCTTGGGGAAGCACTCTCGCAAGCGGCTCCTCCGTCACCGCGTATCAATCCGCCACCATGACCTCCCCGGCCACCTGTTCCTCTGAGACCCGTACCTGCACCGATGGCACCCTCAGCGGCAGTTATACGAATCAAAGCTGTTCGGTGACCTACGCTTGCACCGGCACCTTGCCTGACAACACGACTGCCTACGCCGCACCCGACAACACCGGGCTTACCGTCAACACTGCCTATACCTACTCTGCCACTGACGATACTGCTACAAAGTGTCAATACAAATGTGCCTCCGGATACACCCGGAGCGGCACGAGTTGTATCAACACTCAAACCAACCTCTGCCCGGCCAAGCCCGTCGGCACCAGCACCATATACAACACCGTCTCTTCCTATACGCAAACATGGGACGGCACCTCCTGGACGCCGGCGAGTGATGCCACCACCGAATACAACACCACGGCCAGTACCAATAGCTGTCAGTATACCTGCGCCTCCGGATACACCCGGAGCGGCACGAGTTGCGTAGCCATCGTCTACGCCTGCACCGGCCTCCCCGCGAACGCCACTGCCTATCCGGCACCGGACAACACCGACCTCACCGCCAGTACCGCCTATTCCTATTCTTCAACCGACACTGCGACAAAATGCCAATACTCTTGCAGTGTCGGATACACTCGAAGTGGAACAAGCTGTGTGGCACTTCCCGACCTCACTGCCGGCACTGTCTCTCCCGCCACAGCAACCGTGGGTGCTGCAGTCGTCATTTCATCCACAATCACAAATATCGGGACTGCTTCAACCGGAACACGATTCTATAATCGTTTCGAAATTGCCACAAACGCCACTGGCTCCGGTGCGACTAGTTGGGGAACCTATTATGCAAACGCGCTTGCCGCTGGCGATTCAGTTTCTGCATCCATCACTAAAACTCTTACATCAAGTGGAACCTACTACGTCCGCGCCTGCGCCGACAGAACTTCTTATGGCGCACAGGCAATCACCGAATCAGATGAGAATAACAACTGCAGCGGTTGGACACTATTCACGGTGTCTCCCGCAGCTTGTACCGGCACCTTGCCTGCCAACACGACTGCCTATCCTGCTCCCGACAATACCGGTCTCACTAGGGACACCGCTTATACGTATTCGGCCGTCAACACCATCTCAATAAAATGTCAGTACGCTTGCAGTACGGGATACACCCGAAGCGGGTCCAGCTGCGTGCCGCTCCCGGATCTCACTGCCGGAGCCGTTTCTCCCATAGCAGCGCGGCGGGGAGCCACAACATTCAATGCAACCGTCAGCAATATCGGCACTACAGGCACCGGTGCCTCATTCAATAACTTCATGCAGGTGGCGACCGCCCCAGACGGTGGCGGAACGGTCACCGATATTTCTTCCGTCAGCATGCCGATGCTCGCCGCTGGAGGCACCGCAACCTTTAGCAAGTCCTATACCTTCACTTCGCCCGGCACCTACTCGCTCCGTGTCTGCGCCGACAAGACTAACCGAAACTCCTCCGGCACGATCACCGAATCGGACGAGGACAACAACTGCGGTGCGTGGACGACCGTCACCCCTCCCCCCATCATGACTCTCGATAATGTCACTATCAGCAATAGTTCCATTACACCCAATGCCACGACGCAATATACCATCACCGATTTTGCATCTTATTCCATCGGTGGGAATGCCATCACGACCGAACTTACTTTCATAAACATTCAAGGACCAAATGCTGGCGCGTATCGCGGATACTTTGGATGGTCGTCGGACTCAGCATTCCTTGTCTTTTCCACCGGAGCTCACACTGAACCGATAGCCTGCAGTGGTGGTGGGTTTGGGTCTGTCTATACCGACACAAATTTTGACTCCGGTAATGAATACATTAATCTACTCTCGTGTAGTACCGCGGTAGTAGGGAATACCCGCACCGCTTCGTACGTTGTCACATTTAATAGTAATTTCACATCTCCCACGGTCAACAACACACTCTCTGGGTTTGCAGGAGACCAAAGTAATATAATAAGTACTGGGAATTGGTCACCATTTGCTACCTTTGGGTTGGCTCCTCCCCCCGCCCCCCCGACCTGCACCACTCCTTGGGGAAGCACTATCGCAAGTGGTGTTTCAGTTCAAGCATTTCAAGTATCTTCAGTAATTTCTCCGGCGGCATGTCCATCATCTGAAACACGCACCTGCACCAATGGCGTCTTGAGCGGCAGTTATACCAACTCAAATTGTGTAGTGCTACAACCATCAGCCACAATCTCCGCGAATCCCACACGAGTGCGGTCAACACCGCCAGGCAATACCTCCACCATCACCTGGACCATAAGCGATACGACGTGCTCAATCACGAGAAGTCCTTCCGCATCTGGATGGCCGAAGACCGGTCTTTCTGCTCCGGGTTCCAACGTCACCGATACTATTACCGGTCAAACTACCTACACCATCACCTGTACCGGCGCCGCTCCCCAGTCAATTACAGTGAATATCCTGGCGGGGTTCCAAGAGTTTTAATTTTCGTAGCAGATACAAAGAGAGAGTGTTATAGTCATACCGTACCGTACCTGCCCCGCCACGGGCAGGAATTTTGCATGAAAAAGACTAAAGATAAACCAATGAAAGACCTCGGAGGTCCTTCATCTGATGAACGACCTCCGAGGTCGAACGCCCATAGGCACGGGAGCCCCGTTAGAGACGGGTCGCTTTCAGCGCACCGCTCTAACGGGGTAAACTCACATGACCATCATCTCGGCAGTGAGTGGCTGACTGTCCGTGGGGCAAGAACCCATAATCTGAAAAATATCTCGGTGGAGATGCCGCGCGGCGCGATGACGGTCATCACCGGCCTCTCGGGGAGCGGTAAGTCCTCTCTCGCCTTTGATACTATCTTCGCCGAAGGTCAGCGGCGCTATGTGGAATCACTGTCCGCCTACGCGCGGCAGTTCCTCAATCAGATGGCGAAGCCGGATGTGGATGAGATAGTCGGCCTTTCTCCGGCCATTTCAATAGACCAAAAAAGCCGTTCAAATAATCCGCGCTCCACGGTCGCGACCGTGACGGAGATTTATGATTACCTGCGCGTGCTCTACGCGCGCGCAGGTCAGCCCTACTGTGTTCATCATGACGTGCCTATCGTGCGGCTCTCGAAAGAAGAAATGATAAAGATGGTGCTCATGCGCGTAGATGCGAAGCGCGCGGGGAAGAGCACCCAGGTGATGGGTGTTGCCGTGGATAAAACCGCGGTAACGATATATGCGCCGGTCGTCGTCGGACGGAAAGGCGAATACTACCAGCTCCTCTATGACCTTCTCGGCAAAGGGTATGAAAGGGTAGTCGTTGATGGAAAGGTCCATTCACTCCGCGAGAAGATAGTGATGGAGCGCAACAAACAGCACAGCATTGATGCGGTCGTAGATTCTATTTATGTCACTGAATTCGCGCGTTCTACGCAGAGTGCACGCGAACGGCTCTCCGAAGCGCTCGAGCTCGCGCTCAAGCAGGCGGACGGTTTGGTGAAAATCCAGCATGCTGACGGCACGACCGAAACACTCTCCTCGAAGTTCATCTGTCCGGAGGATGGCGCCTCGTTCCCGGAGGTGGAGCCTCGCCTCTTTTCCTTCAACTCGCCGTATGGCGCGTGCCCGCACTGCCACGGCCTTGGCACCGAGTCGCTTTTTTCCGAAGAAGTGTGTTCAGTCTGCGAGGGCAAACGGCTTCGCCCTGAAGCGCTCCGCGTGTATATGAAAGGAACGAATGATGCAACGCTCGGCAAGAACATCGTGGATTTCACGAGCATGTCGATACGGGAAGCGAAGGAGTTCGTCGACTCCATCGAATTATCGGAGATGAAGAGAGATATCGCCGCGCCCATTTTGAAAGAAATCGACAGTCGCCTCTCATTTATGCTGAATGTCGGTCTCGACTACCTCACCCTCAACCGCTCCGCCGCGACGCTTTCCGGCGGAGAAGCTCAGCGCATCCGTCTCGCCTCCCAGCTCGGGAGCGGGCTCACGGGCGCGCTCTACGTGCTCGACGAGCCGACCATCGGCCTCCATCAGCGCGACAATGACCGCCTTATTAAAACTTTGCTCACACTCAAAGAGCTCGGCAACACCATCCTCGTCGTCGAGCACGATGAGGACACTATTTATTCGGCTGATTATCTCGTCGACATCGGTCCCGGCGCGGGCATTCACGGGGGGACGGTTGTCGCCACAGGCTGGCTCGACGACCTACTGACCGCAAAAGAGAACGAATCCGGCTCTGTCACGCTGTCCTACTTGCGCGAGGAGAAGGAGATACCGGTGCCGGAGGAACGCCGCACGAGCGAAAAGGGCTCTATTAAAGTGCGCGGCGCGACCTTGCATAATTTGGTCAATCAGAATGTTGATGTACCTCTCGGCAAACTTGTCTGCATCACGGGCGTGTCGGGGAGCGGGAAGTCCACGTTCCTCTACGACATTTTGCACCGGAACATCGCGGCGCGCTTCGCGCGCCGCGAAGCTAAGCTGGAACATGTTGCGTCATTGACCGGTACCGAGTATGTCGGCCGCGCGGTTCTCATCGACCAGTCACCGATTGGTCGTACACCGCGCTCTAATCCGGCGACGTACACCGGCGCCTTCACGCACATCCGCGACCTCTTCGCCGCGACCGCCGAGGCGCGCGCGCGAGGATGGAAACCGGGACGGTTCTCATTCAACGTCCCCGGCGGCCGGTGCGAAGCGTGTCAGGGGAACGGCTCTATCGCGGTGGAGATGCATTTCCTGCCGACGGTCTACGTCACCTGCGACATCTGTATGGGCAAGCGCTTTATGAAGGAAACGCTCGAGGTGACATTTCGCGGAAAGAATATCTATGAAGTATTGCAGATGACGATTGAAGAAGCGGAGAAATTCTTCGGCGATATTCCTGCCATCAATGATCGCTTGATGAGCTTGAATTCGACCGGACTTGAATACCTAACGCTCGGGCAAAGCGCGACGACGCTCTCGGGCGGAGAGGCCCAGCGGGTGAAGATCGCGAGCGAGCTCTATCGCTCAATGCCAATGAAGACCATTTATCTCCTCGACGAGCCGACGGTGGGCCTGCATTACGAAGATGTGAAGAAACTCATCGAGATACTCCAAGAGCTTGTGCGGCGAGGAAACACGGTTGTCGTTATCGAGCACAATCTTGATGTGGTGAAAAGCGCCGATTACCTCATCGACTTCGGTCCCGAGGGCGGCGCCGGCGGCGGTAAAATAATCGCCAAGGGTACCCCCGAAGAAGTCGCCGATACCGACGGTTCCTACACGGGCGAATATCTGAGTAACGTACTCAAACGCCATGCAAAAAAGCGAACTGCAAAAGTTTGACCTGCCGGATGTGCCGGGGGTGTATCTCTTTAAACAGGGGAGAAAGGTAATCTATGTCGGTAAGGCAACGAGTCTCCGCGACCGCATGAGAAGCTACTTCGACGATGATCTCATTGCTACACGTGGTCCGCGTGTGGTGGATATGGTGACAAAGTCTGACCGCGTCATATTTGAGCCAACACCGACGGTACTTGAGGCGCTCGTGCGCGAGGCCGCGCTCATAAAGAAATATCTCCCGAGTGGGAATGTTGATGGGAAAGATGATAAATCTTTTTTATATGTAGGAATAACGAGAGAAGATATACCACGTGTTCTTGTCATGCGTGGAAAGGATGTAGATTTCAAAAAAAGAATTTTCAATTTTCAATTTTCAATTTTCAAGTTGAAGGCGATATACGGACCGTTTCCGAGTGGTGCGCAATTGAAAGAAGGATTGCGGCTCATCCGGCGCATCTTCCCATTTTTTGATACGCCAAAGCCCCTCGACTTCGCTCGGGGTAAGCCGGCTGCAAAAGGTAAGCACCAGCAAGCACAGGTGGAGTTCAATACGCAGATAGAGCAATACCCGCGCGACTTCGATGTGAAGCACTACAAGCGCACTATTCGGCACGTGATGCTTTTTCTTGCCGGTCGCGGGAAGCAATTGCGCGTACTGCTTGAAAGGGAGATGCGTGCCGCGGCAAAGGAAGAGCGGTTTGAAGATGCAGCGCAGGCGCGTCGCGAGCTCTTCGCTCTGGACCACATTCAAGATGTGTCGCTCATCAAGGATGAAAATCTACTGCGCCCGCAAGGGCTGCAAGGAGACACCTCGAAGCGAGGAGTCACCTTGCGAATTGAGGCATACGACACGGCGCATCTTTCGGGGACGAACGCGACCGGCGTCATGACGGTCGTTCTCGACGGCGTGCCGGTCAAATCGGCCTATCGCACGTTCCGTATTCGCGGTGTAAAAAAGAATGACGATATTGCGTCGCTTAAAGAGATACTCTCGCGGCGGCTTGGTCATCCGGAGTGGCAGTATCCGAACGCGATAGTCGTGGATGGCGGCAAGACGCAAAAGAACGCAGCAGAAGCGGTATTAAAAGGACTCGGCATCGTCATACCAGTTGCGGCAGTGGTGAAGGATGAGCGGCACCGACCGCGCGAAGTCATCGGCGCCATACGTGCAGGCATTACCGAGGCGGATGCGGTGCTGGCCAACAGCGAAGCGCACCGTTTCTCGCTTGCGCGGCACCGCGCAGCGCGGTCACGAGGATTGCGCTAGCGCGTTTGGTATACTTACTCGCATGCAAACCATTGTCGGGGTACTGCGAGGCGGGCCGTCGCGCGAGCATGAAGTCTCGCTCAAGTCCGGTGCCGCTATCCTTGCTAATCTCCCCGAGGAGCGCTATGCCGCACATGACATTTATATAGACAAGAGCGGAGTGTGGCACGACCGCGGCCGACCGACATCGCCCGAACGCATACTGCGGCAGCTCGACGTCGTCCTCCTTCCGCTTCACGGTGAATACGGCGAATCTGGAGAAGTACAGCAACTTCTGGAACGTTTTGGCGTGCCCTATGCCGGGTCGGATCCTTATGGAACTTATCTCGCGATGCATAAGGTAATGGCGAAAGCGCGTGCGCAAGAAGAGGGACTGCTCACACCGCAATTTCAGTATGTTGAGAGAGCGGAGGATATTGAAGAAGGTGCCGCGGAAGTCATCCGGAATTTTCATCAACCGGTCATCGTGAAGCCCGTGGGCTGGGGTTCTTCGGTCGGCGTTTCCATTGTCGGCGGATACGCGCCGGTGCGTGATGCCATTGCAAAACTTTTTGCAGATGGCGCGCCGGGTGTGCTCGTGGAAGAACTCATCCGCGGAAGGGAAGCGACTATTGGTGTTGTCGAGAATCTGCGCGGCGAAGCACTTTACGTACTTCCAACGATCGAGGTTATTCCGCCCGAGGGAGATTTTTATAGCTATGACGCGAAGTACTCAGGTGCGACTCGACATGTATGCCCAGGAAATTTTACGCGTGTTGAGACCGAAGAATTGCAAAGAATGGCAAAGGTGATGCATCGCGCACTCCATCAGCGGCATTATTCCCGAAGCGATTTCATCGTTACGCCGCGAGGCATCTACTTCCTTGAAACCAACAGTGCGACTGCCGTCGGCCTAACGACCGAATCAAATCTTCCGATAGCACTCGCTTCCGTCGGCGTCACCTTCCAGGATTTCCTCTCGCATCTGGTCAATTTAGCGCTCGGGAGATAAGCAATGAAGCAACCGGACATAAAGCGCGTCGCAGAATTTATGCGCCTCCTCCACGCTTTCCAGTCTGTGGAACGCGTGATACTCGCGCCCGACTTGGCTCGCAAGGAAAATGACGCTGAACACTCATATTCACTAGTGATGCTATGCTGGTATCTGAATGACACGCTTGAGCTCAATCTCAACAAAGGTGCAATACTCGAGTACGCACTTGTGCATGACTTTGTTGAGGTGTATGCGGGCGACACCTTTGTGTTTGACGAGGAAGGCAAAAGGACGAAAAAGCGGCGCGAAGAAGAAGCGCGTTTGCGCATTGCGGATGAATTCCCTGAGTTTAAAGAATTACACAAAACCATCGAGCGATATGAAAGCGGCGAAGATGCAGAAGCGATATTTGTCCACGCGGTGGATAAACTGATACCTATGATCACCAACTATCTTCAAGAGGGTCACAGTTGGAAAGAATTGAATATTCGGCGCGAAGACCTCTATGCGCTGAAACGAGAAAGTATTAAAGATAAAGGATCGGTGCACGAACTTTTGGAACAGCTCATCGAGGAAATCGAACTGCATTGGGACAAGTTTTTCAAATCCTAAACCAGCTTCAAATTATCGGGAAGAAATGATAGGCTGATGCATACGGACCGATGGCGAGATCAAAGACTTGGGTGGGCCGTTAGCTCAGTTGGTAGAGCACCTCGTTTGCAACGAGGGGGTCGCAGGTTCGAATCCTGTACGGTCCACCCAAGTTTTTGATTCAGCTCAGGTCGCAGGTTCGAATCCTGTACGGTCCACAAAATGAAAAAGTTCTATCATATCTTTTTGAACGCAGTTCCAATCCTATTGATGATTGGGCTCATACCTTTCGTGTCCAATGATTACACCCTTACTCTTCTGTACATTGCCATCATTATCGTCGGGTTCGCACTGAAATGGATGCCGAATGACGTGTTGATTTTTACTTTCGGATTTGTCGCTATGATTGTTTCTGAATATCTGTTTATCGGCACCGGCGTTGAAACATTCAATAGAAATACATTATTTGGCCTCATGCCTCTTTGGCTCCCATTTTTGTGGGGATACGGGTTTGTTGCAATAAAACGGTCGGTTGAAATATTATAGGAACATGAAAAGAAGCGTCGACACACTCTGGCTCGTAGCGCTCCTGGCGATGGTCATGATTATTGGCGGGCTTGTATATGAGAGCGGGCAGATAACACGGCTTTCACATTCGGTGACGTCACTCCAGGCTTCCGTGTATGAACTTGCGAATACGGCAAGCACAACTGCCGCGAACACTGCCGCGAATATCGCCGAGCTCGCGCGGCGCGGACAAGTGGCGCAAAAGTCTCAAAGCCAGTTGCTACAGGATGCGGTGGCGAAAGTAACGCCTGCCGTGGTCTCCATCGTGGAAAGTCGAGTCGTGCCGCTTTTGCAGGTGACGTATGAAAACCCATTCGGCAATGACCCGTTCTTCCAAGGATTCGGTATGCAGGTGCCGGTGTATCAGCAGGTCGGAACCACGACAAAACAAGTCTCTGCGGGCACCGGCTTCATCGTGCGCAGTAACGGTTACGTCGTGACGAATAAGCACGTCGTGCCGGACATGAACGTCACCTACACCGTACTTCTCGCAAACGGTAAACAAAAGGCAGGTACGGTGGTTTGGCGTTCATCCACGGAAGATCTCGCGGTAGTAAAAATTGCGGGAAGCGGCTACACGACCATACCGCTCGGCGATTCTTCAGCACTCCAACTTGCGCAATCGGTATTTGCGATAGGGAACGCACTCGGCGAGTACAGTAACTCAGTGTCGGTGGGCGTCGTCTCCGGCCTTAATCGGAGTATTACTGCCGGCAATGACCAAGGAGGCACGGAAACATTAACAGGCGTCATACAGACCGACGCCGCTATTAATCCGGGGAACTCGGGCGGCCCCTTGGTCGACCTCTCGGGCGAAGCGGTCGGCGTGAACGTGGCGATGGTGCAGGGCTCGCAGAATATCGGCTTCTCATTGCCGATAAAAGAAGTTATCCGTGCGCTCAGTAATCTGGGAATATAATCCAATATCTGGTAAGGTGAGTCGTGCTCGCGCTCTTAGCTCAGTTGGTTAGAGCGTCCGCCTCACACGCGGAAGGTCGCAAGTTCGAATCTTGCAGAGCGCACACGGGAGGTGTTCTGTGTCGGGCCGGAGTATGTCGGTCGTACGCACGCTTCGGGTGCGTGTAGACCGGGTTCAATTCCCGGCGGCCCGACA
>JANLIU010000020.1 GCA_024654305.1 Candidatus Parcubacteria bacterium
CCGATCTCATCAATGGACTTGAAGAGGGGCCAATCCTCGACAAGATCCTCGACTACCGACGACTGTACGGGGCAGCATAAGCCCCTTTCGGCCTCAAAAGGGCCGGCGCAATGCAATACGCGCCGGCCTTTTTTATGCAAAATTACCGCACTGACGTGTAGCCGCCGGGGACGCCGTTTTTGGAGAGGACGATTTGCCAGAGCTGCATCTCGCGGGCACGCGCGACGCCGGCGCAAGAGAGGAGATAATATTTCCACATCCGGTAGAAACGGTCGCCATATTTCGCACGGAGCGTTGGCCACGCGAAATCAAAATTCTTAAACCACGCCATAAGCGTCGTATCATAATCGGCACCGAAGTTCTGTAAGTCTTCCACTATGAAAAATCCTTCTATCGCCTCCCCTATCTGGGCGATGGAGGGGAGCGCACCGCCGGGGAAGATATATTTGGTAATCCACGGGTCGCTCGTAAGCTGGGAGAGCTGATAGCCGATGGTGTGAAGAAGGAATAGGCCGTCCTCCCTTAAACAACGACCCGCAACCTCAAAATACATCCGATAATTCTTCACGCCCACGTGTTCAAACATGCCAAGCGAGACGATATGGTCAAACTTTTCGTTCATCTCGCGATAATCACAAACGCGAATTTCTATCGGCAACCCCTTGCAGTGTTCGCGAGCGAGCGCCGCCTGCTCTACCGAGACGGTGATGCCGACAACCGACGCTCCATACTTTTCTGCGGCAAACTTCGCGAAGCTTCCCCATCCGCAGCCGATGTCGAGCACACGATCACCTTTCTTCAATCCTATTTTTCTGCACACCAAGTCCAATTTCGCCTCCTGCGCTTCATTCAAATTTTTTGCATCTTTCCAATACCCGCAGGTGTAGACCATGCGCTTGTCGAGCATCGCTTCATACAAGTCATTGCCGAGGTCATAATGCTTCTCTCCTACCAAAAATGCGCGTGAGCTGGATTGCAGATTGAAGAGAAACGCTTTCAGAATTGTGAGAATGGATGCAACATTTATCGCGATGGCTTTATCCAGATGCGCGGTGAGCACTTTGTGAATGAACACATCGAGTTCGTTCGCATCCCACCAATTATCCATATATGACTCGCCGAGGCCGAGCGTGCCGTAACGGATGACGCGATTATAAAAACGCTCGTCGTGCACCTGGATGTCTTGTGGCCGACTCCCGCCAATTTCAACTTCAGCTTTCTTGAGTAATTCAGTCACAAACGTTCGCGCAGATGCCATACGCGAATACTATACCAATTAACGACGGGCTTTCGCGCGGTCGTTCTCGGTGAGGTACTGCTTCCGGAGGCGCACTGATTTCGGAGTTATTTCCAAATACTCGTCATCCGACATAATCTCCATTGCGCGCTCGATGGTGAGGTCGAATATCGGCACGAGCGTGAGTGCCTCGTCCATACCCGAAGAACGAACGTTTGACTGGTTCTTCCCTTTGGTCGGGTTCGCCTGCATCTCCTCGCCCTTGGCGGTGTTCCCTATCACCATACCTTCATACACTTCCGTCGCCGGCTTGATGTAGAGCTGTCCGCGGTCCTGCAGATACCAGAGCGCGTAGCCAAGCGATTTTCCGGTCGCCATAGAAATCATCGAACCGACCTGACGCTTCTTTATCTCGCCCGCATACGGCTGGAAACCGAGCACGCGCGACGAGAGAATGCCCTCGCCCTTCGTGTCGATGATGAACATATTTCTATAGCCGAGGAGTCCGCGCGTCGGGCCGACGAGCGTGAGGCGCACGATGTTGCCGTGCTGAGAGAGATTCTGAAGCACGAAAGCGCGCTGACCCAGCTTCTCAATGATGGCGCCCTGAAATTCCGATGGCGTATCAACGATGACTTCTTCAAACGGTTCAAGCTTCACGCCGTTCTCTTCGCGGATGATGACGTGCGGCTGAGAGACCTGGAGCTCGTACCCTTCGCGGCGCATGTTCTCGAGAAGCACGGCGATGTGGAGCTCTCCGCGGCCGGACACGTGGAATACTTCTGTTTTATCAAAATCGACTTTCAGTCCGACGTTGACCTCAAGCTCTTTCATAAGCCGGTCGCGTATCTGACGACTCGTGACATACTTCCCTTCTTTCCCGGCAAACGGTGAATTATTGACGAGGAAGTTGAGCGCGATGGTCGGCTCGTCCACGGCAATCGCCGGCAAGGGCGCCGCCTGCTCGTTGGTCGTGACTGTTTCGCCGATGTAAATATCGGGAAGTCCTGCGATGAGCGCGATGTCGCCCGCCGATGCCTCAGGAGTCTCCACGCGTTCGAGGCCTTTGAAGGTAAAGATTTTAGTGGTGCGACCGGTGCGCGTCGTGCCGTCCGGCTTCTTTATGAAAACGTTTTGATTTGGCCGAAGCGTTCCAGAATATATACGCACGATAGCAAGACGCCCCATGAAATTATCGTAGGCCAAATTAAACGGCTGTGCCATAGCAGGCTCGCCCTCCGTAGCCTTGGCGGAGGAGGGAACTTTTTCAAGAATGAGATCGAGAAGGGCGGTGAGGTCCATGCCTGCCTTCGCATCGCCCATCGTTAGGTCATCTGGATTTAGTGATGCGCGACCATCGCGACCGATAGCGTAGACAACCGGGAAATCGCACTGCTCGTCGGTAGCACCGAGTTCCATAAAAAGCTCCAGCACCTGGTCGTGGGCGCGCGCCGGATCAGCGGCCGGCTTATCAATTTTATTCAACACGACGATGGGCTTGAGGCCGAGCTCAAGCGACTTCTTCAACACGAAACGGGTCTGCGGCATCGGCCCTTCCTGTGCGTCTACGACGAGAAGCACCGAATCAATGGAGCGCAGCACGCGCTCAACCTCAGAACCGAAGTCCGCGTGTCCGGGTGTATCAACGATATTTATTTTCGTGCCCTTATACTCAACCGCCGCGTTCTTAGCATAAATAGTGATACCGCGCTCCTGTTCGAGCGCATTCGTGTCCATCGTCGTGCCCTCAACCGCCGCTCCCGTCTGCTTGAGGATAGCGTCAGTCAAAGCCGTTTTTCCATGATCCACATGGGCGATAATTGCGATATTACGAATTTCCATATGCAAAGTGGTTCACGCCTGCCCCGTAGCCGACGTGCCCGTCGCCGCGTCCTAGCGCGACAGGACACGTCGTGGTACCGAGGTGAGCAATGATGGCTATGTTGCGAATTTCCATAAAAATAAAAAATGCCCTCGGGCTATGCATCTAATATACAACAATAACGTACTTAATGCAATGATTCGGTCAGAACCAGAATGAAGCGATGGCGGCGAGGCCGGAGAGCGCCATGACGCCGATGGTGATCCATCCCATCGTGGCGATGAACGGACTGTTCGCATATTCGCCCATATGTTGCTTGTTGCTCGAAAGGCGCACGACGAAGAAGAGGATAACGGGCGCTATCACCCCGTTCGCGACCGCCGCATAAATGAGTCCCTTGATGGGGTCAAGATGCATGAAGTTGGCGATGACGCCGATAATCATAGAAACGATAATGACGCCGTAAAATGCATAGGCCTGCCGGAGCTTCAGATGCAGGCCATGCTTCCACCCGAAACTCTCACTGAGCGCGTAGGCGGCCGAGCCCGCTAAGACCGGTACGGCCAGCAGGCCGGTCCCGACGATGCCGAGCGCGAAGAGCAGAAAAGCGAACTCGCCGAACGGCTTGAGTGCCTGCGCCGCCTGGTCTGCAGTAGTGATATCCGTGATGCCGTTTGCGTAGAGCGTCCCCGCAACTGCGGCAATGATGAAAAAGGCGATGAGATTGGAGAAACCCATGCCGCTCCACACATCAATACGCATACGGCGGACGGAGTGCTCGCTCACCTGCTCCTTGCGCGCTTCAATGGTCGTTTCTCCTTTCAATATTTTCTCCTCAACCTCCTGCGAGGTCTGCCAGAAGAAGAGGTAGGGAGAAATCGTGGTCCCGAGCATGGCGCATATCAGAAATAGTTGGTCTTTGGAGAAGGTCAGCGACGGGACGAAGGTGTGATAGAGAACATCGCTCCAATTGAGATCCACCGCAAACGCGACGGCGATATAGGAGAGAAGCGCGAGCGCGAGATACTTCAGATATTTAGCATACCGCGCATACGTCGTGAATATTTGAAGGATGAGACTGATAAGCGCGAAGACAATGACGAGGAGCTCCAGACCAAACGTCGGTATAAGGAGGCGTGTGGCCGCCGCCATCGCGCCGAGGTCGGCCGCAATGTTAAACACATTTGCGAAGAATAGAAGCGCGGTTACGGTGTAGAGCGCGCGGGTAGAATATTCGCGCCTGATGTTCGCCGCGAGCCCCTGCCCGCTCACGAGCCCTATCCTCGCGCACATCTCCTGCACCACCGCCATGAAGGGATAGGTAAAGAGCGAAAGCCAGATGAGTTGGAGTCCGTAGCGGGCGCCTGCCTGCGAGTAGGTGGCGATGCCGGAGGGGTCGTCGTCAGCGGCGCCGGTGGTGAGGCCGGGACCGAGCTTATCCCAATATTCTTCCGCGAGCTTGAACGGCCTTTTATTTATCAAAACTTTCTCTTCTTTTTTTACAAAATCAATAGTTTCTTCCAATACTATCGCGGGCTCTTCAAATGCTTTTTCAAAATCTTTTCGCAATTCATTCTTTTCCATCGTGCCCACACTTATACCCTCGCAACTCTCGCTTGAATACCTAATCCACACTACTGCCAAGCGGGCCGAGTGAAGAATGTGTGTCTTCAAACATTCTCCCGAGGCGAGCGCCGGAAGAAAGCTTGCAAGCAAAGCTTATCTCTCCAGGTCGAGAATTTCATCAATGCGTATCTGCGCGACGAACTCCGGCACGTGGGAGACGAGTATCATCGCGCCTTGGTATGCATCAAGCGCCTTCGCGATGATGGGCAGGTGGCGGAAGTTGATATGGTTCGTCGGTTCATCAAGAATGAGAAGTCCCGGGCGCAGGAGGACGAGCGAGGCGAAAGCGACGAGTCCTTTCTGCCCTTCAGAGAGACTCCCAATCTTCGTCTCCATGACGTCCGCGGTGAGTAAGAACCCTGCCGCTGTTGCGCGGAGCTTCTGCTCATCCGGCTGACCCATCGCCACCCTAAGCGCCGCGAGCACGGTTTGGTCGAAATCGAGTGTGGAAAAATCCTGGCGATAGTAGCCGACTTTCACCCCTTCGGTTATATGCGAGCCCTCCGGAGTGCCAAGAACGATCCGTTCAAGCAACGTGCTCTTCCCAATGCCGTTCGGACCTCGCAAAAGCAGATGCTGATTTTTTCGGAGCGCAATGTTCGCCTTTTTCTTCACCGGCTTCTTGCCGCCGTGAAGGGTGAAGGAGGTGAGCGTCAGAACGGTCCCGCTGAGGTCCGGCTGTGCGGGAATGGTAAATGGTCGGATAGTTTTATCTTCTTTGCGCACGTCCACCTTCGCTTCTTCCATTTCCTCAACCTCGGTGCGCATTTTCTTCGCCACAAGGCGCATCTTCCCTCCCTTCTGTGCGAAAAAGTTCGCTTTGTCCTTATTCTCTTGAATTTTCTTTTCAAGTTGCGCATTCGCGCGATTTTCTCTCTCGATGCGCGCAAGAATGTCTCTCTGCACGTCGCTGTAATTTCCGTGGTACTGCTCCACTTTCCGTGTGAAGACGTCGAGATAGAGGACGCCGGTGGTAAATGCGTTGAGGAAGTCGGCATCGTGCGAGATGACGATGCAGGTCCCGGGATATGCTGAGAGATAGTTCGTAAGGTGCTCGATGCCGGCGGTATCGAGATTGTTCGTGGGCTCGTCGAGGAGGAGCAGGTCGGGTTTCTGGATGAGTGCTGAGGCGAGAAGGAGACGCGCCTGCTGGCCGCCGGAAAAACTTTTCATAAGCCTATCATGCACTTTCGCGTGGCCTTTCAGATTCACCACCTCAAGCACATCATCAATGCGCGGGTCGATGTCATACACCGGCTTGGTGAAGCATTTCTGGAAAAATTCACGCACGGTGAGCGTGAGCTCCGCGCGCGGAATGACCTGCGGCGCCGTCGCTATCAGCGTGCCGTGCGAAATGTGTATCAGACCAGCTTCGGGCTTGAGCGCTCCCGCCATGAGCGCAAAGAGCGTAGACTTCCCCGCACCGTTCTGACCCATCACTGCCATCTTCATCCCGCGGCGAATAGGAAAATCCACCTCATCGAGGATTGGTTTGTTGTGCCCATATTCAAACGACACTTCTTCAAAGCGTATGACGCTTTCTTCTTTTGCCATCAGTTTACCATACCTCATTTCGCATTAAAATGGAAAGAATGTATAGTACCGACATGACGGACGAATACCCGATGCGCATCAACAAATACCTCGCTCATGAGGGTATTTCGACGCGTCGAGGCGCGGATGAGCTTATCGCCCGCGGGAAGGTACTCATTAACGGCCGCGTCGCCGTCATCGGCGAGAAGGTCAACAAGGGCGACAAGGTCGAGCTCCGCGGCAAAAGTTCTGCGCGAAGGTTTCTCTACTACGCCTACAACAAGCCGATTGGCGTCATCACCCACTCGCCGCAACTCGGCGAGAAAGACATCAAGCAGAGCGCCGCCCTCTCGAGTGATGTGTTCCCCGTCGGCCGTCTCGATAAAGATTCAAGCGGGCTCATTATTCTGACGAACGATGGTCGCGTCACCGATCGCCTCCTCAATCCTGAATACGAGCATGACAAGGAGTACCGCGTGCGCACAAGTGAGCCGCTTCGTGAGAGTTTCAAGAAAACGATGGAAGCCGGCGTTGATATCGAGGGATACTTGACCAAGCACTGTACCGTACGCAAGACCGGACCGAAGAGTTTCAATATCACGCTCACCGAGGGCAAAAAGCATCAGATACGTCGCATGGTCGCGGCGCTCCACAATTCAGTTGTGGAACTTGAACGCACGCGCATATTGAATGTGCGGCTCGATAATCTCGCATCAGGAACGTGGCGCCCTATCGAGGGCGAAGAGCTCGCTACCTTCCTAGCCCAAATCGGGATGAAATAGTCACTTGGAGGTCGAACCTCCAAGTTATCTTTATGCGAGTTGAACGGACTTCCGTTCGTAGCCAAACAGTTCGCTGTGTATCAGCTCGACTTTTGTCGGCTTAAGCACATACCAGCTGTGCCCTTTCGTCAGTATTTCTCCCTCAGCCTGAGGAACAGGGAGTCCCCGTTTCGCTTCCAGCTTTTTTTCATAGTCAAAAAGCGGCCCGTCTATTTTTTCGGCAACGCCTTCTATCTGGAGCGCCCGCTCTTTATTCGTCTGCTGGCTCGCGGTGACGGTGCACGCGACCTTACCGTTCCGTTCTATCGCCTGCGAGTGACGGGCTTGCGGCATTGATATCCAATACAGATTGAAATGTTCATCGGGAACATAAATAACATCCGCGACCCAAACCCCGTTTTCATCTACTGTCCCGAGGCTTATCAGGTGTGCATCGTTCAGAACCTCTTGTACTAATTTTTTTAGTTCATCGTTATTCATGAGGCTATTTTAGCAGAGTTTCTTCTTGCTCATTATTGAGTTTTATAGTATTCAAAAAGTGCTTTGATGCCGGAGAGATTCCGCTCCCATTCCACTGTCTCATGAGTCGTGAGCTCAACCGTGATCGCCGGAATACCGATTGACGCGAGCCATCCTTCAGCATCACCGGTTATCTTATACGCATCAAAAACATTAATCGCCCGATATCCCGCCGCGCGCGCGTACACGTTCATAATTTCAAGCGTTTTCGGAAGGATGCCGTTATTGCATTCTGACGCGTACACGGCGCCCGATTTGCTATGCAGGAACACCATCGCCTTCGGAGTATTGGCTAACACGAAATCGCGAATAGCCCGCGCTTCCGGCTCTGAGAACGCTGCCGTCCCGGCGCTGGTGATTTTTCCAAGGAACGTGCTGGTTGCCTGCCAGTTGCAAGCGAAATTGCGATTGAGGTCTACGGTGTCTGCGTTGTAGCGCCCGGGTACGAGGTCGGTACCGGTCGGCACATCCAGGGCGGTGAAGCGCCCCTCAGCACCCAGCACTTTGTGCACGCCGTCGGGGTTAGCGTCCGGAATTACCGTGATGGAGAGATTTGCCGGGATACTTTCGGGATGTGCCGTCAGATAGTCCATGAGGTCATATGCCAGAAGTATGCTGTTCCATTCATACCCGCCGTGCATACCGCCGACAAACCCGAGGCGCGTTCCACCCCTACCGTACGTGTACGAATCAATCGTGCGACCTTCCACCGATGAACCGATGACGACATGCCGTGGAGAGGTATCAGGAACCTTAACCTTAACTATTTCGGCGGGCGCGACCGGCGCGGGTGTGCCCACTAAGAGGTACGCGACGAACGCGATACCCCCAAATATCGCAATGGTCGCAACTGCGACGACCGCCAGTCTTTTCTTTAAATCGCTCATTACTCTGCGTAGTGGTCGAGAATCGCTTTAATACCCGCCTGGTTTTTGGTCCATTCAGTATCAGTGTGGGTGGTGAGTAGTACGCTAATCGCAGGAATTCCCATCTTGGCAAGCCAATTGACCATATCGCCGGGTATCGCGTTGAAATCATAGCTGTCGTATGCCTTGTAGCCGGCGGCTGTGGCGTAGATATCCGTGAGGGTGAGCGTCTCCGGCAGAACGCCATTATCACAACTCGATGCGAATACACCGCCGGCGGAGGCGTACCACGCCACCACTGCTTTCGGTGTATTGGTTTCAACATACGTCTTAATCGCCTGACTCTCCGGTTCGGAAAATGCTCCGCTTCCCCCACTTACCGTTCTCCCCTGCCAGATTGCGCTCGACTTCCAGTCACAATCAAAGTTGCGATTGAGGTCCACTGTGTTCGCATTGAAGCGTCCGGCTATTTGCGCGGCTTGCCCCTGCTCCACATCCGCTTGCGTAAAGCTGGCAGTAGAAGTGCCAACGACTCGATTCAGTCCGTCCGGATTCAGAACCGGAATAACCGTAACTTTCAAGTTGCTTGGAATAACGTCCGGATTACTCTTGAAATAATCCATCGTTTTGTATGCGAGGAGAGCGGTGTTCCAGGTATACCCGCCGTGTATGTCGCCGATAAACAAAATCTCCTGACTACCGGTCCCATAATGATACGCAGTAATAGCGCGCCCCTCTACCGAAGTACCGATGGCGGTCTCCCCCTTATCCTGCTCGGTCGTCGTAGCGACTTCCCCGCCGCTTGGCGTCGTGGTGCCGATAGGCGCGCCCTGCCCGAGCGTCGGGACTTCGCTTTGGGGCGACTTTTTGAGGAGTACATACGCACCGAGACCGACGACGGCAATGACGAGAACGGCGATAAGGGTATTTTTCATACCTCCATTGTATCAGCAATCCGTCGCACGCGTTAGAACCAGTCTCAAAAATAATGGCGTCACGAGGGGTCGCATTCGCGAGCGAGGCGGGCCGGCGCAGGACGAAGCGTATTTGAGATACGGTGAGTCCGAGCCGTTGCCTGCCGCAGCCGCGAATGCGACCCCGCAGTAGCCACCGTTTTCGGCGTGTTCTTCTTGGTTATTTTTGAGACTGGTTCTAGTCAAAAATATTGATGAGGTATGCGTCAATTGCCCGTTGTTCCATGTCATAAAAGTTCAAACTACCGCTGTGGAGATACGTGGCGAGCTCCACCCCCACAAAACGCCAATGCCACGGCTCATAGACATAGTAGCTGTTGCCCTTTGGATATGAAAGCACGAAGCCGTAGCGGTAGGCGTTTGCGAGGAGCCACCGATACGTCGCTGTGGCGTCAAAACCGTTAAGCGTACCGCCAAGTCCGGTGGTGATGAAGTCAACGGTCGTTCCAAGCTGGTGTTCTGAATAACCCTGGTCCGCAGAGAATGAGTTGGAGGTACCGGCGCCGTAGACGACCGTGTATGAAGACTTCAGTGACTGCTGGTCTCTAAATGAACGGTACGCAGATTGGACATAGATAGTGGTGCCGCTCGCTTTCGCCGAGTCAAACAGCTTTTTCAGAAACGGCAAGGCCTCCAGTAGGAATTTCTGGGAAATCTTTTCGTTGTAGAGGTACTCATTCGGCATATCAACCAGGTGCGCCGGTATATAATTTTCGTTCATGAAATATACCTTGGAGTATTTTTTCAGAAGTTCAGGGTCTATCTGTGAGAGTTTATTAAGGGTGTCGACGGTTTGTTCAACACCGCCGACTTTTGTGCTCACCGCATCAATATTTTGTTGCGCGCTCGAAAGCGTATTGGAAAGTCCGGCGTTTTGCGCACGCAGGTCCGTAATATTTTGCGAAAGCTGGTTTGTGTTCTGTGACGACACTGCCGTTGTCGACGCCAGCTCTTCACTGAGAGAACCGACCGTTCCCGTCAATGCGGAAATTTGCATAAACGCATACACAAGAACCCCGCCGAGCACCAGGAACACAACCCCGGCGGGGACTATGCTCGGCAAATGACTTTTGATATCTTGATGTTCTATACGGAGAAGTATATCACTTCTGCATACAAACAGCTTAAAATGCTAGTGCACGCTTCCGTCCTTTTCCTTAAAGCGCGGGTCGTCCTTGTACTGTCTAAGTAGCTT
>JANLIU010000021.1 GCA_024654305.1 Candidatus Parcubacteria bacterium
GAAAAGAATGTAAGTGTAAAACATACGGTTATTTGAAAGGATTTAACAGGGTGGTTACTATTTTCGCTTCGCTTCAATAATAACCACAAATTCTCCCCGCACGGCGTCGGGGTGTGCAGTGAAATGCGCTATGACATCGCTCGGCGTGCCCGAAACAACTTCTTCGTGAATTTTCGTAAGTTCGCGAGCAAGGGTAACCCTTGCTCCAACTTGAAAGGAGAGCTCATTGAGGAGCTTTAAGATGCGGTGCGGTGACTCATAGAGCACAACGGGAATTTCACTCGATGCGATCTTTTTGAGCGCAGTCTGGCGGCCTTTCTTGTGCGGCAAGAATCCGAGGAATGTAAATGCGGTTGCGTCGATGCCGGCAATGGAAAGAGCCGCGGTAAGTGCCGATGGTCCCGGTATCGCCTCGATGGTCGCACCCGGCAACCCTTCGCGCACGAGCGCGACGAGCCGCGCACCAGGGTCGCTGATGCCTGGGGTACCAGCATCGCTCACGAACACAACACGCCCGCCCGCTTCAAGACGCTCAATGATTTGATCTGCTCGCTTCATTTCCATCGCCGCATCGAGACGCTGGAGTGGCTTCTTTATTTCATAGCGCGCAAGCAATTTTGAAATGACGCGCGTATCCTCGGCGTAGATGACATCGCATTCTTTCAACGTCCGCAGGGCGCGCAATGTGATATCTTCCAAGTTACCTATCGGCGTTGCGACGATTGAGAGTGTTCCCATGTGTTCACTCTAACGCAGTTGACATACTTTGACAATACGATACAATCACCCTCGGAAGAACTGTCAATTCATACAATCACAACGGAAGGAGGTAGTCATGTACATGTATTTCGTCCCGGTCGGACGCCCGGAAATAACTGTGGGGATATTGAGCCGGACGGAGGCACGGCAGAACGGTTTTAGACGAACTTCCGTGAAAAACGCGGCATTTGTTCCCCCAGGCGGTGTGTTTATGGCGAGCGCTGACAATTGTCCTATCATCATAGCAACCGCTGGATCGGAAATGATGGTGGCACACGTCAGAAGACATTCCGCCACCATCAGCAAAGTCATCAATTCGATCATCAAAGCGATGGAACGAAAAGCGCCTCGTCATCAAATCGTGATGTGTATGCAGTTCGGGAGTAAAGCGCTGGAATCAGCATTCTTAGAACGCGCACGTCGTTCCAGAATCTTGCATTCATGGGCTATGCTTTCTCTCGATGGTTTTCCAGCCCTTGTACGTGCACGCAAGTGCAATGACGACCCTGATCAGTGGAGTCTCATCAGAATCAAACACGATGCATGATGTGCGACGTAAGCTGTACGTAAACGACCCTCCTTGTGGGGGTCGTCTTTTTTATAAAAACGTACCCCTCCTGCGCCGAAGCGACGGAGGGGTTGATCGTTAGAGCTTGATTCGATATTTCATCTGCTCGACTGTGTTGCACAAAACCGTGACCTTTTGCAGTTCGGTCTCATAACCATGCAAGCCGAGGTAGATGTGATCGAGTATGATGTAACCTAACCCCGACCTTTGACGGAACTCCTCGAGAACTACTTCCTTATCAAGGAAATCGACCCGCGAAGACGAGACTGTTCGTATATAGGGCGACTTGTTCTTGTCTGCTTGCTCGACAATAGCCAGACTGAAGTCGACACACCATGTTGCCCAGACGAGAGGCTTGCCTTGTTCTGGCGCGAGCAGGAATAAATACCTGTGGTAATTCTTGGACCACAGACCCGGGATGCCCTTGCTAAGCCGAGTGCCAGTGCCTTTCTCCTCGACACGTATCGGTAGGACGCGAGTGATAGGACTGAGGCCCTTTTCGAAAAGGGTCCTTCCACGCGGCACTTGAATCTGTATCCGGCACTCATCATGCCCGGACATCAGGTCCGCGATAGGAACAAAAACGGTTTGTGCCCTACCTAACACCCCATCGGATTGCGAGACGATATCTTCCAAAATCATGTACCAACTATCCGGCGGGATATTGGCAACCGGTATTTGCTCCCGGTCTTGCAAACGGCGTGCCATTCCCCAAGCTTTATTCCAGGCTATGGACGTGTCCATGCTTTTTACTCCTTCCAAAGGTACTGCAGAAATGCCTCAACGGATCGAGGCCCCAGGACTACCCTACGCCGGTATCATTAATTTGCAAGAATGATAGGCTTCGTTATATTATCAGCGACTTTGTAGATATCACCTGCGCCCATTGTGATGATAGTGTCGCCTTGTTCCACTTCGTTTAATGCTTTCTCGATAGCGCCAAATGAGTCAAGTGCAGTCGCATCAACACCGGTCGCACGGATGCGCTCGGCGAGTATCGCGCTTGAAATGGTGCCGTCGTCGACTTCACGTGCCGCATAGATTGGCGCGATAAACACCTTGTCGGCATCGACAAAAGCAGTGGCGAATTCGTCGAGCAAGTCGCGGGTGCGGCTATACAGGTGCGGATGGAAGGCAACATATATCTTCCCGTCTGTTTTCGCGCGGAGCGCGCGAAGTGTTTCTCTCACCGCTGTCGGGTGATGTGCATAATCGTCATAGACATCAGCGCCGTTCTTTGTTTTTCCTTTGTATTCAAATCGACGCCAGGTGCCTTGAAAATTCGAAATACTACCATATATGGTAGTATTTTCGATTTGCGAAAATGCGACGCGCGCGGCCGCTGCGGCCGCACGGGCATTCATCTGGTTAAATTCTCCCGGCAAACGGAGCTCGTATGCCGGCTCTTTTGTGTAATCAATCACCTGTGCTTTTGCATTCACGAGAAGCGGCGCAATGTTCGGATTCGCGGGGTCGGTCACTATGGCACCATTGGCTGGCACGCGGCTAATCGCTTTTCGAAATGTCTCCTGGAGCACTTCGAGCGAGGGGAACCAATCCGTATGGTCCCATTCGAGATTCGTAATGACAAGTATCTCGGGTGAGAGCTCGAGCAGATGGTCCTTGTATTCGCACGCTTCGACAACAAACAAATCCGAGTCCCCATGTAAATAATTAGAGCCAAAATCTTTCACAATAGAACCCACGATCGCTGTCGGCGACGCTCCCGCATCGCTTAAAATCTTCGCGAGCATGCCGGTCGTCGTCGTCTTGCCGTGCGTGCCCGCAACCGCGACTGTCTTCTTCCCTTTCGACACTTCTCCGAGTGCCGCAAAATATGACTCCTCCTTAATGCCTAGTTCACGCGCGCGAAGCCGCTCGACAAATCCTTCGGAACCATCGACGACCGCATCGCTGTAGACGACGAGGTCGGCATCCGTAGGGACGTTACTCGCATTGTGTCCGACAAGCACCTCAATTTCTTTTGTTGCAAGGACTTCGTAAACTTTTGGGCTCGGGTCGCGGTCAGAGCCGGTCACAGTCATTCCTTGGTCCTTGAAGTATTGCGCGAGCGCGCTCATCCCGATACCGCCGATGCCGATAAAATATGCTTTTTTCATCCCGTTAGAGACCCGACTCGCAGGCGAGTCGGCAGACATCTCCAATGTCTTGTCTCTAACGGGATTCATAGCGCCTTCACGATAGCAGTAAACTGGTCTCCGCGGTCGAACTCATTTTTGAACATACCGAACGACGTAAATGCCGGAGAGAAGAGCAATGCGTCGCCAGGCTCTGCAGCCTGAATCGCAGCCGCTATGGCATCAGAAATACTTCCATATATGGAAGTATTTGGTAGCTGATCTTTGATGCGGTCGGTGCCGGTGCCGACGAGCAGGATTATCTTTTTCACCTCGGATAACTTCGTGAGGAGCGCATCCATGTCGAGCCCTTTGTCGGTACCGCCCATAATCAGCACAGTATGCGCCGGGTCAAGCGCGGCAAGCGCGGCGAGTGTCGCCTCGGGCGTCGTTGAGGTCGTGTCGTTATAAATTTTCACGCCTTTTACTTCGCGAATGAGTTCAAGCCGCCCCGGTACGCCGGTAAATGATTCAAGAGCTTTTCGGATGACGTCATCAGAAATATCGGCCGCGCGAGCGGCAGCGAGCGCGAGCGCGGCATTATAGCGGTTGTGGAGCCCCGGTATCTTGAGCACCCAAGTATCCGGAAGTTTCAATTCATCCACGACAAGAGTTTTTGATTCGATAGTGTCGCCGTATTTCTCGATGATGGTCGGCGCGCATTGCTTGCCGAGAATGAGTATGTCCTCCGGTTTTTGGTATAAAAAAATATTCGCTTTGTCGGCGAGATAGGCGCCAATGTCATTCTTATAATAATTGAGGTGGTCCTGATACAGCGTCGTGAAGACCGCAATGTGCGGGCTCATTTCCGCTTCGCCCCAGCCCTGCAGTTGCCACGAGTCGAGCTCAAGCACGGCGACATGTTCTGGTGTCGCTTCTTTCAAGAGTGCGAGCGTGGAGACGCCGCGCACATTACCGCCGAGCAATACTTTCTTTCCCTCTTCCTTAAGAATCGCGTGCAACATATGCGCCACGGTCGACTTGCCGCGCGTGCCGGTGATGCCGACGCACGTGACGCCAGATATCTCCGCAAAGAGGTCCGCGCTCATGCGGACCGGTATGCCGTTCTTCTTCGCCTCTGCAATGTACGGGGAATCAAGTGGAACACCAGCAGCTTTGAGGATAAGGTCGCGCTCACGAAAATCTCCAAGCCGATGTTCACCAAGGACAAAGGAGATGTTTTTGAACGACTCCAGCTGCGCCACCGATTCGGCAAGCTCCTCGCGCGACTTGAGGTCAGTCACGATAAGCTCGGCGCCGCATTCGGCAAGATACAGTGCATCACCGACGCCCCGGCCGAGAAGACCGAGCCCCATAAGGGTTATCTTTTTACCTTGAAAGTGAGAGGAGGCATCCACCCTGTGAATGTACCTCATAACCCGTAAAATATAAATCAGTTACAGGCCTTGGATACTTCAGTATCCGTGTGAGCAAGTGACGCGTTACTTACTGGTACGGTAACTATCTGATAGGGATTGGTGAACGATTCGGTAACCATACAGTCGGTACCGGGCGAAGTTAGTGTGACAGCTACGGTACGTGTGTCCCCTGTATCGGTCACCGAGGCGACAGCGATTGAGTACCCGCCAGTAGACTTCTGTCCGGCAAAGACCGCAATCACTGCCTGCGTTCTAAAATCGATGGTGGGCGGTGTACCGGTCGCGTTGACCATTTCCCAGAGTTTATTCAATTCATCTGCAGAGGTGATGACATAATTAACACGCGTCGCCACCGTCGACTCTGAACCACGCGTGATTTCTGTAAACGGCACAATGACCGCGGACGGTTGCGTATTTGCCACAGCCGAAGAAGTATTGGGAACACCGCCACGGCCAGAGAAGAAGACCACGACCCCAATGATAAGCGCGACGAGCACTACACCGATAATAATGAGGGTCTCTCGTTTCATGGTTCTAGTATAGCCCCACTCCATCCTCTCCGCTGGGCGCCGTGGGTATAACAATTGGACTCACTTCGAATCCTTCAGTTTGAATTTCATCGCGAGAAATGTACCAGTGGCAATTCCTGCAGAATATACAAAAACTGAAATAATGCTTCGGTTCGCATTCAGATCTGCAAGAATGTTATAAAGCACCCAGAAAGAAAGCAATGAAATAACGAAGCTGGTACTTACCGCCAGAAAAATCTTTTCCTTAGCGATTGCGCGCCAGTTGAGCGTCAAGACGAAGTCCTGACAAATAGCGATGACAAAATACAGTCCGAGCTTCCAGATTGGAACGGATGACAATAAATCCATGGTGCGAGCGGAAGGAGTCGAACCTTCGACCATCCGCGTATCAGGCGGGCGCTCTACCAACTGAGCTACGCTCGCAGGCGTGTACTATATGTATCAAAAAAAGCCCGAATAGACAACATCAATTCGGCTTTCTTAATGACGCCTCCGACATAGAGCTTGCATGTCCCATGACGGAAGGGTTCACGATAAGAAAACTTCCCTGGCCGCAAAGGTCTAATTTGACTCTTGCATAACTGACTTTGACTCATGCCCAGTTGTTTCTTCCAGAATGCTTCTTCTGCATGAACGTTCATATTCTCGTATAGATGCAATTGAATCTTTAATTTGTCTTGTTTAATACCGAGAAATTTCTCAAGCCAGAGCGCAAAAAATAACACCATGACAGAATCAGTATTTGAGAATGCAATTTCAGCCCGAGTTTTCTTATCTCCTTCTGCGGCATACAACATGAGTCCTGAAATAAAGAGAGACTGCTCAGAAATACGGGACAGTTTCTTCTTCTGAACCAGATATATCTGGCGTTCGCGTTCATCTCGTTTTGCACGCATAGTCTGCCGAAATCGCTCTCGGCTTGCTTCACCCAGACTCCACGCCTCACGACGCAGTTCAAGCACTCTTTCATCAGAAAGAGGAAGATCTTCGAGCCATCGCGACAACGTACTTTTTGAGACTTTGACCTGTTCTGCAATCGCCTTATATCCCAACTCATGCGTAAGTCGCAACTCAATTGCTAGTTCCCGTTGTGCCGATTTCATTACAATCATTATACAAGACTACCCGATTACAGATACACTCGACTTAGGTTCTCTTGTGGATAAAAATCAGGGCCCCGGGATTGCTCCGGGGCCGTAAGAGATATTGTTCATGTCATTTCTTCTGATTGGGCATCCATTTACGGATCAAATGGCACTTCTGATCGCCCGTGTATCCCCATTCAACGGAACACCGCATTGACCTGCAGAAAGTCTTCAGCCAGATATGTGATTCCCACTGTTCCTTCGGGACATGCATAAGGAAGTCGCGGAGGTCCATCCCGAAGAATTGGAACGGCGTACCCAAGTGAATATAACCACCGGGGCGTAGAATCTCTATCACTTTCCTCAGATTGTTCTCGAGCCGCTGGTGTATGACAATCTGATACTCCGCATCTTCATCGTGCGGTGTGTATGACTGCAACCCAGCAACAGGATGGAACGTCACGAACGCTGGTGCCACACGCTTTCTCCGCAGCAATCGTATAAATCCGTAGAAATCCCGCGGATTAAAGAAGTCGCCTCGGATATGCGTCCCTTCGTCTCGCTCGAAGGACCACAAGCGGTCCGTAGATTGAAGAGAAAACGTATAGGTCGCATCTGCACCTAGGTACCTCCCGTTGGCCCTGCCACAGATGTCAACATATACGAACTTCTTTCTCTGCTTTTTGAGTTCCCTGAAGAAATCAAAGATACGATTTCTCCATTTCGCTTCCAAATCGTAGCCTGTTGCACAACGTCTATCAAGACCCCAATAACCGTGATCCTGCTCCCGTTGCGAAATGCGGCGATACCGTTGTACCGCCTCTCGTACGTTCGCGCGCGAAGGCGCGACCTGTCCAACTGAATGTGCAGTCATGATCTCGCTCCTGAAAATTGTTCAAGACACCAGACACAACTATATCATCATCTATGGTTTATGTCAAAAAGCCGCGACCCCATGAGGGGTCGCGGCTTTTTGAGTATTGAAAAGATGTGTGCGCTCTGTTGTTCCGCCTATTCCGCTCCCGCTTGAAAGCTCACGTGTGGCTTTCAAGCGACCATCGGGTTACGTTATCCGACTTCCG
>JANLIU010000031.1 GCA_024654305.1 Candidatus Parcubacteria bacterium
ACCGTCGGTCCGCAGGAATACATCGTCACAATGCCGGGGCGCTGAGATATAAAAAGCTCTTTCGAACCAGACAACGTATTGGTGAAAAAAACTTGTGCAGGATGTTCCGCAGCGTTCTTTCGTTTTCCGAAGATGCGCGCAAGCCACTCCATAGGTTAGAGCCAGCGTTTTTTAGCGAAGAAAAGCACCATAAGGACGGCAACGCTGAACATAATCGTCATGATGATAAGGAACGCATCAGGATTCTCTTCGAGCGGCGTTCCCGGGGCATGTATTCCGAGCGTGACCGCGATGAGTTCGAGCGGAAGTACGATGACCGTGATGATGGTCAGTGTTTTCATAATTTCGTTTTGACGCGCTTCAAGCAGAGCAGAATTGGTCTGGCGCAGCTCGCTTGCGATGGCGCGATGTGTCCCGACCAGTCGCATAACCTGCGCGCGTTCGGCGAGGACGCGCTCGGAGCGTTCCGCGAAAGAGGCGCCGAAAAAGCCGCGGCCCGTGAGCATTTTCAGGAAATAGCCAAGCGTCTCTTCCTGGTCTGCGAGAGCGGCATCCAGGTGCAGGAATTCACGGCCAATATCCGATATGCGCCGCACCGAGGCTCTTTCGTGGTCGTCAAACATTTCGCGCTCTACATGCGAGAGATTGCTTGCGAGATGGTTTGTATGGTCGCGCGCGGACGCATACAAATGAGCGAAGAGTATTTCAAGCAGGACATCGGTGGCAATACCTTCGTGCTCGCCGACAAGCTGCTGTGTTTCAAGGATTTTCTTCAAATGATGGAGAGGGACGATGACATCGTACCGTACGGTCACGATGAAATTAGCACCGACGACGAAATCCACCTCCTGGCTTTTCGTTTCGCCGCCATCCGCCTCGTGCACGGGGAAATGGAGAACCAAAAGAGCCATCCGTTCGTCCTGCGCGACTAGTGGTGTCGGGGTGGGGAAGACCAGTTCGGCTTTGATGCGTTCATCGATGGAGAATTCTCGCGCGATTTGCTGAACTTCATCAGCGCTCGGCCGTTCGAGGTCTACCCACACACCGCCCGGATACTTATACCGGAATATCATATGACTAGAATACCACACCCATGCTACACTCCAGGGAATGGATGCTCGAGAAGCGTATCGTCGCGGTCGAACTATCGCGGCGCGCGGTGTGTCGTTCGCACTTGTCGCGGCGATTGCTTTTAGTGCTGGTCTTGCGGTCGCCGGCGGCGGTGCGACCGCAGCGATTGTCGCACACATCCCGCTCATTGGAGACGGTCTTGATGCAACACCGGACCAGAATGTAGACTTGGCGGATTTTTGGAAAGCGTGGAATGCGCTCAATACCAATTACGTCATAACGCACGCGTCCTCGACCCTTCCGACAAACAAGGACCGCGTTCTCGGCGCCATTGAAGGTCTTACGGCGTCCTACGGCGACCCATACACCGTTTTCTTTCCGCCCGAGGAAGCAAAAGCGTTTTCAGATTCCATTTCAGGAAGTTTTGCCGGTGTCGGTATGGAAATTGACGTAAAGGACGATGTTCTCACCGTCGTGACGCCGCTCAAAGGAACACCGGCGGAAGCCGCGGGCATCAAAGCGGGTGATCAGATTGCCGCTATTGACGGCAAATCGACCGATGGCATCTCGACCGATAAGGCGGTGAGCCAGATC
>JANLIU010000045.1 GCA_024654305.1 Candidatus Parcubacteria bacterium
TGCAAAGCACGGGAGACGTGGCTGAGTGGTCGAAAGCACCTCGCTGCTAATGAGGCAGGGGCGAAAGCTCCTCGTGGGTTCAAATCCCACCGTCTCCGCATCAAAAAGAACCGCCGGCGCTAAGCGCCGGCGGTTCTTTTGCGATTAACGCAGAATCACATTCCCATTCCCGGAGCGCTGGCGCTGTTGCCACAGGTTCGACAATCCTTCTTATGTCCGACAAGAAGAACAAGTGCTGAGAGGCCCACAAGCAGGTAGACGATATTCTCAACCGTCGGCCACGAGCCGACGAGGAGATTCACGACGTTCCAGTTGCTGTCCATCCAGTTGCCAAGAGCAATGAGACCCCAATTGAGTCCGCCAATGACCGTTAGAATGAACGTAATACCATGTAATTTCATGCGGGTGAAAGATGGTTAAAGCGGGGGTGGTGGTCCGCTCGATATAGTATGACCTTTTCTAAATCGATTTGGGGCGTTCGTGTGACCACCTGTGCAGAACGTAACGCATGCTACTATGCGGAGGTGGCGACTACTAAAAAGAAAAAAGAATACCAATCTTTTTCTTCGACCCCCGGTGTATTTACCGATACGAAACGCGTCCTTAGCGTCGCCGAACAGGCGAAACGCCAGCGTCTCTTGGCGGCGCTTGCACGAAGCTCGCAGTTCCTTGCCATTGAGAAGCGTATTGAAAGCATCCTTGAAAAAATCGCCGAAAGCATCGGCGAGGCCATTCGGGCTAAATATGTGAACTTCTGGGACTTCACACCGGACAAGAAGAGCGTCTACATCCGCGCGGCGTATGGTATGCAGCAGCAGTATCTCACCCACTCAAAGAGCCATCCGATCCCGCTCGGGAAAGGCCTCCAGAGTGCATTTGTAGGGAAAGCTATAGAGACTGGCAAAGTATGGGCCTCTTCCAACGTCCAGAAAGACCCTCGTCTCCCTGCGTCATGGCTCCCGAGAGCGAAAGAGCAAGGGTATCACGGGATCATGTGCATACCACTCAAGATCAAGGACCGTACGATAGGCGGGATGTGTATTTATTATAAACCGGTACACGAATTTGAGCCGTTCGAGATGACTATCACGAGCATAGTCGCGAATCAAGCTGCGACCGCCGTGGAAAACGGCCGAATCTTTGATGAGCTCGGGGCGGAACGACTCAAAACACTCTCTATCGTACGGAGTCTCAATGACGGCCTCATCATGTATGACCTCGACGACACCATCACCTTTTTCAATCCGCGTGCCGAGGAACTCCTCTGGCTTAAAGCAAAAGATGTCATCGGAAAACACCCTTCCAAATCCTTCGCCGGAGAGGATATCTATCGTAAAAACCTCGCCGCCATTCATAGACTCCCTCAATCCGACTACGAAAACGGAGAATATATCACTGACGGGCCACACCGCATCGTCCTCTTAGTGACCCGGATCCCGGTTCGGGATGAAGCGGGAGCGAAGATCGGCACTGTGCAAGTGCTCCACGACGTCACACACGAGCGGGAGGTCGATCAGCTAAAATCAAACTTCCTTACGACCGCTTCGCATCAGCTCCGCACGCCGCTTGCCGGAACCAGATGGGCGCTCGAGGCGCTGCTTCGAGGGGAGAATGGTGTGCTCACGCCTGCTCAAAAAGAAATAGTGGAGAAAACGTACCAGACAAACGGACGACTCATAATACTCATCAATGATCTACTCGATGTATCTCGCATAGAAGAAGGCCAGTTCGGATATAGCTTTGAACTGACCGACCTTGTTGCGATGACCAAGGACATCGTCGCCGAATTCAAAGAAGACATAGCCCATCATGGCATCACGGTCTCCCTGACCGAACCGGAGCATTCACTCCCTCAAGTCAGCGTTGATCGGGAAAAAATTAAAATAGCTATAGGCAACCTCATAGACAACGCTATTAAATATACACCGAAAGACGGCGTCGTCGCCATAACCTTCCACACGGAGAAGGATCTGCTTTCTCTTATAGTGCACGATACTGGTATCGGTATACCCGAAAAAGAGCAAACATTCATATTCAATAAATTCTTCCGCGCCCAAAATGCCGTCCTCAAAGAGACGGAAGGGTCCGGTCTCGGCCTTTACATCACAAAGAACATCGTCGAGCACCACCACGGCAGCGTTCATTTCGAATCGAAGGTAGACGCGGGTTCAACGTTTACGATACAATTCCCTCTTTCTCCCGAGAACATGCCCGAACCGATTGCGGGAACACAGGCGGCGCAAGAAACGCCGATGGCCCAGTCATAAGAACACCCCGCTTGCCGCGGGGTGTTCTGTCTCACAACGAACCAAACCCTTTTTATGTCGTTTCTTTGTCGTACACGGTCTTTTGTGCAGAGCCGTAGACGCCCTCAGCATTCAGTAGTCGCGTGCGCAACATTGCCGTCACCACTGCGAACACGAGACCGACCATCATAGGAACCCAGAAATAGAACATATCCGTTACATTTCCCGCGCCTCCCGAGAATTTGCCGAACACATAGGCAAAGTAACCGGCATACGCGATGAAGTAGACGGAAGCGAGCTCAAACCAGTCGGTCAGTTCGAGAAGGACGATGATTGTCGCGACCGCAAAGACTGTTACCGGTAAACTCCATGTTCCTCCTAATGCATTCTGGACGGACGGCGCGAACGCCACCAACAGCGTCAGATAGCCGAATACAATACCGCCGGTGATGCCGATGATTTCCTTGTGCAATCGACCGATCTTAGCGTCGGCCACAAAGTAGAGTCCCCATGTGATAAAGACCGGCCATATTTGGAGCCACGGGAATCTCGACGCATCTGAAAAGTACTGCCAGCCCAGCACCGAAATCGCCGCCAGAACGCCGACAGTAAGCGCCACCGGTAAGAATTTTGTAAAACTCATATGTTACATTAATGACTAATAGATCGATTAAGAATTTCCTGCACCTTCCCTGTTATTTCTTCAACGGTGCTATTCGCTTTGACGAGATACCCCTCCGCGCCCAAATCAATACCACGCTGTATTTCTTCCTTGCTTCCGAGGTTGGAAAGGATCAGTACGGGAATTGATTTTGTCGATTCGTCCTGCTTCAATTTTTGCAAGATGTCAAAACCGCTTCTACCTGGAAGAATGATGTCGAGCAGCACGATACTCGGTTGTTCAGCCACGATATGGTCGAATGCTTGATCTCCGTCCGTCATTAAGACAACGGCGAACCCTTCACCGATCAAGTGCTTAGCAAGAATACCCGACATGAACGAGTCATCTTCAACCAGCACTATTTTCTTCATATTTTCGGCCACCTCCACATTCTACAAGAAAGAAAGGAAAAAGGTTCCAATATCAACACCCCCGTGCTAAAAGCACTTCGGTCGTTTTGGCGAGCAAAATTGACCTCCTGTGCAAAACTGCAGTATCTAGAGTGCCGCCTACTTATTCGTACCGCAACGCATCAATGGGGTTCTTCCGTCCTGCTTGGCGTGCCGGATAGATGCCGAAGGCAATACCGGCGATGCCCGAGACGAGGAGTCCGAGAATGACTGACGAGAGAGGAAAAGCGAAGACCCAGCCGAGCGTGGGATTGAAGACGTTGATGCCGAAATATATCGCCCCAACGACCAGGGCGCCGAACGCAATTCCTATTACGCCACCTATAAATGTCAGCATGACCGACTCTATAAGGAATTGTTGGAGGATGTCGCTGTCGGTCGCCCCGACCGCCTTACGCAACCCAATTTCGCGTGTCCGCTCCGTAACCGTAACCAGCATGATGTTCATAATGCCAATACCGCCGACGACAAGCGATATGGAAGCAATTGCCGCCAAGAAAAGAGTAAGTATCGAAGTAATACTTCCGAGAATAGACAGTATATCCGCCTGCGTTTGTATATTGAAATCGTCTTTAGCCGGGTCGGTGATACCGTGATTCTGACGCAGGGCGAATGTGATACGTGATTTTGCAAAGTTGATATCATAGCTCGGACTCGCTTCTGCGATAATGGTATTGAAATGAGAAATGCCGAGTAATTGTTTCTGAGCAATGGTGATAGGTATGAGAACGAGGTTCCCCTGGTCAACGCCGAAAGGTCCGGCTCCTCCCTTGCTCAACACTCCAATGACGCGGAATGAAACATTTTTCAGACGTATCGTTTTATTAACAGGACTAAGTGCGGGACCAAAAAGAGTGTTCGCAAGATCAGGTCCTATGACTGCAACATGGTTCGCGGAATCCACATCTCCTTTTGTGAAGGCAAGTCCTTCCCCAATAGTGAGATTCCTGACCGGAAACATGTCGGCGGTCACTCCTTGATAACTTACCGTCTTATTATTATTTCCGTACACCGCTTCAGCCTGCCCGCTGACCAGTGGTGCAACCGCGGTTATGGAAGGTTCGCGCTGTAGTGCATCAACATCTTGTTGCTTCAGACTCGTAATCACGATCCCTTGCACCGAAGCGGGAGGTGAAAATCCTTTTCCGCTCGGTGCGCCGGGCGTAATGATAATGAGATTTGAGCCGATACCTTGCACCTGGCCGAGGATCAGATTTTGGGCCGATTGACCTATCGACATCAAGATGATCACGGAAGAGATGCCAATAACGATGCCGAGCATCGTCAGCATTGAACGCATCTTGCCGTGCGTGAGGCTGCGCGTGGCGGTTTTGAATGCATCTCGAAGTAACATATTATTTCAAATTATCGCGAACACGGTCCACTGCAATCGCCCTATCACTCTCTAACATCCCATCTTTCATCCTGATGATGCGGTCGGCAAATTCGGCAGTCTGAGTCTCATGCGTCACCACTATCACCGTACGGCCTTTATCATGAAGCGATTCCAGTATTTCCATGATTTGCAAACCGGATTGCGAATCGAGATTGCCCGTTGGCTCGTCGGCGAAAATGACATTCGGATCAGTCACGAGCGCACGAGCGATAGCGACGCGCTGTTTCTGTCCGCCGGAGAGTTTACCGGCTTCAGTATGCAATTTATCTTCGAGACCAACCGACCGGACGGCCTCTTCCACGAGCGTCCGGCGCTTGGCGGGCGGAACGTCGGAATAGAGGAGCGGTATCTCGACGTTGTCATAGACGGAGAGACGAGAAAGCAGATTGAACGACTGGAACACGAAGCCCATATCCGAATTCCGCACATGAGCAAGCTCTTGATCGGTCATGTCATCGATGCTCTTGCCCTGGAATTTGTAAGCCCCGCCGGTCGGCCGATCGAGGAAGCTTAGTATCTGCAGGAGCGTGGATTTGCCGCTTCCGGACGGACCCATAATAGAAATGAATTCACCTTTATCAACGGTGAACGTCACGCCGCGCAGAGCCCGCGTCGGCGTCTCTTCTTCAACGTACTCCTTCTGCAGATTATGCACCTCGATCATCCCGTTAGAAGCAGGACTTTTATCGTTTGTCATACTCGAGAGGTTCATATGCTAAACAGTCCGAAGCTTCTAACGGGAATCATTGCTTTTTAAGTCCGATATTGAGAACTTGTTCGCCGAACGTGACGCCGGAGAGAATCTCGACATTTCCCTTTTGGTCCTGAATACCGAGCGTTATCGGGGTGGTCGTCACAATCTTTCCCGCAAGCGTCTCAACAAATGTTCCGTTATCGTTCTGCAGGATTGCGTACTGTGGAAGGATAAGCACATTGTCCTTACGTTTTGTCTGTATATCAATGTTCGCGGTGAGACCGCTCTTCAATCTCGAGTCGGCCTTGTCGAAAGATATTTTTATCTGATAGCTGATGACGCCTTGAGTGTTCGTTTGCGCCGGTGCGATATAGAACACCGCTCCCGCGAAAGCCTCGTTCGGGAACGCATCGAGGGTCATCGACACTTTATTTCCAACAGAAAGCTTCCCCACATCTGTTTCGGAGACTCCCGCATCCACTTCAAATCCGCTATCACCAATGATAGAAACGAGCGGCGTACCGGGAGATGTCTGTTGCCCAACCTTCGCGCCCTGCTCGGTTACCGTACCACTGATCGGTGCGACAATTCGCGTACCTTGGAGATTTGCTTCGGCAACGGCAACACCGGCCGCAGCTTGCTCGACGCTCGCATTCGTGAGCGAAGTCGCTCCGACGCTTTGCGTGCGGTAGGTATTGCGTGCACTTGAAAGCGTGGCGAGGAGAGTAGCCACGCCGGTGCGCGCCGTAGCGAGCGCAGCGATCTGCGTAGCGGAAGCGTTTGATCCGCTGTCATTCGCCGTCACTGCAAGCTTATCGAGAAAGTTCGAAACATCTTGTGCGACTGTCGTAGCGCTTGCGAGAAGTGCCGTCGGATCGGTGCTGTTAGCATTCGAGAGAGCACTTTGATAGGTCTGCATCTCATAGGTGAGTGCGGTGCGCTCTTTCGACAACTCGCCGTAGTCTTGTGGCGCGATGAGAAGCAGCTGCGGGCCATACACCGTCGGCTCGCCAAAGAATGTGTCGATATCGTTCCGAAGAAAGATGTCGAGTGTGGTGTACGCGGAGAGATATGCATTTCTCGCCTGTGTCTCAACCTCGGGAAGAGAGGTGGATGAACGCGAAGCGACCGCGGAATTATACGCCGCCCGCGCCTGTTGAAGCGCCGCGGAAAGGGCTGCCGTATTGAGTTCTGCAATGACCTCTCCTGCGCTCACCTGCATGCCCAAATTGCGATAGACATGCGCTATCGTGCCCGTATTTTGAAATCCGAGCGAAACGCTTTTTGTCGGCGTCGTATTGCCTGTCACGGAAACCGTTTCGACGATGGAGCCCTGTGTGACCGTTATGAATTGATACGCGGTACCGCCGCTTCGTACGAAGAACCAGTACCCTCCGGCAAGGAGGATAACGAGCGCCATGAGTGCGTAGCGCCACCACGGAAATGCAAGGCGTTCAAGTGAGAATGTCATTATGAGCGAGTGTACCACTCAGTTATACTGAGTGCATCATGTTCCAACCGGAATACATTCTTGTCATCGCACTAGTCGTTATTTTCGTTATATTCCGCATGCGGCCGCGGCGTTTCTATCTCGTGCGCCACGGCGAGACGCTCATGAATGCACAGCATATCAAACAAGGTGCTGATGGCTCCCTTTCCGAGCGCGGGCGGCGCCAAGCGGAGAAGGTGGGTGTGTATCTGAAACGCTTTCCGATACAACGCATCCTTTCGAGCCCGTATCCGCGCGCGAAAGAAACTACGGAAATCATTAATGCGCACCTTAAGGTGCCCACTATGTATTCACCGCTTCTCGTTGAACGGAAGAACCCGAGTGAAATTATCGGCAAAGACCGCGACGATGCGGAAGTGAAACGTATCGTGGACCAAATAGACCTTGCCTACCACAAAGACGACTACCGCTTCTCCGACGAAGAGAATTTCATGGACCTGAAGAAGCGCGCGCGCAAATGCCTGAATCTCCTCGCGCGCCAGGGCGCGCGCGAGATGTGCATCGTCACGCATCACGTATTCCTGAAGGCACTCATCGCGTATCTGCTGTATCGTGAACGACTCAACGCTGGCGATTTTATAAAGCTTTCGTTCTTCAACATTTCGGACAATGCCGGCATCACCATCTGCGAATTCCATCCGTGGAAAATATTCTCGGCAACCCGCGGCTGGGAAGTCATTTCCTACAACGAACAAGCGGTGGACGAAAGTAGCGGACCAGCGCCGATGATCCCGCAACTTTCTTTTTGAACGATACGTAAGTTAGGACATCCGATGTCCTAATTTATTCTGAATATTCTTATCTTTGACGACCGTCAATAATAGGGAGATTGACATGGCGCTGAAAAAGAGGAATATGGCGATGGGTGCGCCTGAAGCTAGGCGCTTTTGTTAACCATAGGCGATTCCGTATGGATAGCCGATTGGAGGATTGTAATGGAACATTCAGCCGGGTACTTACAGGTAGTAGATCGTCTATATCGGGAAATACTGGATCGCGGGATGATACTTACGCGATGCGATTGCGTCATACATGACAGCGGTTCGCATCGTGGGGACTCATCCTCAACGCTCGACGTCTTGAGTTTGAAAAAAGACTCTGGGTGGCAGGCGTTGGTCTGGTATCGTTTCGAGACTTCAGTCGACGAATTCGGCGGCAATGAGAAATTTTCACTATCAACGGATTCCAGATTCGCACTGTCCATCTTCGACAATAGTATCGACCTTGAAGCAGACATCCAAAACGCCATGGTTGAAATATTAAGAAATTGGCGAAGAGGATGGGCTAGTTGGGGAGCTCGCGCACTAAAATGCTCCGTCGGATTTATCTCCGGAATGGAACTGGAGGATGTCCCGCCAAGCCATCCTATGATCCTACCGACTCTGGTTGCGGCACATGCGAATCTCAAGGCTGAATTTTTTCAACAGGCGGATAAACTAGTGAAAACCGGCGGATTGAAGTATACAAGCCACGTAGTCGAGACAACTCTCGATTCACTCTTAAAACGATATTCCGCTTTCGTTGCCCAGGTTACAAAAGAACAGATAAAGCAGCTCTTCGGCATTAAGTAACCGAAAAGTCCCGCATCGCGCGGGGCTTTTTTATTTCACTCAAACAAATTCGGCTCTAGTAATCCATTCCACCCATGCCACCACCAGCGGGAGGAGATTTTGGTTCGGGGATGTCGGCGATGGCCGCTTCGGTGGTGAGGAGCATCGCGGCCGCAGAAACCGCGTTTTCAAGCGCCATGCGCGGCATCTTCACGGGGTCCACGATACCTGCCGCGAGCATGTCCTCCACTATCTCATCCGTAAGCGCATTGTAGCCGGCGTTTGCTTTGCCCGACTGCACCTTGGACACAATGACCGCCGCATCGTCTTTGCCGGCATTCAGGGCGATTTGCGCGAGCGGCGTCTCGAGCGCCTGCACGACGATATCGAAGCCAGCTTTCTCATCCGCATTCATCTTATGTTCCTGCGAAGCGAGTTTCTTCGCGACTTTTGCGAGTGCTGTGCCGCCGCCGGCGACGATACCCTCTTCAATGGACGCTTTCGTCGCTTTCACCGCATCGTCTATCTTATCTTTCAAATATTTCATCTCAGTCTCGGTCGCGGCACCCACTGAAATGACGGCCACACCGCCCGAGAGCTTCGCGATGCGCTCCTCAAATTTCTCTTTGTCGAACTTCGAGTCGGAATTTTCCAACTGTGCCCTGAGCTGCGCCACGCGCGCGGCAATGTCGGCCTTCTTGCCCTTTCCGCCGACTATCGTTGTCTCGTCCTTGGTCGCAACCACACGTGCGGCCTTGCCGAGCATTGAAAGTGTCGCATTCTCGAAGGTCATGCCGACCTCATTACTGATGACTTGTCCGCCGACCACCGTCGCAATGTCCGCGAGCATATCTTTCTTTCGGTCGCCATACCCCGGCGCTTTGATGGCGAGCACCGAGAACGTGCCGCGCAGTTTGTTCACGATAAAGGTGGAGAGAGCATCGCCTTCTACATCGTCCGCGATGATGACGAGCTCTTTCTTTCCCGACTGCACGACCTTTTCGAGAAGCGGAAGGATTTCCTGCACATTTCCTATTTTCTTGTCGGTAAGGAGTACGAGCGCGTCCTTCATCTCGGCTTCCATACGTTCCGGATTCGTGACCATATAGGCCGATACATACCCCTTATCTATCTGAAGTCCTTCCACAATATCGTACGAAAGTTCCATGCCCTGGCTTTCCTCCACCGTCACCACGCCGCTGCTCCCGACTTTCTCAACCGCCTCGGCGATGATAGAACCGAGCACTTCAGACTCTGCCGAGATGCTCGCGACTTGCTTCACTTCCGCCTTGCCGCTGACCGGCTTCGCCATCTTCTTCAGCTCCGCGAGCGCCGCTATCTTCGCCTTCTCCATACCGCTCCGTATCATCATCGCGTTCGCACCTTTCATAACGCGCGAAAGGCCTTCTTCAACAAGTGCTTCCAACAAAACTACTGATGTAGTAGTTCCGTCACCGGCAGTATCGTTGGTCTTATTCGCAACCTCTTTCACGATTTCCGCACCCATGTTCTCAAACTTGTCCTTCAAAGAAATTTCCTTCGCGATAGAGACGCCGTCATTCGTGATCCTTGGAGAGCCGTACGATTTTTCTATGATGACGTTGCGTCCCTTGGGACCGAGCGTGCCCTTCACCGCGCGTGCGGCTTGCGCGATTCCTTTGGCTATCGCCTTGCGTGCGTCCTCAGAAAAAAGAATTTGTTTTGCCATATTAGTTTTTTATAAAGATGATATCGGATTCGGAAAGCACATAATATTCAACCTCATTCATTTTGATCGGTTCATCCCACGGTTTCTTGAAAAAGACCGTATCGCCCACTTTTACTTCTATAGGAAGACGCTTCCCGTCATCGGTGCGGCGCCCAGGGCCCACCGCGACGACTTCTCCCGAAAGGAGTTTGTCCTTGCTCACGGTCTCGGGAATGATGATGCCGGAGGCGAGCTTCTTCTCCCCTTCTTTTTCGGACGGCATCACGACAACACGGTCTCCTAGCGGCTTGAGTGAAAGCTTTTTAGCCATATCGTTCTATATAAATGAATAATCGCGCCTTGTTCTTGTGTTGGGAGTATAGAGAAACTGTCGTCCACAAGCAAGTTGCACCTCTGTACTCATCCGTGCTATCATTCCCCACAAGATGGAGGCACTCGTATCGGCACTGCCGTACGCGGAAATCACCCTCGGAATACTCCTCATCGTCGGCATCGTGCTGCAACAGCGCGGAGCGACACTC
>JANLIU010000050.1 GCA_024654305.1 Candidatus Parcubacteria bacterium
CGTGGTTTTTGCTGCCTTTTCTAGCTGAACAGGGGCGCCGGTACAGTACCGACTTTGACGGGGAACGGTACTGGTTCCTGGCGTCACAACCGTGTTGCCCGAGGCGATACTGTACTGACTTTGGTCTATTTATCTTCTTTCAAATATTGAAACGGTACTAAATCTTCTTTTGCGAATAATCGTTGCGTATTACACTCCTTAATCATACCGAGCGAAGGATCGCCCGCGAAACCGATATACTCTACATTCTTTTTCTTATATCGGAGGTATTTTATTGCGGGAATGAGGTCGGTATCGGAACTTACGACCACGGCGGTATCGTAGAGATCATCGGCCGCTCCAATCACCAGATCAACCGCAAGCTTCACATCAACACCTTTCTCCCGAATGCGACCGCCGTCATACATGATTTTCCCCGGTTTAACTTCGAAACCGGCCGAGCGCAAAGTTTCGAGGAACTGTTGCTGTTTCCGAACCAATTTCTCGCCTTTCTCGGAGCCGTCGTGGTTACGGACAATACCTACGTAGTATCTTTTCGAAATCAGTTTTCTTTCACCAACGATGTGCGCAACGAATGAGGAGAAATCGAACCGCTTATCTTCCTCAGGCAGGCCCAATTTCTTGAGCTTGTTATAGGTATTGCTCCCGTCAAAATAGATAGCGACTCTTTCTTTCGTTTCTGTAGCCATTCTTACATTCTATCTGTTGTATATAAACAAACCACCCCTGCCCGAGGACAGAGGTGGTGAGGTTAGGTTTTCATTATACACTTCTCGGTTTCTAGAGCAAGCTTGTCCACAGGCATCAAATAAGGGCCGGTACTGGTTCCTGGCGTCACAACCGTGCACCCGCCGCCTGCACCACTAAGAGTACTTCCAAATCCCTAATCGCTTCGCTCAAGGGATTTTGGTCGCTGGCGCTGGGCATACATACGCGCCGCTGCGCTTTAGTACTTCCTCGCTCTCGCTCGGTCGCTGCACACTCGCCTTCGCCCGTTTGTTGCACAGGGGTCATAAACAAACTGGACTTTCTACGGCCTAGATGCTCAAAAAGTTAGTTCGATTCCGGCCCTCGTCATTTTCGAGATATGGCGATCAACTGCCGGACGATGAGACCATCCCGACTTATATATTTTCCAGAGAAATCGAACCAGACACGCGCGAAGTCATCTCTCCTCAGTGTGCGAAGAATGCCTAGCTCCGGATCTTGCAGATAGATGTACTTATCGTCGAGACCTGCGACTACAGAGTAGTGGCCATCGGCTATGTCTGAGTCGGAATAATCCGCGCGACCACGAGTGAACCAATTTACGATGACGGGAACATCATCTTTCAGAAAGTTTTGAATATCGGACAGTTCCGCCTCGTTCTTCATTTTGAATTCCAAACCCAGCGATTCGGCCGCTGTGCGGAATCCGTATTCATCGGTGCCTTCATCTGTCTTCCCCATAAGATCGGCAAGCTCTTGTTCGGATTTGTCGATGCCGTAATAATCGAGAACAATCTTTAACGAAGCCGGGCCGCACATCGCCTCGTGCAAAGTTTCTTGGAATGGAGTCAATTTCAATAATTCCATATCTACTGCAACTTACTTCCGATTGCGACCGAATCCTTCGTGGGCGTAATAAGGACCCACCCGATGCCAGCCGTGTTCTTGAATCCGAGCGTGAGGACTTCGGATTCAAATGGACCAATTCGCTTCTTCGGGAAGTTCACGACACAGCACACCAGCATGCCCAGCAGTTCTTCTTTTGTATGCGCACCGACTGCCTGCACACTTGATACTTTGACGCCGATTTCCGCGCCGAAATCTATCTTCAGCTTGAACGCCGGATTCCGCGCCTCGGGGAAATCCTGCACATCTATGATTTTTCCGACTCGGATATCTACCTTCTCAAAATCTTCGTATGTAATGGTCGTCATGAATGAATGATTATTTTGCCCATTGAACAATTTCTTCAATATCCGTCGGATCTTTCGGATAAAATATCTTCATTCCTTTTTTCTGCGCCCATTCCACTTCCCTTTTTGCGCCCCAAGATTTCTCCCAAGTCGGCATCGCCAAAACTGAATCGGCCGCACGCATGAGGAATTGAAAATCAAGGTCGTAGTAAAACTTCTCGGGAGGAGTTGCGCCCTTTTTACTACTGAAGTGTTCGGTGTGGTTGTGAGCACAGAAGAATCCTATCTCTCTATTTGCAAGCGCGATCTGATACTTCTCCGCTTCGCGGATATTGCGCTCAATAGATTCATACGTCCCGTCTCCGGTATATGGTCCTGCGATAAAGACGATTTTCATATCGATTTAGAAATACTACATCTGGTGCAAGAAAGCCGCCAATTTCTCCAGTGCGATTTTGCGCATCGATGTCGCGTGCTTCTCATCATCGGTCATCTCTGCCCACGTCTTGTCGTATCCTTTTGGGATGAACACGGGATCCCATCCGAAGCCCATTTCTCCGCGAGGATTGTCTGAAATTGTTCCCTCTATAGACCCTCCAAAAGCATGCACGCCGCTTTCGTCACAGATGGCGAACTCTACCTCCGCAAGCGCACTACGGTCTCCAAAAGCGTCCAGAAGGCGACAAAGCCCCTCATTCCCCAATGTTTCTAGGAACCACTTGATGAGTGGACCAGGAAGTGCCTTGAGGGCCGCAAATCTCAAAGAGACATCCTCCACAAGAACGGGTGCATGTACAATTTCAAAGGCACACCTCGCCTTGTCTTCGACGACTTCTTTGAGATTTAGAGACTGTATCTCATGTAGGTCCAGCTTGACGTGATCCACCGGCAAATGGAAGTAGTCGCTCAAGTACTTTGCCTTGCCCGCGTTGCCAGTGATGAAAGTGAGCTTCTGCATAAAGCTTATTCTACCGCAAATTGACTTCTTCACTCATTGAACCTAGTTTAGGACCTTTTCAGCCTAAATGCGCATGATCATTCCATACCAATAAACGCCACGAGGGATCATCTAGGTCACTATCGAATTCAAGAACGGAAAGTCCAGTATTTTGCGTTCTGACTCTGTACTGGAAATGTTTGAAGGAATCCCCGTTAATTGTCTTACCGATAAGGATGCGCGTGACCATCGTCTTGAGGAAGAATCCGTGGGTGACCACGAGCAGGTCTTTTTCGGGACGGTCAGCAAGATGTTTCAGAGCTTGAACCGCGCGAAGTATGAGGTCGTCAAAGTTCTCTCCGTCTTCGGCGCGATACCCGGAGGTATACAAACTCTTCTCCCAGTCGCCATTGAGCTTCTGCGCTTCTATATCGGAATGCGCCTTCCCGCTGAGATTGGCCGGCTTCTGGCGTTCGACGAACAGGTTGGAAAACTCAATTGGCTTCCCCGTCCGTTCGGCTATGGCCTCTGCAGTCTCTTTGGCGCGCGCGATCGGACTGGAAACGATTAATTCAAAAGAAAGTGCGGCAGCTCGTTCGGCGGCGTATCCGGCCTGTTCCCTTCCCCTTCCGGTCAGCGGAGAGCTCGTCGGTTGGTATACCGTTCCGATGTTGCCCTCACTTTGTCCATGACGGACGAAATAAATGGTCTTTTTCATAAATACTCATGGAGTATAACAAAATCGTCGTTTGACCGCCTGAAACGACAGCCAAAGAGAAAGCGGCCGATTTACCGGCCGCTTCATTGGCGCTGGAGGTTCTAGAACTTAATTCCGATGCCATTGCCGTATGTATCGTGGGAATAACAGAGTTTCATTCCCTCGTTCTTCACGAGATGGTTAAGAGCACGCGCATTCGCCGCGCTTGAAAACATCCTTGGACAAACGGGGAGCATCGATACGCCGAACTTTTTCGGGCGAGGATTCTCCTTGCTCCATTTCCTCACTTCTTTCTTGATGATTTCCGCCACCGCGACCGTGGTCTGCTTTACGGTCAGGCGATCCCGAAGATCGATGGTCCTGAGGTGACCGCCCTTCGGAGGGTTGTCGTACATTTTCAAGAAATCCCTGACTTTTTGATCAAGTTTACGTCTTGGCATGGCTCTGCTCCTTTCACTCTATAAGTAACAATTGAAATCAAAATGTTTTGTGGTCTGGTTCAAGAGTACTCTTCCTGGAATATTAAATCAACGACTGGCCGCGTGGTACGAAGTTGGAACAATTTTGAGAAAGGTGTAGTATCACACTGGTCGTACTTTCACACTGGAGAACCCAAATGAATGCTTCCCTCGCTCTCAGGGAAATGCTTCCTGACTTCCCAATGCCTTCCCTTCGGGGCTTCCTAGGGAAACTGCTTCCCGTCGAAGATATACTGGAATACTCTCCAGAATATGGTCCGGGAACTAGAGATGGTTTCGGAAAATACACGTGGAACGGAGTACATGTTTGCTTTCTGCTCAATTCCAACAAAATTGGTTTCCCAGCCGCCGGAACAATCAGCTTTACTCGCAGCGAGGCAGGTTGGGGTAAAAGCGAAAGTCTCGAGTTTCGCTTGTGGTTCCTTTTCTCTGGAAATGCTTCCACATTAGACTCTGTGAAGAGCAAGCACACAGACGGGCCTAACGGATGGGAAATGCTCGAGCTCTCGTGGGGCGTTGTTATCAGTGGTCGCGAAACGAATTCGCCAGTTCACTTTACATTGAAAGGTAGCGAGTTCGATTCTCCATCAACGCTTTACTGTCTAAAAATTATTGAACGGGCAAAGACTGCTCTGGAGAAAATGAAATAATAAGAAAACATCTCATCCCGCCCCAGTGGCGGGATTTTTTCAAAATGATGAGCTGGCCGTCACCACAGGAGTACTTCCATTTCTCTAACGCCTTGCAGTCGTAAGTGAAATTGGTCGCTGGGACGATGTTGGAACTATTAAAAAATTGGGGCGGCGAGTCGTGCTCGCCGCCCGTTCCTGACAGTCGTACTACGATTTGTCTATGAACGTTGACGCGTTCATAGACGAACCACGACCGGACAATGACCACGATGTCCTGGCTAAGGACTCTAAAAGGATATCATAAAACACAGTGCCACGAATGAAGCTTTACTTTTCCTTACTTTTCAGGCATCGTTCCTTCAGATCCATCAATTTTGCCCAGGAGGCTCGAAATGGAAAAAGAAGCGTTTGAACTGCGAGGCCGCGTCGAAGCGGTCTTGGTAGCACATACCTTCGGTTCGGTAGTTTCGACCCAGGTGAAGAAAATCCAGGTAATTCGTGGTCATGGCATTCGTGGCGACACTCATGCGGGAACTCGTCTCCAAGACGTGCGTGAGGAGGCACTGCGGAAGTTCGGTTTCTCCAAGGGAACCGAGATTGCAAACTATCGCGAGTTCTCGGCAGTCTCGCTTGAAGAGCTGGCGGAAATCGCGACGATGTTACATATCCCTGAACGCATTCCGTACGGATGCCTCGGCGAGAACCTGGTCGTGAGCGGGATACCGAAGTTCACGGAGCTTCCGACGGGCACGATGCTGTTCTTTCAAAAAAGCCTGGCTGAGACGCGAATGGCAGTTCTGGTGGTGTGGGCCGAGAACATGCCCTGCCGGTGGCCTGGGGAGGCGATTCAATCGAAATTCCCTGATGTCCAGGACATCGACCGTTTCTTTCCCGGGGCCGCCTTCGGGAAACGTGGCGTTGTCGGAAGCGTGTATGTATCCGGCAATATCAGCGAGGGCGATACGATAATCGCCTGTGTGCCGCAGCAGTGCATATACGACCCGACTTAAATAAGGCAATTTGAATCCATAGGAGGTAGCACACATGACTAACACTGGCATTACCATTCTCGGTCTCGTCGTAATGGCTGCCCTACTGCTTCGTTGGGTATATTGGGAACGTCGTCTGAAGAAAACGCGGCAAGAAGGAACCGATGATGACTGACCCCGCAAGGACCTGCGGCTCATGCACCGCCTGCTGTAAAGCGCTTGAGGTGATGGAGCTTACCAAGCCACTTGGAAAGTGGTGCCCGCATTGCTCCATCGGCAAAGGCTGCACGATATATGCCGAAAGGCCGCTGTCATGCCGAGAGTTCCGGTGCGAGTGGCTGAAGGGGCTTGGCGAAGAACAAGATAGACCCGACCAAACCAAGGTCATCCCCGACTACATTAAGCTCCCCGAAGGACTGCCGGGAGGAGTCTTCCAGATGTGGGAATTGAGCGAAGGTTCCTTGGCAAGCGCCTATGTCAAAAGAATGACTCTCAGTGCGCTCAGAGGCGAGGTATGGGTTTCCCATATTCCACTCCACGGCCGCAAAAGGTTATTCGTTCCAAGAAGCCAAACAGTGACCGAAGAAATTGCCTCAGCGCTGATGAGAGAAAACATTACTGTTGCCGATTGGCCATGAGCCCGATACATCCGTGTCGGGCTCGTTTTTTATACCAAACACGATTAAACATCCTCCAAGCAGTCTAATTAACTCAGTTTAGATACGAATGTATCGCGCTTATTATGTGCACGTCGTTCTTTGAAGCCATGCCACAACTTCATACCGCCCCAGACACCTAAGGTCAGTGGTGCGCCGATACCGACTAGACCGAGTCCCGCAAAGGCCGCGGCCGTAGGTAAACCAACTGATGCCACTGAACCAGCAAACGCTGCTAGTGATGCTCCGGCTGACGTGCCTAAGGCGATTTTCGTTCCAAGTTTTCTGTTATCGTCGTCCTTTTCTTTTTGGCTAATTAGAGTCTTATCAATCTTATTAACCAGGGTCTCTTTATCTTTTATTCCCTCTCTTTCACCAAATTCTCCGTATTCATTGCTCCATTCAAATGAACGACCCATTCCTCCAAAGATTTTCTTCGCTTCAGTGACAGGACCTTTCTGGAATGTTTCCAATTGTGCGTCACGTGCTTCTCTCAATCTGTCTAATTCTGATCTCTCCTCTGGAGATACCCCCTCGCTTTTGTGCGCTAAACGCTCCCGAAGTTCCATGATAGCTTTCTCATCTGCTTCGCGACTCTCCCAGGTCGGAATGACAGGTTTTTCCACAGAAGCCTCTGGCTGCCGTAGTTCGTGCTCAACTATTGCCTCTCCGCCTTGTATATCAACAGATGCTGCTTCACGAACGCTTGGTTTACCTTCCATAGAAATAAAAAATTAATCTGGAACACCCACGTCTGGAGTATAACGCCACTACGAAGTAATTGACATCGAATCCACAGATATTGACAAAATATGATTTATCATGTATATTTGTCTTTGCGAGGAGACATTGAGTCAACCTCAAACTAGGATAGGAGATATGCTATGAAAGTCCTTTATTTCGCTTTTTGCTTCACTGTCGCTACGTTTGCAGGGTGGGTAGCCAATCTGTCCTACCAGGCCTCCATCATCGAGATGAATGGACTCGTCGCCCACAGCGGAATCGGTATGGCCGTTTGCCTGGCACTCATGAGTCTTACCTGGCTTGCGATGCCCATACTCGTGTCACCGAAGCAGATGCGATTGACCCTGTGCTGAACGAATGCACAGGACAACCAAAGAGTCTTGGGGATTTTATTCCCGAGACTCTTTTTTACACAGGTTCGAACATTCTCTATCACCACAAGAGTACTTCCAAAAACATAGTCGTGAGGACACTCTTTGTTTTCTAGGTCGCCAGCGAACTAAGCCCACTACAATCCCAATACTCGAGCGATGACAAATGGGTTTATGGTTTTTTGTCGAGGCAGTTTAAACCGTCTTGCAATAAGAGAATAAACAAACGAAAGGAGAAGATATATACCTACGCCCATAGCAGCAGCTGTTGCCCAATCAATAAAACTGTAACTGTAGGGGAAATTGAATCTGACTTCTATTTCTATCACCGCAACGACTGTGACCAGGAAGAGCGCGAAGTTGGTGAGCCCGCTTGTGGTTTCCTGGGTATTCGGTTTCATCGGATAAGTATAACATCGCCAGTTTCTTTCTGTTTCCAAACAGACTCGAACATCTTCCAGCCAGCGGAGCCGTTCATACTAAAGGAGGAATAAAAAAAAGTAGCGCCAGCCTCGCAAGACCGGCGCTTATAGTTTTGATACACCTTGAGGATTTTAATCGACGAGAGATTATTCCCATCCAGTCCGTTTTAAGAAGTCGAAAAAGATTGGAACGTTGGTTGGCAATCCCTTCGCTATTTGTTCCTTATCGAGCTTTACAATATTACTTACCGAGACCGGCTCGATCTCTAATTCGAGTCTGATAAAATCAGCGACCTTATCGCGCTCGTGGAACACGTAACAGATTTGCTTCACCTCGAAGGGTAGACAATCTCCGGCAATTCCTGGTACCGAATGTTTCATCAGCTCCCCAGGGAGCCGGTAAGGCATTTCGATAAAGGAGTGAAGCGGCGGGACATGGCTGAATCGCAACGCGCGGTTCACCAAAGTATTTTCATGCTCTTTATTTTTTTCAGCCACCCATATTTCGAGAAATTCTTTAGGCAGAGATAAAATACAAAGGACTCGTTCGATCATGTGCTCACCTCGCAAAAGTAAGGGCTACAAGGACAACCTGCCGCTATTCTTATACCGCTATCTCGGGTTAGTCAAATACGATCTATTTTATCGAAAGTGTGCAACATACAGTGTTGCACACTACGCATCACAAAAGGAACGACGCAATCGATGTGATTGCGTCGCGGAATGTATCGGTCTAGCGAATTATGCCGGAACAGTGGCAAGCGCATCGCTAAGACGAGTTTCGAGCTCATAAATACCTGGCAGTAGTTTACGCGCATTTTTCATTTCTTGGCGTTTTGCCAGTTCAATTGCAAGAGCAGCGGCGATGGCCTTTCCTTCGGGAGACTCCTCTGGAATGAAGAACTTCCAGCTCGACGCTGACATGCTTGATACCAGATGAAGACCAGGGATCTTGTCACCATCGTACGAGAGCTTGATTGGGATTTCTCTGCCCCAGTGTTCTCCTTCGGCATAAGCATCGAACGCTTTCTCGATCTCGCCATCAACAGGTTCAGCGTAAAACTTCCTACCTGCAAATGGACCGACTGTTATGGCTTCCCACATCGCATTGAGCATTTGGGACGTGGGGTCCAATTTGCTCGCAGGGTTGTAGACCAGTGTGAATGCGAGATTGGCGACCTTGATGTCGATATCTGGATGATCGTACCAGGAATAGCCGTCTTTATTCTTCGGAGCGAAATGATACCGCGCCGAATGTTCACCCAAACGGAAACCAGCGGGTATCCACGTGATTTCTCTGAACTTCGGCAGAAACCGTTTGAACAGGGATATTGCAGTCGTGTCGTGAGACATGTCGAGCTCCTCATTGTTGTAGAATGTGCAATCGGCAAAACTACTTCCGACCTATCCATTTCCTACCATGAAATGTAGCTCGAAGCAAACGAATTTCCGTTTGTAGTTTCCTGAGGATTCGGTTTCATTAGATAATTATACACCGCTTTGGAGGAAGGAAATTAAAACCCCGCGGTGTTTCGCGGGGTCGAGTCTGTGTGAGACTCTTCGAGATTATCCATCAGAACCTCTCGTGGGGAGCGGTAGGTTTACCACGGTAAGGGGTAGCGTCCTCACCAACCTAGAGGGGTGTACTCTCTGGTGTCCTGCATTTCGACTGCAGAATCATCCTGTCCGCGACATGCATTCGTAGTCAACCCTCTTCAGCGACATATTGCTCGATGTCACCGTCTACGAATGTGGGCGAGCAAGCCCGCCGGTCCGAGGATCGGTTTTAATATAGCTAAATGACAGCTTCCGTCAATTCGTTGTACGAGTCCGGCACAACCGCCAGGATGAAACCTGCGGTCGCCTCTTGGGCGGCCGAGCATTTTGTGCTAGGGTAGCCCCGGGACGAACAATGCCCGTCAAGCTGGTTTCCGTGGTGAAAACATTGAGTGAAAGGAGTGGACATGAAGCAATCATCTCTCCGGCGGTCGCTTCGGCCGTATCGGGAAATATTCGTAGCAAACGAGAAGACCTCACCGGCGCCGAATGACATTCACTTGAATGCCATCGGAATTGTAGAAAGCACCTTCGGAAAGTGCGAAGTTGAAGAAACCGCCGGGCATCTGATTGCGTTCTTTCAGACGAAAGGCGCCTGAGGACCCTTCAAGTTGGACGAGCTCGCCAAGTTCTATCGGTCGAAGGGATGGGACCCGAACAACATGTTCTTCGGCCTCGTCGGTGCATGGTTCGACGACGGAGGGCTGTCCATGTGCTGGGTTGAATGCCCGAAGCCCTACATCGCCTTTAACGGCGTCGGTTCGTGCTATGTGACCGAAGAGTTCGTCAAGCAGTGCTGCCACAATCTGAAAAAGAAACGAGCCGCATAATATTTCTCTGAAGTTCTTTTTACGGAGGTCCATCCCGAGAGGAGTATTTCCCGGAGACGCACCTGTACCATGCAGCCCGTCTCTACCACTGCAGAACGTGCAGGGTTTCGGTAGCTGTTGATGAGTGGGACCAATAACCCTCTCAAAGTCCAACGTTTGATACGCCGCTCACGCGGCGTATTTATTTCCTCTCGTTTCCGGTTTGTAGCTGGGTCCAATACATGGTATACCCGTCACAGAAACAGTTCCTATCTCAATCTCACTGGAGGACTTGCCATGTCAATCACGGGTAGAACCATTCCGTCTGATGCCATGTATCCGATAAACGCCCTGGTGGCGGTGAAGGACGTTAAGAGGTGGCTCGATAAAGAAAAAGGGAGTGAGGAGTTCTCGCTCGAGCGGCTTCATCGCATCCTTCAGACGATGGTGGATGAGACGCCGTTTTCGCCGGGACGTCTTGACTCGAGAGAATCACCGACCATCGTCTCAAGAGATGAAAAGTTCAGGTATCGCCGGCCCGTCTGGGATTTGATTGCCGGCGAGATTGAAGCAACGAACGCCACCGAGCCTGTTTCGTCTAAAGTGAAGGCGGAATGGCTATCTGGCCAGCTCGGGCTCTGCATGCAGTACGGACGGTATCGGGCGGCGTTGGAGACCTTCCGTGATGAAATAGCAAGTCTAGGTCTCTCATTTCAAGAAGGCCCATTCGAAGGTTTTCTGGACGAAGATGTGGTCGTGCTCGGAGCATTCAAGGAAAAAGGCGAAGATGCGATAAAGGTGGTCAGGGAGATTGTCGACGAACTCGTTCCCGCCCTCACCAAGCACGTGACAGATATCAGTGGCAAGTAATCTTAACGGGGTCTTACATGCAGTGCCTTTGCGGGCGCTGCATTTTGTTTACAACACGCTTCCGAGCACTCTCGTGGTTTTTGCTCGCTTTTCTAGCTGAACAGGGGCGCCGGTACAGTACCGACTTTGACGGGGAACGGTACTGGTTCCTGGCGTCACAACCGTGTTGCGGGGGCCGGAATCGAACCGGCGTCTGGAGGTTATGCTTTACCACTACAATTTTCATTGCCCTACTAGTTTGTGGTCTGGACTATGCCTTCACCCGCGTGGGGTGTCTACCGTCTAGTCTCTACACCTTCTCCGACACTTGTCGTCGGAGCTTGGCTCGGTGTTGCCTTTCGCTTTCGCAAGAGGGGTTCGCCGAATTTGGCAGATGATCTTATGCGCAATTGCTCACGCACACGCCCAAATATGATTCAAGCCTCCCGAGGTACCTCTCCTCTACCCCGCTATCCATAAGTATACATAGAAAAATATGTTGGGCAATAATCCTCTATGGAACCTGTGTATATTGTCTTTATTTATATAATATGGTGGTATTATATTTGTAATGAAGAAATCAAAGAGACTTGAGGCAGAATCGTTACGGCATCAAGGAAAAAGTATTAAAGAAATTGCCCGAATGCTCGATGTCAGTCAAAGTACTACTAGTCGATGGTGCGCCGATATTACTCTCTCCCCCATTCAACGAAACAATCTTGATGCTAAACGGCGAGAAGCTGGCGCAAAAGCACTTGCTCCTTGGATACGTAGAAATCGTGAATTGAAACGAAGCGATATTAAAATACAAACCCTATTAGGTATTCGAGACATTGGTCAAACGACAAAACGAGACTTATTCATATTTGGTCTCGGTCTTTATTGGGGTGAAGGGTACAAACGCGGTAGTCAAGAATGGGGATTCACGAATTCCGATCCTAAGGTGATACGGACCATTCTTGCATGGCTCAGCAAGTGTTATGACGTACCAGTCAAGAATATCATTGCTCGGCTTACAATAAACATGCGCTACAAGGCCCGAACTGAACATATTACGAACAGGTGGGTGCGCGAAACAGGTATTCCCCATTCTCAATTCGGTAAGCCGACTTTCATACAAGGCTACGAGGGTTCTAAATTAAAAGAAGAAACCTACCGCGGAACTCTCCGCATTAAAGTACGCCGCGGCACATCACTTCGTAGGCGAATATTGGCAAGTATCGCTGAAATTGAGAATCAGATAACTCGGAGTTCTCTAAACACGGCTTCGTAATGCGCGATGGTGCGTTGCGCCACGGTATCGGAAAGGTCGTAGGAGGAACCTTGATGTGCGATCTGATTGCGCACTTTGTGCGCCTCCCATGCGTTCTGGAGCGTTTTGAGTTCGGACGAATCGGCGCTCTTCAGTTTCTCGCCGACACCATCGCCCTCGTAACCTTCCTTCGCGAGCACATCGTCAAGCATGATATCGGCCTCGATGATGGCTTCACGCCACTCGCTCGGACTATTGCCTTCAAGGAGCGACTGGATGTGCTCCCAGCGCGGATGCATACCTGTCTTCCCCCCCGACACCACGAGAGGAGTGCTATAAAATTCTTCTTCGCGTTTGCGCAGCTCAAAAAGACGCACAGTGCAATACACGATGATGAAAAGTCCTACGACCGAGAGCGCATACCCAATGACGATTATCCATAGCCAAAGATGCGCGACGAATGCGACGAATGCGTCATAATTAAGTGACGCATGCGTACCATACATAAGGTTATAGAGAAGACGGAAGAAATATTCGACGTTCGCCTGCGAGGATGACATTGCTTCTAGTATACCCGAACACCTAGCATGCCGTGGTGTCTTTGCACATCGGACGGTCTCATTAGAGTAATAACGTTTATTATTTCTTGAGCGCACGATTTGCACACATGGCGCATATGACACGAATCCGATGACGGCACGCTAGGTGTGCGGGTAAAAACGAAAAAAACGATTAGAGGCCCTCAGTTGCCTGCCCGATGGTGAAAAGAATATTTTCCGCCTGGTGTGGTGCGGTGAAATGGATACCAACCGGAAGTTTCTTTCCGTTACGCTCCACCGTTCCCATTGGAATTGAAAGCGCAGGCATGCCGGTCAAGTTCGCCGTGATGGTGAAAATATCACCGAGATACATAGAAAGAGGGTCACTTTTTTCGCCAAACTTGAAAGCCGGGGAGGGCGTCGTTGGGAATGCGATGACATCGGCCACTTTGAATGCTTCGTCGTATTCGCGGCGCAAGACCGCACGCGCCGCATCCGCCTTGCGGTAATACGCATCAATGTAGCCCGAGGAAAGCACGAAGGTGCCAAGCAGAACGCGGCGACGCGTTTCTTCTCCGAACCCTTCAGTGCGCGAATCAACATAGTCATCAAGCAATGTGTTCCCGCGCACGGCGTGACCGTATCGCATGCCGTCGAGGCGGGCAAGGTTCGTGGAGACTTCGGCCGGCTGAATCACGTAATAGGCTGCAAGCGCGTGAGAACTCGTCGGCAGATCCACATCAACAAGCGTATGACCGGCTGTAATGAGTTTTCCAAGCGTTGTATTGAAAGCGTCGAGCACATCCGCATCCACTCCCTCTTTTAAAAGATGCCGGGGAACTCCGATGCGAAGATGCTTCGGAATTTCGCGCACCTCATACAGACCATCGGGAATCGTTGTGGAGTCAAGCGAATCAATGCCGTGAATCGTTTCGTAGATGATGCGCGCGTCCTCCACCGTTTTCGCCAAAGGACCGATTTGATCAAGTGAAGAACCGAGCGCGATAAGGCCAGAACGCGAGACCGCGCCATAGGTCGGTTTCAATCCCACAAGGCCGGTGTATGCCGCCGGTTGGCGTATGGAACCGCCAGTGTCCGAACCGAGAGCAGCGATGCAGAGATGTGCAGCCACAGCGGCGGCGGAGCCGCCGGAGGAGCCGCCGGGTACTCGCAAGGTATCGTGCGGATTTTTCGTCGCGCCGAAGGCGGAATGCTCGGTTGAAGAACCCATGGCGAACTCGTCCATATTGGTCCGGCCAAGAAAAAGCGCGCCTGCGTCTTTCAATTTTTTCACGACGGTTGCATCGTAGGTCGCTTTGTAATTTTCCAACATCTTGCTCGCGGCGCTTGCAGTCTTCCCTTCTATCAAAATGTTGTCCTTTATTGCAAGCGGTATGCCGCACAAAAGCGGTGCCGATTCTTTTTCCGTATCAATACGAATTTGTGCTGCTTCTATCGCCCGCTCGTCGGCAGGAAATAATTCAAGAAATGCGTTTAGCTCCGGATTTTTCGCATGCGCGGCTGCCGCGCAGGCGTCCCGGAGCTCGCGGACGGTGAGTTCCCGCGCGCGTAGCGCGCGTGCCGCCTCAACTATCGTCATCTCATTTGGTTTTTTAGTCATGGGTGATGATTTGCTTCACCGAAAGTGCGTTGTTCTCGCTCGCCGGGAATTGCGCGACCAGTTTCCCGGTGAATTCTCCGGTTGCATGAGGTTCACCATCTGTGCGCATCACATTGCGCAATGCTGGTTTTGCATGCCTTTCTTTCGGCAATTCCAACTTCTCGAGCTGTCCGATATATGCCAGGATTGCGTCAAATTCGCCCGCAAATTTCTCGAGTTCCGAGCCATGTAGGTGAATTCGCGCAAGCGCCGCAAGTTTCTGTACCTCTTCTTTCGTTGTCATTGGAGCCACTGTACCACAGAGAGAAACGTTACAGTTTCTTCAGAAACTCGTCTTCGGTCAGTATTGAAATACCGAGTTTTTTTGCCGTATCGAACTTGCTCCCCGGGTCTTCGCCGGCTACGACGAACGAGGTTTTCGCGGAAACGGATGACGCGGCCTTGCCGCCCGCCCTCCGCACACGCGCTTCGGCCTCTTCGCGCGAAAGGGTCGGTAACGTTCCTGTAATGACGACCGTCTGGCCCGTCAAGGGGCCTTGTGTCGGAGCGGCGACCTTTTGGACCGTCAAATGCTTCTCTAGCCGCACTAGAAGTGCGCGATTATTCGCATCCTTGAACCACTCTGCAACTGATGCTCCGATGATGGGGCCGATACCTTCAATATGAGAAAGCGTTTCCTCGCTCACTGCTTTGAGTTCCGCAAGAGTAGTAAAACGGGTCGCGAGAAGATACGCGTTCTCTTCCCCCACATGCGGAATGCCGAGACCGATGAGCAGGCGGTCAAGCGGGACTTTTGTTGCAACATTTATTGCTTTGATAAGCTTTGCCGCTTTTGTTTCTTCAAATCCTTCGAGCGTGAGCAGTTCGTCTTTCGTGAGCTCAAATATATCGTCGAAATCGGAAATGAGATTGTTCTGCATAAGCGTGCGCACCGTCTCGCTACCCATCCCTGCGATATCGAGCGCGCTCTTGCCGGCGAAGTGTACAAGTTTACGCACCTGCTGTTCGAACGAGCCAGCGACCTTACAGCGATGCGCCGCCTCTCCAGGCACGCGCTCAATACCGCCGTCTCCGCCGCACAAACTTGAGTGTGTCGGAAACTTCCACGGTTTTGTCCCCTTCGGCCGCAATTCTATGATGACCGACACGACCTCGGGAATAACGTCGCCCGCTTTCTGGAGGATGACCGTATCACCGATGCGAATGTCTTTTTCCTTGATGAAATCTTCATTATGCAAAGTCGCGCGCGCGACCGTTGACCCGGCAACAGCAACAGGTCGCAAATGCGCGACCGGCGTAAGTTTTCCGGTGCGCCCCACCTGAAGCACGATGTCTTCCAGTACCGTCTCCACTTGTTCGGGCGGAAATTTATAGGCAATGGCGAAGCGCGGCGCCTTGCCAGTGTAGCCGAGCAATTCCTCTTGCGCATGGCCTTCGACTTTCAGCACCACGCCGTCAAGCTGATAATCAAGTTTCTCTCGTGCGCTTCCCTTCCACTTCTTCCAGTAGCTGAAGACTTCCTCAAGCGATTCAGCGTGACGATGTTCTTTGTTCACCGGAAAGCCGAGTGCGGCGAGGTAATCCAATTCTTCGGTCTGTGTCGACGGAAACGGCTCGGACGTTTGTGCGGTGTCGTAAATAAATACTTCAAGCGGTCGCTCCGTCGCGACCCTTGGGTCAAGCTGGCGGATGGAGCCCGCAGCGGCGTTGCGCGGATTCGCAAATTCCGGTTCGCCTTCTTTTCGGCGCTTTTCATTGAGCTTTTTCAATCCCGAACGCGTTAAGTACACTTCCCCTTCAACGACAATATCAACGGGTCGCGGTAACTTCCTCGGCACGGTGCGGATTGTGCGAATGTTGTGCGTGACGTCTTCGCCGATAAGCCCGTCGCCACGCGTTGCCGCCGTCGTGAGTACACCTTTCTCATAGGTGAGGATTATCTTGAGTCCGTCTATTTTCAATTCAAGATCATACGTCGCTGTTTTTCCGCTTACTTTGCGCACACGCTCATCGAACGCACGAATGTCATCTTCCGTAAAAGCATCATTGAACGACCATTGCGGCACCGCATGCTTCACTTTCTTCAAAAATGGCAGTGGCGCACCCGCGACAACTTGTGTCGGCGACGACGGCGTTACGAGCTCGGGATATTTTTCCTCCAGTTCAGCGAGTTCGTATTTCAGCGAATCAAGAGCATCGCTGGATATTGGCGACACGTCCTTTTCGTGCTGCAGGGTGCGATATTTCGTTATCGCCCCATGCAATTGAGCCACACGCTCGCGAGCCTTCTTCGGGGCTGTCATATGCGATTACTGTACCAGAAGTGGTCTAATGGGCGTAGAGGCCACGAGATACGAATCGAGCTCCAGCAGGAGGGCTGCCCACGGTGGTGCACGATACGTCATACCCTTGCGAAAAGATGTAGGTGACACCGGTACCAGGAGCAGGCTTATAAACAGTCACGTCCGCGCAGTGCTTATTCGAATCGAGCGAGAGGCGCTCTGAAACAACCAACTGGACCCCGATGGTGTAGGTATAGCTCAGCTCAGTGGCCGGCACTCCATCACAAGTGATGACATTCGGGTGAGTCGTTGCGTCATGCGACAAAAAATCGAAAAAGTTCTGTTGCTGGTCGGCATAGAGCGCACACTCAAGCGCGGCATCCGCCGCGTAGAACGCGTATTGCGATTCGACGGCTGCGGAAGCGAGAATCTGCTGTTTGTAGCCGATTGAGCCGAGTGCGAGGCCGAACGAGAGCATCACCGACATGAAGATGATGGCGATAAGAAGTGCGAAACCCCGTTGTGTTTTTTTCATTGCCATGGGGTTAGGTGGTCGTACACAGTTACTGCGTGTTGAATGCCGTGATAGTCCCACGATACGATTGAGATGATGCGCTTGTCCGGATACAGCGGGTTGCCTCCCGTTCCGGGGATATCAACCACCTGAATCGTACGCGAAAAGGCAGTCGCCGTTCCGCTCGAGCTGCTGCGATTGGTAGCATAAATGCCGCTTGCGAGAAGATACAGTTTCGCGCATGCTCCCCCATCGGTGCACTGAAAAATGGATGAACCGCTCCCGTAGCCCATATCCCTCGTCGTGTCGATAGAGCAGGCCATCGTTCGACATTGAGTAACTGCTCCGGGATGACCCGGCATGCTTCCGGTGAGAAAATTACTCCATGCATCAGCCGAAACAGACCCCCCACCGAGGTGGTACGCGGCAAGATATTCGTAATCGCGCATCGCGCGCACGTACTCAATTCCCTCCTGCGCGAGATACGAAGCGGTGAGTTGGTCGCGTGCAGTCATTGATGCGACGATTGCGCTGTTTGCCGTATACAAGGGACCGGCGATGGAGAGTGTGAGAATGGTCACTGCAATCATGGACTCGATCAAGGTGAATCCTTTCATACTCATAGGTCGGTGCCGCGCATCGTCGCGCCGGTCTCAATGTGGAACGTCTCACTTTTTCCGTGCCCGTAGAGTACCTTCCCGGAAATAGTGATGGTAACGTACGGCTGGATGAAATCGTCAGGAGGATTTTGCGCGTTCTTTGTGCCGGCAACGTAAAAAGTGAGTGACGTGATATCCACCGATGGATCGGTGAGCATCGCGCCGTCCTTAGTGATGCCCTGTATTGTTTCGTTCGGCGCCGGCTGTGTGTCGCGCCGGTAGGTAACGGTTTCTCCGTCCGAATTTTTGAAAGTAAAGCTGCCACCTCCTACATCCGGACAATCAGGCTGATCCAGGACCAAACCACAACTGTACGCACTACCAGTGCGTATATCGCGTGTCATCGTCTCGATGGCGAATGAGAGATTGTCGATGCCGGTCGCAATGCCCTGGGCTTGCCGTTGGAGTCCTATCATCATCAAATATGCACCCGAGGCCAAGAGCATAATAAGCGCGAAAAGCCCGGTCGCGATGATAAGTTCGATAAGTGTATATCCGCGAAGTTTTTTCATGGGCAGGGAGAGGCGTTCGCAACTATCTGTCCCGAAGCCGCTATAGAAATATATCTTTTCGTGTCGCCTTGTTGAGAAGAAATCGTGATGCACGCCGACGAGTAGGTCATATAGGAAGCGCCGTTCGAACCGCTTATGAGCGCGTTCGGGTTAGGTCGTGTGAAGACGATGTCGAGCGCGGTTAAACTACCGGATGCGCACGATCCGCTGCCGCTCGGCGGATAGGCACAGAAATCGCCCACGGTAATGCCATTGTTGAGTCTGTACGTCTGCACAAGCGTATCGGTATTCACGCCAGTACTTGCGTAGATGCGGTCTCCCGGCTTGCAATCCGGTGTGCTACACGAAGCATCTGGCTTCGTATCCGCAAAGAATATGAAAGAATTGCGAGTTCCGCTCGCCAAGTGAATGCCGTAGCCGACGTTAGATGCCGCACCGGATGCGCGGCTGCTGAGCCCGTACGTCTGCGTGGACCGTAAGGTCAAGGCGATGTCATACGCCGTATTAGAAAGTACGAGCGTTTTGTTGAAAGAATTCTGACTGGTAAACACAACGGATGTAATAACAACAATAATAGCGAGCACCACCATGAGCTCGATCAGTGTAAAACCGCGATGTAGACGAGAAGGTTCCATTGGGTAAAATACGCGAGGAGAAAGCCCGCGGCAAGAAATGGCGCGAACGGCACCTCACCACCCATTCTAGAGCCGCGAGGCCTCTTCAACAATATGACTATGCCAATAACCGCGCCTATCCAGAATGAAAAAATGAAGCCGGAAAATGCGGCGGGGCCGGCTAAGAGCGATAAGCCGAAGGCGAACGGCGCGTCGGCAAAGCCCATGGCCCGCCCGCGCGAGAGGAAATGGATGAGCGCGAGACTTCCCCCGATGAGAAGCGCGACGAATATGCTCATATAAAATTCGCCCGGGGACGACGCGAGAAGAAATCCGGTCAGAGCGCTTACAAGCACAAAGGCGATAAGGAGCGGTGTCGGTAATATCTGATGCCATAGGTCATAGAGCACAAGCGCCATGAGAATCGCGAGCGAGAGAAACATGAACGGAAGTGCGGTCGAGAATCCGAGTTGAAAATAACTGAGAGTAAACAAGGCGCCAAGCAACAATTCCGTGGCGGGAGATAGGGGTGAGAGGCGCGCACCGCAGCAATGCGCGCGACCGCCGTACGCAACATAGGAAACTATCGGCACGAGCATGAGCGACGTAAGCGTCATGCCACATGCATCGCACCGCGAACGGCCGACCAAAAAACTCTGCCCTGTGTTGAGACGGCCGGCAAGCACACCGACGAAACTGGCCACAATGGCACCGAACGCGAAAAACACTGCGGGAAAAAGAAGAGACATTCACTGCATCATAACAGAAACCCGCGGAGGAGCCGCGGGTTTCTGTTATGATCTGTGTGCCTCAGTTTATGGATTACACTTTGTACCAGTGGTACTAATAGTGTCTGTAGCAGTTGTGGTCGCTACGCCAGTGCTGTCAACACAATAGAACTCGCCGGGGTTCGCAGTAAGCGCAGCTGACACCGCATAGGTGGCACCCTTCGCGCCGACATTACACGATACGTCGCCGTTGTTATTCGCCTTCCTGATACCTGCGATCTGGTTTACGACCGTCGGATCAGTGAAGAGCGTATCGGCTGTAACACAGTCAGTGACGGCGGTGGTCCCTGCTGCATTTCCGTAATTACCGCTGGTACTGCTATAGATGCCAGCCTGCGTCCGGATACCGCCGACATCAGCCATAACGGCCGCATCACTGCCCTTGGAACGGGCGGTGTTAAGGGACGCAAGCACGACCGCCGAGAGGATACCGATGATGGCGATGACGACGAGCAATTCGATGAGGGTGAAACCGCGTTGTTTTTTCATGATGATTGTATTTAGAATAATAATTCGACTAAGACGGGCAGGTCGTAGCGCCTGCGCCCAAAGCAGTCGTCGCTTTCGTTGCTTGCCCAGAAGAGTCGATGCACCAATACTGCGTGGCGTTAGAGGCGTTTTTCGTCTGCATCACCGACTGCACGGCGTACCCTGATGCCGTAACACCGCATACGAGGGCAGTACCGCCATTAGCGATGACGGTCGCATTAATGGCTTTGGTGATAACCCCATCGGCAAATATTGAGCCCGCATGCGTACAGATCGAACCGGTACTCGCGGAATATTTATTGTCGTTCGTGCTATACCAGATCTCTGCTTGAGTCGCGATGGCGCTCAGGTTCGACTGGATAGCGGCATCGTTACCCTTCTGACGGGCGGTGTTAAGGGACGCAAGCACGACGGCTGACAAGATGCCGATGATAGCGATGACGACGAGCAATTCGATGAGAGTGAAGCCCTGGGAACGGTGTGTATGCATAATTAATTTTGTGCGGCTAATGGCTCCATTGTACGCCTAGAAAAGCTCTAGAGTAAACAAGGCTGTGGATAGTCTAGATAGAACCTGCCAGGTTGTATATAGGCAATAGAACCGCGGCAAGCAGGACGCCGACGCCGAGGCCAAGCATAACTATCATAACTGGTTCAATGAGGCCCACGAGCGTATCGACGGCATTGCTCACCTCGCGGCTGTAGAACTTGGCAAGCGTCGTGAGTATCTTACCGAGCTCGCCGGTCTCCTCGCCCACCTTCGTCATAGCGACCATGATGCCCGGTATCTCCGGATGCTTGCCCAATGCATCGGATATAGAGGACCCGCCTTTTACATCGGCCCCTACATCCGCGAGCACGGATGCGTAGACGGCATTCCCCACGACTGAGCCGGTGATTTCTATCGCTTCCACGACCGAGACGCCGGAAAGGAGCATGGTGGAGAAGTTGTCCGATATGCGCGCGAGATACAACTTCCGGTAAAGGTCGCCGACATACGGCACGGTGAGCTTCAAATTATCCAGCACCATCTTGCCGCGCTCGGTCTTTCCCAATTGCCATGCGTAGATGCCGAGCGCGATAAGTCCGATGAGTACGAATATGCCGTATTGGACAAGGAAGTTGGAAAAACCTATGACAATGGCGGTGTAGAGCGGCACCGCCTGTCCGGAATCAATAAGTACGGCGCTTATCTTCGGAATGACGAGCGTCAGCATAAGCGCCATCACGCCGAAGAAGACCACAATGACGAATATGGGGTAAATGAGCGCATTCTCCGCCTTGCTGACGATGTCATAGGTGCGGTCCAGATAGTCGGCGAGATAGACGAATGTCTCGGACAATTTGCCCGATTCCTCGCCAGCGCGGACCATGTTGACATAAAACATGGAAAAAACCTTTGGGTGGCGCGCAAGCGCTTTGCTGATGGGGCTCCCTCCTTGCAAATCGTCGCCGACGGTGGAAAGAATGGTTGCGAGATGCTTATTGTCTACCTCGGATGCGAGGAGGCGGAAAATGCGGAGCGCGGATACTTGCGCTTCGAACAACGTTGCTATCTGGCGTGAAAGAATGACGACGTCCTTGTTGGAAATGCGGCCGCCGAAGAACGGGATGTCGAGCTCGAGAAAATTTTTCTTTTCGCCGGACTCGATGGATGAGATGATGAGATTCCGGCGCTGAAGTGCTCCGACGGCGACATCCTGCGATGGGGCCTCGATGGTCCCGTCGCGTTCGTGTCCGTCTTGGTCGATGGCGTGGTATTTAAAAAGCATATTAGAGATAGCGTTCGAAGGTCTTCGGGTCCATGGAGTGCTCGTAGGCGTGTTCGACCGTTACTTCGCCTTTGTGTACAAGCTCGGCAAGTGAACGATCCATGTCTATCATGCCCTCTTGCGAGGATGTCTGAATGACGGCGCTTATCTCATGCGTGCGAGCGTCGCGGATCAAGGTCGAGACCGCGTTGTTGTTGATGAGGAGCTCATACGCCGGGATGAGTCCGCCGGAAACTCTCGGGATGAGCCGCTGGGAGAAAATCCCCGCAAGGCTCCCTGCGAGCTGTACGCGCACTTGACTCTGCTGTTCGGCCGGGAACATGTCAATGATGCGGTCGATGGTTTGTGCGGCGTTGTTGGTGTGGAGCGTGGAAAAGACGAGATGGCCGGTCTCGGCGGCGGTCACCGCGGAGGAGATGGTCTCGTAATCGCGCATTTCGCCGACCATGATGACGTCCACGTCTTCGCGGAATGCGCTCTGGAGCGCCGTTTTGAAATCCGGGGTATCGATATGCACCTCGCGCTGGTGAATAAGCGATTTTTTCGGCGTGAAAACATATTCAATCGGGTCTTCTATCGTGAGAATGTGTTCTGAACGGGAATCGTTGATGCGGTCGATCATCGTCGCGAGCGTCGTTGATTTGCCCTGCCCCACCGGCCCGACGCAGAGAAAAAAGCCCTGCTCACGCTGTGTGAAAACTTCAAGCACTGACGGGAGATTGAGTTCGGTGAAGGTGTGGATGGCGCGCGGTACGAGCCGAAGCGCTAACGCGGTCGCTCCTTGCGCGCGGTATCCGTTTATGCGGAAGCGCGCGTCCTTTCCGTGCGCATAGGAAAGATCAATGGTCTGGTTCTCAAGAAATGAATTCCAACGCTCTGACGGGACAATGCTCTTTAGCATCGCTTCGGTCTCTTCATTCGTAAGCGCCTGATACTTTGAGACCGGTAAGAGCGCGCCGGACACGCGCAACATCGGCGGCCCGCCGGCGAAGATATGGAGATCGGAACCGCCCTGCGTAACGACGAGATCGAGAAGCTCTTCGAGGCGTTTGTCGGCGACCATGGGTATCAGCTCGACTGCCCTGCTCCTTGAGCGCCCGTTTCAATAGTACGCAAGGTCTCGGCAAGCACCTCGGAAGGGATCGCGGACGCTTTGATGATGTATCCGTCGGCGAATAGCTGTTTCGCCTTTTCAATGTCGGAGTCCTGACCTTGATTCGAAAGTATGATGACCTTTGAGCTTTTCGCGAGATTCTCTTTTCGCATCGTTTCAAGCGCTTCAAAGCCACCCACGCCCGGCATGATGAGATCAAGGAGAATAGCGTCCGGCGCCGGTTCGCCTTTGCGGAGTGCAGTGAGCAGGTCTTCACCGCTTCCGAACACACTCACCTCATGGCCGGCGTTTCTGAACTTGACCGCATAGAGGTCAAGAAGGAATCGGTCGTCATCAACTAAATAGACGCGGTAAGCCATTGTTAACTAGTATACACCGCCATGGGGTCAAGTGGCCTCCTCTTCGGGGAAAAGTTCGCCGCCGAGTGTGTTGACCTCTTCAAAAGGAATCTCACCCGCAAGCGCCTTTACGATGGCATCCTCGCGCATTGTGAGCATGCCGTCCGCACGTGCGACGGCATATATCTTTTCCTCCACCGGCTCCTTGAGCACGACCTGTTCAAGTTTCTTATCCATCCGCAGTATTTCAAAAACGCCGGTGCGACCGCGCGTCCCGTTCGGGCAATCCGCCGTCGGAGTCGCATGATAGAACTCCTTGAAATGAGGTAATGCCTTCTTGTATTCCGGGGGTAGATCGGCGAATTGTCTATCGAGAAATTCTTGTATGCTGTCGGTGACCGGAAACGCTTTGCCCGCGCCGGGACAGAGCTTCTGCACCAATCGTTGACCGATAACGGCAATCAAGGTCGGCGCAATAAGGAACGGGTCAACGCCCATATCGATGAGGCGCGGAATGGCGCCGACTGCCGTATTGGTATGAATGGTGGAGAAGACGAGGTGGCCGGTGAGTGCGGCTTGCACGGCGAGCACGGCAGTCTCTTTGTCGCGTATCTCGCCGACCATGATGATGTCCGGGTCCTGGCGCAAAATAGAGCGTAGACCGCTTGCGAACGTATACCCTATCTCGGGGCGCACCTGGCTTTGCGCGACGCCGGATATCTGATATTCAACCGGATCTTCAAGCGACACGACGTTCTCTGTCTCGCGGTCGGTCTCGGAAAGCATGGAGAAAAGTGTCGTGGACTTGCCGGAGCCGGTCGGTCCTGCGATAAGGATGATGCCGTACGGGACTTTCATCATGTCACGTATCTCCGCGAGTTGAGCCGCGGAGAACCCGACCGATTCCAAGGTCGCGGTCGCGTCCGACTGGTCCAGAATACGCATCACGACCTTCTCACCGAACTCCGTCGGAAAGGTAGACACACGGAAATCGATACGGCGCTTCTCGACGGTCGCCGAGAAACGGCCGTCTTGCGGCTTGCGCTTCTCATCGAGGCGCAGTTTCGCAAGGATCTTGATGCGCGCGACGACGGCTTCATGCACTTTCGCCGGCAGTTCAAGCGAGGTGTGCAAATCGCCGTCCATACGGAAACGAATACGCGTCTTGGTGGGTGAAGGCTCTATGTGAACGTCAGAAGAGTGTCCGTCGATCGCATAGCGCAATATCGTTGAGACGATTTTTGTTACCGGAGCATCTTCTTTGAGACCCTCGTGCGGGCCGGTGAGCCCGAGCGGTTCTTCGCCGAGCTCCGCTACTTCATTGGTCGCCGAAAGAGAACTTTCTGCCGTTGTCTGCTCTCTCGCAGGCTTCTCGGTCGTTTCATATTCGGAAAGCGCTTTACCGATCTCGCCAGAAAGATTCTGGTAGGCGTCGATGACCCGGTCAAAATCTTCCTTCGTAATGAGGAATATTTTATAGGGCATGCCTATCTTTCCGGAAATGAACTGCAACGCATCAAGCGCTTCTATATTGTCGGGGTCGGTAATGCCTATCTCAAGCGCTCCCTCATTGAGGTCGAGCGGAACAAACCCGTAATGGCGGGCTGAATCGATTGGAATATACGTGAACACTTCTTGTGCGGCCGGAGGCTCGCCAAGCAGACGAGAAGGAATGCCGTAGGCCTTCCCGGCTTCCGCGAGCGCATCCGCGAGCACGATGCCGTGTTCCGTAAGCGCTTCGGCAAGCGGGCGCTTCTTGGCC
>JANLIU010000051.1 GCA_024654305.1 Candidatus Parcubacteria bacterium
GGAGGTGGATTTCGTCGTCGGCGCTAATTTCATCGTGACCGTACGGTACGATGTCATCGTACCGCTCCACCATTTGAAGAAAATCCTTGAAACACAGCAGCTTGTCGGCGAACACGAAGGCATTGCCACCGATGTCCTGCTTGAAATACTCTTCGCTCATTTGTATGCGTCCGCGCGCGACCATGCAAACCACCTCGCAAGCAATCTCTCGCATGTAGAGCGCGAAATGTTTGATGACCACGAAAAAACCTCGGTACGGCGCATATCGGATATTGGCCGAGAATTCCTGCATTTGGATGCCGCTCTCGCAGACCAGGAAGAGACGCTTGGCTATTTCCTGAAAATGCTCGCGGGCCACGGCTTTTTCGGTGCCTCTTTCGTGGAACGCTCCGAGCGCGTCCTCGCCGAGCGCGCGCAGGTTATGCGGCTGGTCGGGACGCATCGCGCCATCGCAAGCGAGTTGCGCCAGACCAATTCCGCCCTGCTTGAGGCGCGTCAAAACGAAATCATGAAAACGCTGACCATCATCACGGTCATTGTGCTTCCGCTCGAGCTCATCGCGGTCACGCTCGGAATACATGCGCCGGGAACGCCGCTCGAAGGAAATCCTGATGCGTTCCTTATCATCATGACGATTATGTTCAGCGTTGTCGTCCTTATGGTGCTTTTCTTCGCTAAAAAACGCTGGCTCTAACATGCAGTGGTTCGCGCACGTATTCGGAAAACGAAAGAACGCCGCGGAGCGCCGTCCTGCACAGATATTTTTCACCAACACACTCTCCGGTTCTAAAGAACTTTTCATATCCCAGCGTCCCGGCATCGTGACAATGTATTCATGCGGGCCGACGGTCTACGGTAGTGCGCACATCGGCAATCTGCGCGCGTACGTCTTTTCGGACACCATCGCCCGCGCGCTTGGCGCAGACGGCTATCGCGTGCGGCGCGTCATCAATATCACCGATGTCGGCCATCTCGTCGGTGACGGAGACCAGGGCGAGGATAAAATGGCTGTGGGTGCGGCGCGCGAGAAAACAACGCCACAGGATATTGCCGACCGCTATACCAAGGAATTCACAGAGGACTTGTCCGAACTCAATATTGATACGAAAGATATTCAGTTCCCGCGCGCAACCGATTACATCAAGGAGCAGATAGCGCTTGCGAAAACACTCGAAGAAAAAGGATTCGCCTATCGTATCAAGAACGGGCTTGCGTTTGATACCTCTCGATTCCCGAGTTACGGCAAACTGGGTAATATTGACCTCGGGGCGCAACGCGTCGGTGCGCGCATTGAGATGGACCGAGAAAAACGGCACCCCGCCGATTTCTGGCTGTGGCGAAGCGCCAAGCCAAACGATCTTCAACAATGGGACAGTCCGTGGGGTCGCGGCAATCCGGGCTGGCATATTGAGTGCTCGGCAATGAGTCGCGCACTGCTTGGACAAGAAATCGACATCCACACGGGCGGTGAGGACCATATCGGAGCGCACCATAACAACGAGATAGCGCAGTCGGAGGCGGCATCCGGACGTACGTTCGTGCATTATTGGATGCACAACGCTTTTCTTATGGTTGAAGGCCAGAAGATATCCAAATCCTTACACAACGATATTTATTTGAAAGACATTGTCGCCAAAGGATTTGATCCGCTCGCACTTCGTTATTTCTATCTGCAGGCACATTATCGCACTCACCTTTCTTTTTCATGGAACGCGCTTGCGGGAGCGGCCGGCGCGCTTGAGAGGTTGGAAAAATTCTCTCGCGATATCAATACAGAATCAAAGGGCAAAAGCGCACCCTCGGAAGCGCGTGAACGTTTCCTTGTAGCAATGCGGGACGACCTTGCGACCCCACAAGCACTCGGTATTCTTTGGGATTCGCTCAAAAGCGAAGAGTATGCTCCTGAAGAAAAATGGGGTCTTATCCAAGACGCCGAATTACATCTCGGCCTCAATCTGACGCGCCCGTCAACTTCAAACGTTGTGGAGAGCGCCGACCTGCCGGAACATATACGCATTCTGCTTGAACAACGCGAAAAAGCGCGTGTGACAAAGGATTTCGCCGCCGCAGACCGTCTCCGGAGCGAGATCGAGAACGGTGGATATCATGTGGATGACGGCCCGAACGGCCCAGTGTTGACTATGAGAACTCTTTGATACACTAGGCAGTAATGGCTACTGACCGCGTCCCGCCCCAATCGCTCGAATCCGAACGCGCCCTTTTGGGCGCACTGCTTCTCAAACCTGACGCGATTCACGATGTATCGGACCTCATTCATCCGGATTCTTTTTATGCGGAGAAACATCGGCTCATATTCGGCGCCATGCGCGAACTTGCCGACCGCGGCGAACCCATTGACCAGCTTTCGCTTTCCGCTCGTTTGCAGGACCAAGGATTG
>JANLIU010000057.1 GCA_024654305.1 Candidatus Parcubacteria bacterium
CGCCGATGTGCTTATTCCCGAGCCGCAGAAATTTTTTGATGAAGCACTTGCGGCATTTCAAAAGAACTCAAAACTGCTCGGCATCACGGTCCCGCTCAAACCATGGCCCGAAAATCATTCGCTCATAGACGCATTCTTCTGCGCGCCCCTGAACTGGTCCTACATCATTTTTAATAATGTGTTTCATTCCGGGAATTCTTCCGGCGAATTCCAGATGATGCGCACGGACGCATTCTGGAAAGCCGGAGGATTCGGCGAGCATCTTGCCGCGGGAGAAGATAATGAAATGTTCCGTCGGCTCGCTACCTTCGGTCGCACACTTTCCTACTACAAACTTTTCGTACAGCATTCGCTACGCCGCCCCCACAAGCTCGGCTGGCTTCGCACCTACGGCATCTGGATAAAAAACGGCCTCTCGGTCGCGCTACGCGGCAAAGCCGCGTATAAGGAGTGGTCGGTGGTGCGCTAGACTATCTTTATGGAAGGACTAAAACAACCGAAGGGAGAAAATCAACCGGAATATGTACGAAACGAGGCTCTCGCAAAGCAATTTGAAGAGAGCGAGAAGTATACATACGGTTCAACAACAATCGAAGCATTTGATGTACAGCCCGAAAAACTAAAAACGGAAGTTCCAGTTTTCTTTGGTACAGGCTGGTCAGCTTCACGAGGTGTGTACGAGGCAAGTATGCTCGGTATCGCAGACCGAGGCAGGAGACTGCTTTCGGTCTTCGCTCCGCACGGTATTGATACCGATTCTGACTTCGGGAAGGGCGACAAGACGTATGCGGCAGCCGAATTGCGGAAAGCGGCAGCTATGCTGCACACACTGGAAGAAAAAGGTGTTGAACAATTAGACATTGTCGCGCATTCGGAATCCGCTCTCTGGACGCTCATCGTCGCCACGATGCATCCGGAAAAAATTCGCAACATCGTACTTATCGACCCCGCGGGTCTTATTGATGATGAAACAACCCCGCGCCTCGCGACAAGCTTCTGTCTCGACATCGTGCAAGGAGCGCTTAATAAGGAAAAACTTCCCCGTCCTGAGATTGAACGCTCGGTACAGCCCGGCAGTCCCGCCGATCTCTTTGGAGCGTTGAAGAATATGGCTGGGGACCCGATGCGTTCTCTGAAAGAAGTGCTCGCGATGCGTGATGCGGATATCCGCTTCATATTGGAAGACCTGAAGGCACAGGGAAAACATATATCCATAATCCAGGGCGCGCGCGACGCCATCTTCCCCATGGAGCGAATGCAACGCGTGGTGAACACCTCACAGGTTGATGGTTTTTATTCGGTCTACGGCGCTCATAATGAAATCAATTCAAACCCCGAAGCGTATATACACGTTATAGATGTTGCACTCGATGCACTAGAAAAATTGAGCGAAAAAGACAAGGATTCTGTTAAGTAAAAAGAAAAGCCGCCGAGTGAAAAGTGCTCGGCGGTTTTCATTCTCGGCGGCTTCGTCAAACTTCGCCAGGTTCATCGGGAGGAAAGAATCCACGGTCAGTTTTCTTGCACAAATACCATGCCCGCCAGAACAACTCGGCTACTGTAAATGCGAGACCGGCGAGGTTGAAGTAACGCATGACCAATTGTCCTGCATTGATGATTCCAAGCAATTCCTCATCGTCTACCGTTTTTCTCGGAACCTCGGTAAATGCAGTAAACAACGAAAGGATGAGAGACGCCGCCACCCAGATGCTCATGAAGCCGAGTATCCAGAGAATAGTGTGCGGAGGGTTCCCCATCACACTCTTCTCGAGAAGCGCCACAAGTGGCAACAGCGTGAAATTGTAAAACAGTACCGCTGCGCCGTAGCAAGTCCAGAAAGCCTTCCGATACAACTGGTTGTTCCTCATGATTCTCCTACCTCCTTATGATGAGCGCCCTTTTAACCTCAAAGAGCTTGGTTGTCAGCCTTTACATATACCAAAATCATAGAATTTGTCAACTACCACTGCTTGACTTTTCGTATTAGTGGCGTTATCTTATGGCTTGGTACTTGATCGTTTAACTCACATACCGCGCGAGCGGAAAGGAAGGTACAACATGACACACACCAGCGGTTTCTTCATGGCGTCCGCGAGCGTCTGGCTCATGGTCCTGGTCATCGTCCTTGCGCATATCG
>JANLIU010000067.1 GCA_024654305.1 Candidatus Parcubacteria bacterium
GTGTTTACTGCCCTTCGCGCGGTGGATATCAAATTCACGCTTGAGGAGTTCATCGACGGCGTTGTTGAGTGTGAACGCCGGCATTGAGGGGCGCTTCACGCCGAGCCGCATATCAAGGTATGCGCATCGCGGACACTCGGAAAAGAGGTCGATTTTCGAACGGCTGACCTTATACGGCTCCGGCGACGATGGGTCAAATGGCCCGCGTGAGCTTCTTGCCTTAAAACTACCCGCCATATTATTCGGTGGTCGCGAAGTAGGAAACCACACGCGCACCGGTATCGAAGTCGACATAGACGCTATTGGCCGACGGATCAAAAGCGTCGTTGTTGTCATCGCGATAGAGCTCGACCGCGTAGGAACGTTTCGGTTCGGTGGGACGCAAAAGCGAAACAGTAACGTTGCCGTGCGGTCCAACCACGCGCGCCGCACCGAGCACATTACCTAAATCGATTCCGTTTACTTCGCGCACGGCGACCCACACGCCCGGCGGCGGCACCGTGACCGACTCAACGATAACACTCATGCCCGCCGGTTGATCGGCGACAGACACCGCTCCGCTCTCTTCCAAAGAAGGCGCGGTGCTCGTCGCAAGAAGCGAAGAAGACGAAAGCGGTAGCAGACTGACATCCCCGCCAAAGAACCATGCGCCTACCAGGACGGCCCCCAACATGACGCCGGCGACGAACGACCCTGCTGAAAAGCGCATCATACGGAAACAATATCATGAGCGGAGGGAGGGAGCGCAAGCAGACCCTCTATCTCCGCAAGAAGCTCGCCGACCCGTTCGCTGTCGAGATGGAGCGGGTCAAGCGCCCGACGATCCTGCATTATTTCATCGACTGCGATGATGCCACGATCAAGAAGGATGGTCTTCTCCGCGCGGGACAAGCCCGTGATGGTCGTGATGGGATATATCTTTGAACGGCTCATGCGCATATACAAACTGTCGTTCAATGGATAGCTCCACCCAAGAAGTTCCACGCCGGCACATTCGGCATACGCGATGGCTTCAGAAGTAAATTTGGTATTGGTAACCAAGATACCGCGATTTATCGGGCAACCGCGCACCTGTGAGTCGCATGCGAATATATCGTCAAAACGGCTTTTTACATAGAGCGCATTCTTCAGATCGGTCTTGTATCCCGGATCATTGTGATATTTCAGTTCTGCAGCGATATACATCTTTTGGTCGGAATGCGACGCGTAAAAATCCACTTCGTGCGATACGCATTTTCCTTTGATGATTTTGCGCGTCTCAACTTGCCAGCCCTCCGCGCGATAGAGATGCGAAATGAAATCTTCGAACGGATGCCCGGTGGGACCGAGCTCGAGAAGCGCGCGCCGGAGCGCGTAGCGTGCGGCGACCGGACGCGCTTCCTTGCGCAGAAGTGCGAACGCGCGTGAGTATATCTCTTTCGATGTAACGCCCGGCACAACCGTTTCGGTAATCGCGTTCGTTATACGTTCGGCGGCGTACTCTCCGGCACCCACTCGACGCAATGATATAACGAGGCGCGTCGGATCGAATATTTCCTTCGATCCGTCCGCCTTGATGATGATCGGAAGAGTCGTCATGAGGCTGTTGTTGTTGCCACTTCGCCATTAACTGTTGCGGTTATTGGGAGACGCGCCGGCGCACTGATCGTCGTCGTAAAATTTATCGGAGTAGGAACTTGGAGACAAACGCCTGAATCTTTTTCCAAAGAAAGCGCCACAAGAATGCCGCTTGCGTTTGTTGCATCGCCCACAAGAGACGCCTGTGCACTCACTGATGCACAGGCGTTCGGAGCCTCGATCGATCCCGTGATGGTATGCGTTCCTTTTTTAAACGAGTCGTGGAGCGACACTCTCGGCGCGCTCGTCGCGACATTCTGCGAAGAATTAACGTTCCCAATATCCCGCGTGTGCGGTACCGACAGGATAAAGCCGACAAAAATGACGACCGCGATTATGGCTGCGGCAAGCCAAAGGCGCTTGTGACTCATCCCGTTAGAGATAGAACGTAATTCGTTATGTGAAGCCATCGCGCCCGCGGAATCAGAACTCGCTGAATCGGCGTGCTCCGTTCCTGACGGATGTTCGTTATCTCTAGCGGGACTCATCCTGTAATAATACCACCACCAACAAGTTCGTCACCTTGATAAAAGACGATTGACTGGCCAGGCGCTGGCAGTTCTGGAAGCAGTTCGGAACTAATGAATCGATTACCTTCCACGCGGCCCGCGCAACGTGGGCCACGATATCGCGTCTGCGCAGATATGTGCAACACCTGGTGTTGCACAATCGGAACATGCCAATTCGCATCAGTGAATCGGGCTTCTCGCGCGCCTCCGGCGCGCGCCTCCGAGACTATAATTTCTTTCTTCCCAACATTTTTTCCAATCACATACCCGCCAGGAACTCTTTGACCAATAGTATAGAGAAGTGCCGGGTTATCATTTCCGAATTCTTTTTCTAAAAATTCCTTGACGGAAACAGCGCCGAGGAAACAAATGCCCTGACTGTCTCTCTTCTCCGCAACCGGCAGGTTGAATTTTTTTGCCAATGCGCGCACTTCTTTCTTTTCACTGTTTCCTACCGGGAACAGTGTTGCTTGCAGAACGTCTTTCGGCACCGCCCAGAGGAAATAATTCTGGTCCTTCTCGCCACTCCGGTAATGCCCGGTCGCAATTGCATCTGCTCCTTGAGATTTGGCAAAACGATAAAACGCGCCGAACTTCACTTCCCGATTGCACATGACGTCCGGATTCGGCGTGCGCCCCGCGCGATATTCGGCGAGCAGATAATCGATGACGTGCTTTTTATATTCGGCGCTCGCATCGAGCGTCAGAAACGGAATATGAAGACGCGCTGCTACTCGCATCGCATCGCGTCGCTCGGCTGCCCACGTGCAAGGCATCCCGGGTGGGTACCATCCCTTAATGAATACGCCCGTTACCTGTGCGCCCGCTTGCTTCAGGAGTGCTGCCGAAACGGCCGAGTCAACCCCTCCCGACAGCCCCACAAATATTCTCTTTCCTTTCACATCCATGCTCTCTATCTAATCACGCTTCACAAATCGTGACCATCGGAAAAAAAGGCCGCCTGTTCGCTTTCGCGACTTCGGCGGCCCAATGAGGCGCACAGTACTGGATCAACCCCACTCGATGGTCGAACGTGGCTTATCCGAATCGCGATACACGACGGCTCCAATGCCGTGTACCTCGTTTCCGAAACGTCGAGCCAAGTTCT
>JANLIU010000069.1 GCA_024654305.1 Candidatus Parcubacteria bacterium
CTTTTCCCGCCGCAGAAGATGATAGAGGTGGTCACGATGGCGCACCGCCAGCTCTACCGCTTCCGCTACCACCGCGCCAAAACACTGCTCTCGATGGAAGAATTCAAGAACCGCCGCTTCGGCCGGCTGAAGGAATACTTGGACAATGTCTCCAGCGAAACCCCGCACCAATATTTCCAAGACGGCGAGCGGATGAGCGAGATACGAAGCAAGTTTGATAAAACCGATATGATAGTGAAAAGCAAGTCCAACTTTGCGAATAAAACTGCCGAGTTTGTCCTGCGGAGCGTGCAAGATAATCAAGGACGACACGACGCGCTCCAACGCTTTATGATAGCCAACGACTCGGTCACGGTGGCGACCGAGGTGCCGGTATATATCCGCCGCGAGGATGTGGAGCATATGGAGAATGAGCTTAAATTTAAAATCACCACTGACGGATTGCTCGAATTGAAAGGCGATAAGCAAGCGCAGAGATTTCCGAAGTTACTCACAGGACACATTGATATAGTGCAAATCCGCAACGGCATGGTGCATATTCTTGATTACAAGCCGAACGCGAGCAAGGAGAAGCCGATTGAGCAATTGACCTGGTACGCGCTCGCACTCTCTCGGCTCACGGGACTTCGCCTCTTTGAGTTCAAGTGCGCGTGGTTCGACGACAAGGATTTCTACGAGTTCTATCCGCTCCACATCGTCAAAAAATTACAAACTAAAAAACGAGCGCGGAAAGTGCATTACCGCGATGGCAGCGTGGCAGAGGTGCCGCGTGAGGATGTGTTTAAAGTCGCATAAATACTATGAATCAGGAATGGAAAAAAGGAAATGCGAGCAGAGCCGAAGGCAAGTTCGGCAGCGGGGCGATGAAACCCTACGCGCAAACAAAATATGGCAAGTATCAATTTACGCCGAGGAAGCCGGTGAAGACTTTCCGCGACTTGGACATCTACCAGACGGCGATGAATTGCGCGGTCATCGTTGTTAAGAGCATCCGGCCGAAATTGGTTACGTTGAAATACCCATTTTTAGAGGGCATCACCGACTGCGCCATGACGGTCCCGCTCTCTATAGGCGAAGCGCACTCTATCCGCTTCGGTGATTTCGCGAAGGGCATTGGTCTCCTCGAAAAGGCAATGTCGGGGTGCAATAAGATGATTATCTATCTGGAACATATTAAAGGTATGTATGGGGACAAGGTGGATACCGGCATATTGGATGAAATCATCGCCCGCTACGCCGAGAGCCGGACCAAGACTTTTCATTTGGAGCAGTCGTGGAAGAAGTGGGGTACTGCGCCCAGAGAAATTACCCCCGCCAAAATCAAGCTATAATTATTTTGATTATGTCACTACTCGAAAAAATGCGCGGAAATACAGGGACATGGACTAAAGTATCCAACCTTGCGGCTGGAGTGGAAATTGCCGTCCCAGGAGAAGGGTCGCAGATGCAGCCTCAACATCTGCACTGGGACGAGATAGTTTCCATAACCCCCGTCGGACGCGAGCATGTCTATGACATCGAGGTGGAAGGTACGCACAACTTCGTCGGTAACGGCATCTTTGCGCACAATACGTATGTCTTGCGGGCGAATACGATGTTGGCGGTTGAAGGGGAAATACACGCAGAAGATTTCATCGTCCCGATTGGAAGTGCCACAGGCGCATGGGCAACATCAGGCACTGGGACGACAACGCTCATGGCAGAGATACCGTCGGCCGTTCTGACAGCCGATGGCAAGGGCGTTGATTTGTACAAACTTTCCACCTACAACCTTGCGGGCGTACAAGCCCTTGCGGCGCGTATGAACGATGAGGAGATGCGCGTGACATCGCTTGAGTCGCGCGTTGAGAAGTTGGAGAGCGGGGCAGTGAGTTCAGCTAGCGGCAATGTCGGCATCGGGTCGTCCACGCTCGCCTCCGCCTTCAACGCCTTCGGCGCATTCATTTCCAATGGCATCGCCCAGTTCGGCAGTCTCGTCGCCGACCGATTCGTTGCCGCCGCTAACTCCGCAGGCACGAGCTCGGCGGGCACCGTTAGTATGCTTACCGGCAACACCGTCGCAGAAGTGACAAACGCGTATGTGACGCCGGCGACCAAAATCTTCGTCACTTTTAACTCGTCCGTGACTGGCAGTTGGTATGTGTCCGATAAACAAGCAGGCAGTTTCCGCGTCGTGCTCTCCGCGGCGCAGACCACCGACGTATCCTTCGACTACTTCCTCGTCCAGACCGAAGGCCAAATCGCCACCTCCACCCCTCAAATTCAGACACCCGATGTCTTACCTTCGGGTAGCTCCGGCTCTAGCACCGGCGCCGCGATAACATTGCTCGGCGACAACCCGTTGCTCCTCCCGGTCGGCGGCACCTTCACTGATCCTGGCGTAGTTGTAGGGAGCGGTGCCTCGTACGTCACCTTTATCGACGGCGTGCAGAAAGAATTGAATACATCCACCATCGACACCTCGGCCCCGACGACCTACATCATCACCTACAAGGCTTCTGACAGTATGGCGAGCGTCGTCCGCTCGGTCATCGTCGGCAACCCTGATGGCACGGTCTCGTCGGGCGGCACTACCGCATCCACAACTCCAGCTTCGTCCGACAAGACCGCACCAGTTGTCACTCTGAACGGCTCAGCGGCGATGAATCTCGTCGTCGGCGACACCTTCACCGATCCGGGCGCGACTGCGACTGATGACACCGATGGCGCGATAACGCCGGTCGTTACCGGCACCGTCGACACCACCACCACCGGCTCCTACACCATCACCTACACCGCAACTGACGCCGCGAAAAACACCGGCACCGCCTCTCGCCTCGTCACCGTCGCCGCGGCGGCTCCCGACACAACTGCACCAGTAGTCACCCTGAACGGTTCTGCCACGATGTCGCTCACGGTAGGGGACACATTCACTGACGCTGGCGCCACCGCGACTGACAATGTGGACGGCGACTTGACCTCGAAGATAGTGAAGACCGGTTCAGTCGACACCGCAACCGCTGGTTCCTACACCCTGACCTACTCCGCGACCGATGCGGCAGGCAACACCGGCTCCGCCTCACTCACTGTGACTGTAGCTGCTCCGGCTCAGTAAGCCGCCACGGGGTCCGCAGGTTTAACCTGCGGATTGTACTAGCGATATGAAGTCACTCAAATATTTCGACGTCCCATTCGGGGCGTTAAAAGATTTTATGTGGAACATTCATGACAACTCAACAAGCGTTCGCACGATACCTCATTGCCCGCAAAGGTTTGCAGCCGGTTACAGTCAACGGCTACATCAGCTCAATGCGTAGATTTACTAGACAACTCGGCGAGCGACCGACTCATGCCGAAGCAGAACGATTCGTCGAAGACCTGTACCTTTCCAATTACTCATACTCGCACAAGATGAACACGGTACTTGCGCTGGAACAGTATCTCGCCTTCATTGGGGCTCCAACGCGCTTCGGTAGACAGAAGAAGCCGCGACCCATTATTAAAGACACACTGACCGAAGGAGAAGTGGCTCGATTGCTCTACGCCTCGCGAACGATACGACAGAAGGCGATTGTCGCTCTGCTTTCATACTCCGGCATCCGCAACTTCGAGTTGTGTACGCTCAGGGTTCGTAATGTCCTCTTCACGCAGAATGCCGTCCGCATCGTCTGCGGGAAAGGGCTTAAGGATGGCGTCTCGGAAATAACACCTGAGTGTACACAAATCTTAATCGAATACCTGCAAGCGTTCCCACGGGAGCCGGATGACTTTCTGTTCACAACGCTCATACGTGGCAACCCGCTAGCAATGTGTGACGTGCGGAAAATCGTGCGTGTACTCGCACGCACCGCCAGAGTGACGAAGCGCGTCTACCCGCATCTCTTCCGGCATTCACTCACCTCAAACATGCTACTGCGCGGTGCTGACATAATCTCGCTCCGTAACCAGCTTAGGCATACGCTGCTTGAGACGACATTGCACTACGCCAACTCGATCATATTCGTCGAACGCAATCGCTATCAGAAGTTCGCACCGAGCTACGTCTAACTTTTGGAAATCAGATTGATAAGCAGCATGATGGCGGTCCAAAAGGTCGCCGTTTAATGTATGGCACCCAACTCACAACCTCATTACGTACGTACTATGCATTTTGTGTTACAGTAAAACATATCGTATGGCGATATTCGATGAACTTAAATCTGAATGACCCATCTCATATCCAAGACTCTTTTTCAGGAGTTTCTATACTGCCCGAAGAATATCTGGCTCAAGCTCCACAAGCCTGAACTACTGAAGAAATTCAAGCTCTCAGAATTTGAACTGCATCTCATCGAACAAGGTAACGAAGTAGAGTCAGTCGCACGTGGCCGGTTCCCGGGCGGTATCGATGTAGGGGAAAGTGGAGAAAACGGAGTCGCAGAAACACAGCGACTGATGACCGCGAAGAGCTCAGTAGTCTTCCAAGCAACGTTCATCAAAGACGGCTTCATCGCTCGTAATGACGTACTAAAATATAATCCTGAACATGCCTGTTGGGATCTCTATGAAATAAAGGCAACGAATTCAATCAAAGAGAACCGTGAACGCGATCATATTGTTGATATTGCATTTCAGGCATCGGTACTGCTCCGTGCTCATGTACCGATGGGCCGGTACTTCCACATGCGGCTCAATAAGGAGTACGTGCGAAATGGCGAACTCGATAGTAATGCGTTATTTGAAATAGAGGACATGACTAAACGCGTCATGGGACGACTTCCTGAAGTCGAAGAGAAGATGGAAGTGGCACAACAGTACTTAAATCAAGGGAGCGAACCTATCGGCGGATGCGAGTGTGTGTACAGCGTACG